>CAMAUY010000122.1 GCA_945861565.1 Akkermansia muciniphila
GCAACTTCAAATCGCCCGTTGACTTCGAATTCAAAAACAACTAACTAAAAAGCTCCTCTTTCTCTCTCCACTTTTTCGAAGCAATCCCAATGGCGACGAACAGCACACCGACCTATGTGCCGGGACGCACGGAGCGCGGTTCATGGTCAAAATTCATGTCCATTCTTTGGAAAACTTTCCTCCCCATGAAACTGGATTGGATTGCCGTCGGTACGGCGCATACCACTCACTAACTGCGAAGCCATGAAACCATCCAGGTTGATTATTTTTTTCCTGCTGATGGCCTTGGGAGTCGTCCTGGCTCAGCGACGGGGCGGATTCGGAGGGGGGCCCTTCGGCGGAGGCGGCTTCGGCGGAGGGCGAAGTTATGATTACGATTCCGCGCGAACCCCGCGGGAAATTCCCCAGGATCAGAACCCAACGCCCGTGTGGACGAATGCGCCCGGCTTCGAGCGTGACGGATTCACCTTTGTTCGCATCAAGCGCAGCCGCCGAGACGGTTCCAGGGGCTTCGGCGGGGGTTTTCCGTGGTCAACCGACACGCCTGACAGCGACCTGAACCTTTCGTACCGTCTCCAACAAATGACGTCAATGAAGGTGGACCCGGACGGGCTTTTTCTCCACCTGACCGAAAAGGAACTGTCAGACTACCCCTTCATCTACATGGTCGAACCGGGTAGCCTCTACCTCAGCGATGAAGAAGCGGTCGCGCTCCGCAAGTACCTGCTGAACGGCGGATTTCTCTGGTTGGACGATTTCTGGGGTGATTCCGCGTGGGTCAACGTGGAGCAGATAATGAAAAAGGTTTTTTCGGACCGTGATTTCGTCGAATTGCCGCTGACGAACCAACTCTACCATTGCGTCTTCGACATCAAATCCAAAGGTCAGGTCCCCAACGTGCGCACCGGCACGCAGAGCCAATATACGGGTGCCACCTGGGAAACGTTTCACGACGGGGATACCCGAACGGTCCATCACAGGGCCATTTTCGATGACAAGAACCGCCTGATGGTCTTCGCCACCCACAATACGGACAATGGCGACGGCTGGGAGTGGGAGGGTGACAACCACTATTATTTTGAGAACTTCTCCGAAAAAATCTCCTACCCCCTGGCGGTTAACGTCATCTTTTACGTGATGAGTCACTGAACGACCACGCGCCGATGAATTATTTTTCCGACGAGTGATCCGAGCCATCACCCGAGCATTCGACGACGCCACTCGGTCCGCAGCCGGATCAGCGCAGCTTCGGATTATAGTTTGGCACGTAGTTTTGATGCCAATTGACCGCCCACAATCCCCGGACTTTTACCAAATTGGCATGGCCATCCACATAGCCAATGTTGATTCCGCCTGCATGGCGGTCGACGGCGAATCGGGCCATGAATTGCCCCTGCGCATGGGGAAAGCTCGCACCGCCGTAACCAGCCCCCTTGTAGTCGACGGGCGAGCTGTCATTCGAACTCGGCCATGACCCGACCCAAACGGAATCGCCATAGAGAGGCACGTCGGCCGGGGCGGTCGTGAGTTGCCCGTAATATTTATCCCTGGGAAAATCACCGACAAACTGCCCCTGGTTGTCGAGCCAAAGATTCATTCCATAGCTGCCCTCCGCCTGTAGAACTCGCCAAGTTATTTTGTCCGTACCCCACCAGGAATCATCGAGCCCCGGTTTCAGGCTCTTCCGCTTTGTGCTCGGACAAATCATGATGCGCATCGAGCCCCCAATGTTGGCATTCGGGTTCGTCTTGTACGCATCGGCCCCGAGATACGGGGCAATTTTATGGAACCAATATTTGCCCACCTCGCCCACCACCGGCGGGACGTGGTCTTTATTGTCTTCGGCATAAAATCGCGTTCCGAGCGCCATTTGCCGCATACTGCTCAGGCAGACGGCGCTATGGGCCTTGGCTTTGGCTTTTGCCAGCGCCGGCAGAAGCATCCCCGCAAGAATCGCGATGATGGCGATGACCACGAGAAGTTCGATGAGCGTAAAGCCCCTGGACTGCCCGGCGGCACTCGCAACGGCTGGGATTGGGGAGGAATTAGGTTTCATGGCAGTACCATTCTTAATCGGAGCAGACTTTTTGTACCACCCGCACCGTGAAAGGCAACTGGGAATCGACCGAATGAAACCACGCTGAGCCTACCACCACGCGTTGTTGGGGTCTGGTTTCTCGGACCACCACGGATCAGATTCGGCTCGCGTGGTCGGAAACCTGTAGGCCTCCGCGTGACCGTCGCCAAAGTTCATGACGGACAAACTCTTGCCTTTGTAGTTATGCCATTGGCTCTTTCGATCGTCGACGCCGCGATTGACAGGCCAGATCCAATCGCCCTGGACGATCTTGTTGGCCGAGCTCAGCGCTATCTCAGACGTTTTAATGGAGGTTCCCGAGTCGGAATTTCTGGGTGCGCTGAGAGCGCCCGTCACTCGACGAACGCGTCCATAGTCTACGGCCCAGTCCATTAGATAACTGTTTCCGTATTGGACATAACAATTGGTGGTCTTGAAGTCTTTAATGACTTTTTCTCGGAAAATATCCCCCTTATCTGCCGGACAACGGAAGATCTCCGGCGAACCCTGATAGCGGTACAAAGGACGATTGGTCATCGCCACGAAAACATCGTACTTTCCATCCTTGCCGCCGGACGCCTGCCAGTCGGCGCAAAGGGGATAGGAATCCATGTTATCGTCGGCATACATTTGGAAGCACAAGAGAATCTGTTTGTTATTGCTGACACACTTGATTCGTTGGGCCGTCGCTTTAGCGCGCCCCAGCGCCGGCAGAAGCATGCCGGCAAGAATGGCGATGATGGCGATGACCACGAGCAGTTCGATGAGCGTAAAGCCCCTGGATTGCCCGGTGACGACCGTCACAGCCGGGATTGGGGAGGAATTCGGTTTCATGGGAGATTTATGCAGTCTCGGCGGTGATTGCGTCGTGCGTGGTCAGGCCAGCACGCCCTGAATTACCTGGCCGTGAACATCCGTCAGCCGTCGTTCGGCGCCGTTGTGGTAATAGGTGATTTTCTCGTGGTTGAGACCGAGCAGGTGAAGCACCGTCGCGTAAAAATCGTACGCGGTACAGACGTCCTGCACGGAACGGCGACCAAATTCATCCGTGGCACCGAAGCTCGTGCCGCCTTTGATCCCCGCGCCCATCATCCACGTTGTGAACGCATCGGGATTATGATCGCGCCCCTGCGTGGTGGCCTGGCGCGTCGGCATCCGGCCAAACTCCGTAGTCCAGAGGACGAGCACATCGTTTAGCAGCCCCCGTTGCTTGAGGTCGGTGAGCAGCGCGGCGGTGGGTTGATCGAAAATCGGGCAATGCCGTTCGTAATCGGCCTTCAGCGACTTGTGCGCGTCCCAGTTCAACAAGCCGTCGACCGACGATGCTCGCGAGGCGCAATAAAGGCTGACGTACCGCACACCTTGCTCCAAGAAGCGCCGGGCAAGCAGGCAATTGCTGGCGTAGGCGGCTTTGAGCGGGTTGGCGGTGTCCAAGCCGTAGAGCTTGCGGACGTGCTCTGGCTCACGGGATAAGTCGCTCACCTCGGGCGCGGCCAGTTGCATTCGGGCGGCCAGTTCGTAGGCGGCCATGCGTGCGCGCAACTCGCTCTCGCCCGGATGCCGGTCCGCGTGCTCGGAATTGATGAAGGCGAGGAAGTCGCGCGTCGCCGTTTCCTCGGATTCACTGACCGCAGCGGGCCGGCTGAGATTGCGCAGCGGCTGCTGCGCGGCCATCGTCACGGCCTGATGTTGCGCCGGCAGGAAGCCATTGGACCAATTCGCCTTGCCGTTGGGGGGCTCGCCGCGCACATCCTGCATTGCCACGAACGTCGGCAGGTTTTGATTCAAGCTGCCGAGTGCGTGGCTCACCCAAGCACCCGCGGCCGGAAAACCCTCGCGCGTGAAGCACGAATTCATAAAGACGCAGCCCGGTCCATGCGTATTCGTACGGGAAGTCATCGAATGGATGAACGCCATGTCGTCGACATGTTGCGCGATGTTGGGCAAGGTTGAAGAAATTCGCTTGCCGCTCTGGCCCGCGATCACGAAGGGCCACGGCGACTTCATCAAAGGTCCGTTCTTGCCCTGAAAGCTGGAAAAGTTCTCTTCGCCGGGCAACGGCTGGCCGTCGCGTTTTTCGAGTTCCGGCTTGTAATCCCAAAGGTCCAGATGCGACGCCGCACCCGGACAAAAAATCTGCAACACCTGTTTCGCCCTGGGAGCGAAGTGGGTCTGCCCTGGCAATCGCACCGGGCCGTTCGCCGCCAGCCCAAGCAAGTCGTTTGAGAGCAGATGAGTTAGCGCCACGCCGGTGAAGCCGGTGGTGATTTGCGACAGGAAGTGCCGTCGTGTCAGATCAAGGGATGCGGGTTCTGGCATCATGGTGTAAACGGTTTGTCATCGAGACGTTGCGGCAGCGACGCTTCACTCGATATAGATTAGTTCATTGGCATTCAAGAGCGCTCGGTACGCGGCCGATCCGTGTGCGCGGGTCACCGCCACGGCAGCGCTCAGTTCTCTTGGGGTTGGCTCGCGTTGGAAAGCCATGGCGTAGGCATAGCGGATCTGGGAAGTCGCGTCGCTGCCGGCGGGTCGGGGGGCGCGTTCGCGCAATGCGGTGGCCATGTCGAACACGAAGCGGTGGTTCAGCATCGTGAGTGTCTGCAGCGGATTTGTCGTGTTGGCCCGCTTCGGTGCGGGAAAGGCGTTGTCCGGCAAATCGAAATCGGACAGAATGTCCACGACCGAGGCGCGGGCGTTGTGGTGATACACGGCACGGCGATAGGTCTCGGGGCCATGCTCGGAAAGCGGCACATAGGTGGCCACGTTGTCCTGCTTGTATTCGTAGAGCCGGAAGCCCGGTCCGCCCATGCGGCGATCCAGGGTACCCGAGATCGCCAACAGCGTATCGCGCACCTCTTCGGCGCTCAGGCGGCGGGGCGGGAAACGCCAGAGCAAGCGTGAGCTGGCGTCGAGATTGCGAGCTTTGTTCTGATTCGCGGAGTAATCCGTAATCAGTGAATCCGTCATCCGCCGGTCCGCTGTCGTTCTTCCGGGCGTAGCATCGTACTTCCCTTTCGACTCAATCCGGACCCCGGAAAGCGGATCCGCTTCTCCCGACGACTGCTGGTAGGTCTGCGACAACAGAATTTCCCGGTGCAGGGGCTTAAGCCGCCAACCGTGGTGCTGCAACCGGCGCGCGAGCCAGTCGAGCAGCTCGGGATGGGAGGGCCTGCCGCCAAGGAATCCGAAATCGCTCGGCGTATCGACGATACCCACGCCGAAATGGTGCTGCCACACGCGGTTTGCGAGCACTCGCGCGGTCAACGGGTTTTCGTCACTCGTCAGCCATCGAGCCAGAGCAAGGCGGCGCTCGGCTTCCGGGGCATTGCCGTCCAATTCGTAGGGCCGGGTCACCTGATCGAGCACATTCAAACTGGCAGGCTTCACCGTTTCACCCTGCCTCATCGGATCGCCGCCTTTGAACACGACCGTGGGCTGCTTTGGTTGGGAGAAATTCCCGATCCAGACCGAACTAAGCGGCGGGATCTGGCGCGTTTCCCGTTCAATCTCAGCGAGTTGCCGGTCGAATCCTGCGAGTTGCGCGCGTTCATCCTCGGTCGCGGTGCGCAACTTGCGTTCTCGCGCGAGTTCTTCGTTGAAGGGCTTACGGTCGAAGGAATCGGCGACTTTGATCCATGATTGTCCATCCGTGGAAACGTGAACTTCATACTCGGTCACGCAGGGGCCGAGACCTTCGATCGGCGTGTCCGAGAGAGTGACGCGATCGTGAGAGAATACGACTCGCTCAATGGTTTCGATCTGCGCCAGCGTGATCGTGAGCACAGCGGGACTGCCAATGAACCAACGCGCGCTGAACTTGCCGTCCGTGACCAGATCGACGCTGTAGGCACTGTCGAAATCCTTGGCCACATTCCCGACGGCTCCGATGGCTTTGCCACCGCGGGTCGTGAGCGCAACGTTGCGAGGTGCCGCGCCTGCGGTCCAAACTTCGAATTCGTCCATGCGCGCGCCCACACCGGATTTCGGATTGCCGGACTGCGAAAGTGCCGTCAGCCGCACGTGCCGGGCGGCGGTCGGGGTGAATTTTTCCTCCGTCCGATGCGCGCTGGGCGGAGGGCGAAGAAGTTTGTCTTCCGCGACCGGGGCCGAAGCGCGTTCGATGACGGCTTTCGCAAGTTGCAATTTTTCCGCCGAGACCTGGGTGCGCCGTTCGTTCAAGGGTTTCATGGCCGCATCGTGGCGCCGACGTTCCTCGGCGGTGGCGAGGGATCGCGGACCGTGCGACACCCCGTCGAACGCCGCTTTCAAACGGTAGTAATCCTCGGTCGGTACCGGATCGAACTTGTGGTTGTGACAACGCGCGCAGCCAACCGTCAGCCCGAGAAACGCCGCCCCAGTCGTACTGACGATATCATCGACGGTTGCGGCGCGGGTGTTCGCGGCGGCCACAGCGTCGCCATTGCCTACGTCGTCATAGGGCCCGACGGTGAGGAACGCGACGCCGATTTCGACATCGGGGCGTTCCTTGCCCACGACGTCGCCCGCGAGATGCTCGACCATCAATTGGTTGAAGGGCTTGTCGTCGTTGCAGGAACGAATCACGTAATCGCGAAAGGGCCAGGCGTTGAGAATGATTTCGTTGCGTTCAAAGCCGCGACTTTCACCGAACCGGATGACATCCAGCCAGTGGCGGCCCCATTGCTCGCCGTAGTGGGGCGAGCTCAGCAGACGATCCACCCGCTTCTCGTAAGCGTCCGGATTCGTGTCGTTCTGAAACGATTCGACTTCCTCCGGGGAGGGGGGCAAGCCGGTCAAATCGTACGAGACGCGGCGAATCAAGGCGCGGCGGCCGGCGGGAGGACTGGGTTTCAGACCATTCTCCGCAAGCTTCGCGAAAATGAACCGGTCAATCGCGCTGATCGACCACAGGTCAGTCATGCCACGGGGGCTCGGCGGCTCGGACCGGGCGAGCGGTTGTAACGACCACCACGATTTATCGCCACGCCGAGTTTCACCCGCGCCGTCGCGCGGATCGGGTGCCCCCATTTTCACCCATGCCGTCAGATCCGCGATGATCGAGTCGGAGAGTCTAGGCTTCTTTGGCGGCATGGCGAGATCGGGATCGTCATGCCGGACAGCGCGGAGCAGGAGACTTTTTTCGGTGTCACCCGGCAAAACAGCCGGTTTGCCGGCATCGCCACCCTTTTGCCATCCCTCTTTGCTGTCGAGCAGCAGGCCACTTTTGACTTTCTTCGTCTGCGCGCTGTGGCACTCGTAGCAATATTCAACGAGCACGGGGCGAATTTTTTGCTCGAAGAATTGCCGTTGCTCGGGAGGAATCGCGTGGGCGGCGCGAATCGGCGTGGCTAGTGCGAGCAGGCAAGAGCCGAAGGCAAGGCAGTGGATGAGATTCATGAATGCAGCGTGACGATATAGTCCTACGTGCGCGGCCGTTCCCATGCAATCGCCAAGATTTTTCGAAAGGTTCAATCCAACGTCTGGCGGTAGCGTTTCACGCCGATGGTCATCGCAACGACCATGAATAGCGCCAGTGGCCAAAGTTCCGGCGCGATGTCGGAGAGCGTGCTGCCCTTCAAAAGAATGCCCCGTACGATGCGGAGGAAATGGGTCAGCGGCAGACACGTTCCGAGCCATTGAGCCCAGACCGGCATTCCCCGAAAGGGAAACATGAAACCGGAGAGAAGAATCGAAGGTAGGAAAAAGAAAAATGCCATCTGCATCGCCTGGAGTTGGTTGCTGGCGAGAGTCGAAAATGTGATTCCAACCGCGAGATTCGCCGCGATGAACAGCAGGCCGACTGAATAGAGCAGCACCAGGCTTCCAACCATCGGCACGTGAAAGATGAAGCGCGCCGCCATCAGGATCAATGTCACCTGGACGTAGCCGACGAGAATATACGGGAGAATTTTTCCCGCCATCACCTCGAGCGGACGGGCCGGGGTTGACAGCAGATTCTCCATCGTACCGCGCTCGCGCTCGCGGGTGATGGCCAGCGACGTAATGATGATCATCGTCATGGTTAAGACGACGCCCATGAGGCCCGGCACCACGTTGTACTGGGTGTTGTTCTCGGGATTGTAATGAGCATGCACACTGAGTTTCACGGCCGCAGGAATGCCCTTGAGCCGAGCCAGGGGACCCCGTAGATCGCGATCGAGCGCGGTGTCGGCCAACGAGCGCATCGCAGCCAGCGCGGGCCCCGTGGCAGCCGGGTCCGTGGCGTCGGCTTCGATCAATATCGTCGGCCGCTCGCCCCGCAGGAGATGTCGGGAAAAATCTTCGGGAAAGGTCGCGATGAATTGCACGGCACCGATCTGGAGCAGTTTTGCGGCTTCGATTTCGGTGCCAACCTCCCGCGTGAACTTAAAATAGTCGCTCTGCTGCATCGCTGCCACCATCGTTCGTGCAAACGGCCCATGATCCGCGTTGAGGACTGCGGCCGGCAAATGCTTCGGATCCGAGTTGATGGCAAACCCAAAAAGAGTTAGCTGGATCAGCGGAATGCCGATCATCATGGCGAACGTGAGCCGGTCCCGCTTCATTTGGACAAACTCCTTCAACACCACCGCCCAGAAACGATGAAACGCGAAGGGGCTCATTTGAATTGCTCGGAAGAACGGCCCATGAGGCTTATGAACACATCCTCAAGCCCACTGGGTATTGATCGCCAAATATAGGACGGATTCGTGCGCCAGGACCGGAGAGCCGTTTGCATTCGATCAGCGTCCCGACCGGTGACATGTAAGGTGTTGCCGAAGGCAACGACCTGTTCCACTCCATCACATTTCCGAAGCGAATCAGCCAGTGGAACCAAACCCGGCCCAGAAACCTCAAAGGTCGTCAATCCGGCGGAAGCAATCACCTCCGCAACGGTTCCCATCGCCAGAAGGGTCCCGTTGGCGATGTACCCAAGACGATGGCAACGTTCGGCCTCGTCCATATAGTGAGTGGTGATCAGAACCGTCATTCCTTCGGCCGCCAGGCGGTGCAATTCCCCCCAAAATTCCCGCCGTGCTTTCGGGTCCACTCCGGCGGTGGGTTCATCCAGGAGCAACAATTGGGGCGAATGAATCAGACAGGCTGCCAGCGCCAGACGTTGTTTCCATCCGCCCGACAGCTGCCCGGCAAGTTGATGACTGCGGCCCGTGAGCCCGAGCCGATCGAGCGCCTTGTCGACGGCATTTCGCCGGTCGGGCACGGCGTACACCCGGGCGATGAAGTCGAGATTTTCTCGGAGGCTGAGATCCTCATAGTAGCTGAACTTCTGCGTCATGTACCCGACGTGCGTTCGGATTTGACGCTGTTCGGTGAGGACGTTGTAGTCGAGGCAGGTGCCGCTTCCCGATTCCGGCGTGAGCAGCCCGCAAAGCATTCGGATGAACGTCGTCTTGCCGCTGCCGTTTGGACCAAGGAACCCGAAGATCTCCCCGCGATCCACCTGGAGGTCAATGCGATTGACGACGGTCTTGTCACCAAACCGTTTGGTGATCCCGGTGACGTCAATGACGTGAGTGCCTGGAGCCATGGTGTCAGCGGGTGATATCGGCGGGTTGGCCGGGGTGAAGGTCCCGGGCCACGGAGGCATCGTCCGGCGTCGCTTCGATCAGATAGACCAACTTCGCACGATTGTCCCGATTGTAGAGCACGGGTGGCGTGAATTCGGGTTTGGGTGATACATAAGTAATGCGTGCTGAAATCGAAGCCGACCTTCCGGTGATCGCAATCGTGACGCGATCGGCCGTCTTGAGCGCGCCGAGTTCGGCTTCCGGGACAAAGAAGCGGACTTTGATATTTTCCGGCGGTAGGAGGATGACCACGGGGCTGCCGGCCAAGACATGTTCCCCGGCCCGATACACCGTGTCGTACACCAGCCCGGCGGTCGGAGCCTTGAGTGTTCTTTGCTCCAGGCTCCAGTCGACCCGATCTAAGGCCGCGCGCGCTGCGTCCAGCTCTGCCTCGGCGGCGTGGATCAGATCAATGCGGCTTCCCAGTCGAGCCGTCGCGAGTTGCGCTTGAATTTCGACGACGAGATTGGTGGTCGCCACGTGATTCAGCCGGACACGGTCAAACTCGTCCTCCGCGACGGCGTGCTGTTCTCGCAGAGTGGCGGCGCGCTCCAGTTGCAGGCGGCTGAGCGCCGCTCCGGACTCGGCCTGCGCGAGGCGGGCTTCCAGCGAAGCGATTTCCGTTGGCCGAAGTCCCTTCCGTGAGTCGGCGAGTCGAGCCGCGAGTAGGCGAACCCGTTCCGAGGCTTCGCGCTGTGCGGCCTGCTCCTGGGTTCGCTCCAATCGGAAGAGTTCCGCACCGGATTCCACTTGCGAACCCTTGGCCACCGACACGATCTCGATCCGCCCGGCAACAGACGGCCCGAGATAGAGAAAATCGCCTTCGACGTAGCCCTGCCATCCCACGTTGGCTGGCCGGCTGCAACCGGGTGCCAGCACCAACATCCACGACAGAACCAAGCCCGAAAACAATAGTCGCAGCGGGACGTTTCGGATTCCCCGCGGAATATCGCCCGCAGAATGAGATTCATCACGCGGCCGGAATTTTAGAATTGTCTGCACGAAGGAGGCTCATGTTCTGCACAATTCCGCGTTCGTCAATGGGACTCCGGGTCCCCCAAATCCGCGGATAGGAATCTGAAAATGAGAGAAAATGCTCTCGACGGTGCCTTTTCTCCGCGTGCAGTTGTTATCTATGCTGGATTGAACACAGGCACGCAGCCTTATTTCCCAGAAGACAGTGCTTGCCATGAGTATTGAATTCGTCGCCACCGACGAAAGAGGAGTGGGAACCGCGGATAAACGCCGATCGACCCAGATTCCAGGCCTCTTCTATCCGCGTCAATCCGAGTTCATCCGCGGTTCTTCTTCGCGGCTTCCTTATCCGCGGATTTGGGGGGTCGCTCATTCCCGGATCAAGCGTACCTGGACAGCCGAACAAGTCTTCCCGGGACAACCAGACGCCGAAGACATTCCTTGGCGCACGATTGCACGTTGGCTAGCGGTGTTGCTTTTCGTTTTGCTCGGTACTCTGGTTGCCGTTGTCTTGATGGGCGGGCATTGAATCAACAAGACTGGGTCAGAAAGACGCTCCGCAGGTTACCCTTGCCCCGTCCGCGACCTTTGAGAACACTGCATCGTATGAACGACCCGCGTCTTGCATTTCCTTTCCTCGCGCTCTTCCTGACGCTCGCTCCGCGGTTCGCTCTCGCGGCGGAACCGACGGTCGACACCAATGCCGTCTGGTTCGCCGAGCATTACACCAAGTACGAACACCGGATTCCGATGCGCGATGGCGTTCGGCTTTTCACTCGCGTCTATGTGCCGAAGGACGACTCGCAACCGTGGCCCATCCTGCTGACGCGCACGCCGTATGCTCTGAAGCCGTACGGGACCGAGAACTACAACGATCCGGTCGGCTCGTTTCGAACACTGGCGAAAGATGGTTTCATTCTCGTAACACAGGATGTGCGCGGCCGCTATGGATCAGAGGGCGAATACCTCCACGTGCGCCCGTTCAATCCGAACAAGGGACCCAAGGACACGGACGAAAGTTCTGACGCCTACGACACCATCGACTGGCTGGTGAAGAACGTCTCGAACCACAATGGCAATGTCGGCATGTATGGCATTTCTTATCCCGGATTCTACACCTCCATGGGGATGATTGATTCGCATCCGGCGCTCAAGGCCGCGTCCCCGCAGGCACCGATCGCCGATTGGTTCATCGGCGATGACCTCCATCACAATGGGGCGTTCTTTCTCTCCCAGAACTTCGGTTTCTTCCACGCCTTCGCCCAGCGTGCGGAGGATCCCCTGCACGAAGATTTAAAGCCGTTCAACTTCAAGACTCCGGACGGTTACGACTTCTTTCTGCGCATGGGACCGCTGGCAAACTCGGACAAACTGCTGCTGAAAGGCCGTTCACCGGAGTGGAACGAATTTCTAGCGCACCCGACGTACGACGCGTATTGGCAGGCGCGCAACATCCGTCCGCATCTCAAGAATGTCCGATGCGCTGTGATGACCGTCGGCGGCTGGTACGACGCGGAGGATTTGTTCGGTCCACTGGAGACGTATCGTTGGACGGAACGGATGAACCCTGGCATCACCAATGTGCTCATCATGGGGCCGTGGGCCCACGGCGGCTGGGGACGAGGCGACGGTGCTAAACTGGGTGACATCAATTTCCACGGAAAGACGTCGGAGTTCTATCGGGAGAAGATCGAGCTGCCGTTTTTCCGCCATTTCCTCAAGGGCGACACCAACTATACTCCGACCGAAGCGCACATCTTTGAGACCGGCACGCATCAATGGCGACGGTTCGACGCCTGGCCGCCGAAGCAGACCACGGCGCGCACTCTCTACTTTCACGCGGGAGGTGGGCTTGGCTTTGCCGCGCCGGCGGATGCCCGGGATACCTTCGACGAGTACGTGAGCGACCCGGCCAAGCCCGTGCCTTACACGTTGGAACCTACCACCGGTTATCCGAGGGGGTATCCCGTTCACGATCAACGCTTTGCCGCATCGCGCCCGGACGTGCTGGTGTACGAGACCGATCCATTGGAGGAGGATCTCACCTTGGCCGGGCCGCTCAAGGCGACATTGCACGTGTCCACCACCGGGACGGATGCCGATTGGGTGGTGAAGTTGGTCGACGTCTATGCGGGCGACTTCCCCGACCCAAAACCGAATCCTGCATCGGTGGCGATGGGTGGCTACCAGCAGCTCGTGCGCGGCGACGTGTTCCGCGGGAAATTCCGGAAGAGCTTCGAGAAACCCGAACCGTTCACGCCGGGCGAATTGACAAAGATCGAGTTCTCGATTCCCGATATCTTCCACACCTTTCGACGCGGCCATCGCGTCATGGTCCAGGTGCAAAGTTCCTGGTTCCCGCTGGTGGACCGAAACCCGCAAACCTTCGTGAACATCCCGACCGCCAAGTTGGAGGATTTTGTGAAGGCCACGCACCGTGTTTTCCGGGGAGGAAACACCGCCTCCTCCCTCACGGTGCAGGTGCTGCCGGCCAAGTGAGAAATTCTGATGCTGCAGAACGATTCACGTGCCAGTCTGGAGCCATGTCTCTAACCCCTGTCGCAACGCCTGCAATCGGCTCCCCGCGGCAGCGTCTGCGTGACGCCGAGGCGTTTTTCATGAAACAAGATGCCACCCACTCGACTTTGGAACGTCTTGCCGCCCGGCTGGACAAAGAAGGGATTCCCTACGTGCTCGTCGGCGGGATGGCGCTGGCACTTCACGGTTATGAGCGGATGACGCGAGATGTGGATATACTGCTGACGACGGATGGACTGAGAGCATTCGAGGAGCGGTGCGTGGGGCGCGGCTACGTGGCGAAATTTCCTGGTGCGCGCCGCGCGTACCTTGATGCACAGACGAAAGTGCCGGTGGAAATCCTCTGCACCGGGGAATTTCCTGGCGACGGCAAGGCAAAGCCCGTCGCCTTTCCTGACCCATCCTCCGCCGGCGTTCAGATTGACGGCATTAACGTCATCGCACTCGAAGGGCTTATCGAACTCAAACTCGCCTCCGGCCTCACCGCCCCGCACCGCCTGCGGGATCTTGCCGATGTTCAGGATCTCATTACGGCTCTCCGCCTTTCGCGGGACTTGGGAGTGCGACTCGACGCCAGCGTGCGCGATGAATATGTGAGACTCTGGGAAGCGTCCCGACAGCCGTAGTCGGCGGGCACTGCCCTTCCGTATAGGGGTCAGGATAGGGGTCAGAGATGACTAAAGTAGAGTAGAGCCTGTCCCCTGAGCGCGAAAGAAAGCAGGGTGGGACGTTCGAGGCTGTTGGCCGAGAGTAAAGCAGGCCAAATTCCTGGTTCGCAGCAAAATCGTGGCGTTATGAAGGGCGCTCAGACCCAGTTCAGCTCCGGAGGAGCGCCATGTTTATAGAAACGCCACCAGCCCACAAGGCAAGCTCCGTAGGAGCGGCATAAAAAGAGCCCATTAGTTGCTCTGCAATCCAAAGCCAGGTCATCGTCGTTTCCGCGCCGCAGGCGCACCACCCTCTCCGCCCTTTGCTCATCCCCTTTCGGACGCGACTCCAAGTCCTTGTCCACTCGCGTTTCCACGAAACGCTGTCGATCCGGGTCATCGAGATTGATCGCCTCCTTGCGGTCCCCGCGATTCATCACGTGATCAATGCCCCCTTCATAATCCAATCGCAGCTTCCGTGGCAGGCTCAAGAAATTGATCAACATCGAGAACAACATCAATAGTCATCCCTGACTCCTAATCCCGGAGTCCTGGGCCGCTATCAATTTAATAAGTAAATGTTTATACAAAATAGCGAATGACGTGAGTCACCCGGATAATAAGCTGCCCGCTGAAAACCCGCTGGGATGTAACCTTTTCTTCACCCGTGAGATCCGTGAAATCCGCGGTTCCGGGCGCCCTTTCCAGGCCGGAGGTCGTCGAAGACGGCTGATTCCCTATCGGATTCCATTGGATCGCCGCCAGCCCGCCCTTCCCTTTGGTGTAGGGAAGCCAATGCTTGGGGTTTAGTGCACCGGATCCCAGCCATTGCCCACGGTGGCAGTACTTCGGTGCGCCCCGACTAACCCGGAAGCTGCAACAAATTCCTTGCGTATACTTAATAGTAAGTATCCAATCCCCCCCCCCGGCCCATGGAGCCGTTTGCAACAAATTTTCAACAAATGTGGTAAAAAGGTGCCAAAAAGCCAGAAAACCTCCAGTAATTGCTGGAAACCCCGACGAACTTCCCCTTTCAAATCAGGTACTCTGCACCCCACGCTAATGACTAAAAGTAGCTACCTAAGCGAGAAAATCGGCCGAGACGAGTCTCCGTTGACCGTGCTTCGCGGGGTCCGCCCGGAGTCCTGGGCCGCTCTCGACGACCGCGGTTCTGAGCCCGATCAGACCATGGGGTCGGTTTATGCTCTTGCCCTTCGGGCCTGCGTGGTGCCGACGAGAGGCGGAAGCCAGCGCAACGGGTTTCTCGCAGTAGGGAACAATTTCAGAGGGATCTCCGCCCCGCCGGACGAGGCTCCCTCAACACCTTTTGGCCCGGGCTCCCATGGCTGGGAGATCGGTCGGCTAGGAAATCGATTGTCGGTACGAATCCTCGCGGGAAGTACTACCGCGTGAGACGCAAGCACAAAGATCGTGACCGCAGCTTCGAGCAGGGCAGTTTCAAGAAAAGTGGATTGGCCGGATTGGTTGAAGGATGGACCCGCGGAAGAACAATAGGCAGGCGGGATATTGAGAACTCGGCTGATTTTTCACAATGGCCACGCTTGAAAGTAAGCGCATGGCTTCTTGAAGCCATG
>CAMAUY010000123.1 GCA_945861565.1 Akkermansia muciniphila
TCCAAAAGCGTTTGTTGCTCGTGCTCGGGTAGCGTAAAAGGCTCGGCCATGCCGGCAGTTAAATAAAGTCAGCGAGTTTTGTCCAGTTTTACATCGTCTTTTGTTTCACCTGCCTCCTTAAAGTCAAAATCTTGAAACTGCCCTGTCCCTCACGCCTTCGAATAAACCTCCGCGCCCTTTTCGACGAACTCCTTGGATTTTTCCTCCATCCCACGTTTGAGAGCTTCCTGCTCGGCGATGCCCAATTCAGCGGCGTACCGGCGAACGTCTTCCGTAATCTTCATCGAACAGAAGTGCGGCCCGCACATCGAACAGAAGTGGGCAGTTTTGGCACCTTCCTGTGGGAGGGTTTCGTCGTGGAACTCGCGCGCCGTCACCGGGTCGAGACTGAGATTGAATTGATCCTCCCAGCGGAATTCAAACCGCGCCTTAGAAAGGGCATTGTCCCGGTACTGCGCGCCGGGATGGCCTTTGGCAAGGTCGGCCGCATGCGCGGCAATCTTGTACGCGATGACACCCTCCTTGACATCTTTCTTGTCGGGCAAACCGAGGTGCTCCTTGGGTGTCACGTAGCAAAGCATCGCGCAACCGTACCAACCGATCATCGCGGCACCAATTCCGCTGGTGATGTGGTCATAGCCCGGCGCGATATCCGTGGTCAGCGGACCCAGCGTGTAAAACGGAGCCTCGTGGCACCACTCCAACTGCTTAACCATGTTCTCCTCTATCAGGTGGATCGGCACATGGCCGGGGCCTTCGTTCATCACTTGCACCCCTTTCGCCCAGGCTCGAGTGGTCAATTCCCCCTGCACCTTGAGTTCGCCAAACTGGGCCTCATCATTGGCGTCCGCAATCGAACCCGGACGTAACCCGTCGCCAATGCTAAAGCTCACGTCATACGCCGCCATGATGTCGCAAATATCATCCCAATGAGTATAGAGGAAACTCTCCTGATGATGCGCGAGACACCACTTGGCCATGATGCTGCCACCGCGGCTCACGATGCCGGTCATGCGCCGTGCGGTGAGCGGAATAAACCGCAGGAGAACGCCGGCGTGAACGGTAAAATAATCGACCCCTTGCTCCGCCTGCTCGATCAAGGTGTCGCGGTAGATTTCCCAGGTAAGTTCCTCGGCCTTGCCTCCAACCTTTTCCAACGCTTGATAAATCGGCACAGTCCCGATTGGCACGGGCGAGTTGCGCAGGATCCACTCCCGGGTCGCATGAATATTCTTTCCGGTCGAAAGGTCCATCACGGTGTCCGCGCCCCACTTGGTGGCCCAGCGCATTTTCTCAACCTCCTCCTCGATGCTCGACGCCACCGCACTGTTGCCGATGTTGGCATTGATCTTCACCAAAAAGTTGCGCCCAATAATCATCGGTTCTAATTCGGGATGATTAATATTTGCCGGAATGATGGCGCGTCCGGCAGCCACTTCAGACCGCACGAATTCGGGGGTGATCTCGGCGGGGATTCGTTGGGGGAAACGGGAAAATACCGATGGAGAGAACGCGGCGGTTTGGGATGAACCCGCGTGTTGTTTCTCCAAATCGTCCCGAGCGTTGTCGTCGGAAAGATCGGCCAGCCGAGCTCGTCCCAGATTTTCGCGCAGAGCAATGTATTCCATTTCCGGCGTAATGAGGCCTTGCTTCGCATACCACAACTGCGTGACCGGATGCCCCTTCGACGCTCGCAGCGGGCGGCGGCGGTGGCCGTGGAGCCCAGGGAACTCGACGAGACGATTCTTTTCGGCCTTGCTGGCATACTCGGCGTGCGTGCCGGATAGATATCCATTGTCCTGCGGCTTAACCGCTCGCCCCTCGTACTCCATGACATCCGCTCGGGCACGAATCCACGGCGCTCGCAGCGCCGGGAGGCCGTCTGTGACCTGCCCTGCATGCTCAGGGTCTCCCCACGGACCGGAGCAATCATAGACTCGCACCGGGGCGTTTGGCTCGAGGTTGCCGGTAAAGCTTTTCGTCGGAGAGAGCTCGATTTCCCGCATGGGAACACGCAAGTCCCGATGGATATTTCCCGCCACGTACACGCGTTTTGAATTGGGCAAAGGGCTACTGCTGTGCGGTTCGAACGATTTTTCGGAGGCTATCATAATCACACGCGTATTCTTCAGTTCTGAAACTCTCGGGCCATTGCCCGCACTCGATACAATCGGCATCTCTCAACCGCTGGGCTGGCCGCGAGAGGCCCACAATAGAACAGAAGAAACTACTTCCCATTTAAATGTGGCGTATTATCACGATTCCAACGCCGACCCACGCGTTCTTTGGGGCCCAAATCCTTTTGTAATTGCGCCGCCAATTCCGTTCGCCGCTCCGCGCTGACGTGGCCGTCGCAAAAGAGGATGTTCGCCCGGAAGTTATGCAAGTCGAGCGGCCACTGCCGCTCTTCGTACATCCCGATAAATCCGCTCCAATCCCGGTCACCCTTGCGTTTCAAGTCCCAGTTGCTGTCGCCGATGGCAATCATCTCGGTCGGGTTGACAATCGACGAAGGTTTGGTTTCGCCGGCAATCGGATCCCCCTTGTAAACGCCGAGACCCTGATTGGGAATTATTCCGGCGAAAGCCCCCCAAACGTTGTAGCCGTAGCTCATAAAGTTCGTGCTCCCCGGAATAAGCCGGACTTCGTCGGCGAGATACCCATCTTCGGCGGGAAGTTTGCTTCCAAACAGAACTCGCCATTGAGCCTGGGGCGGTGCCGACGGGCACTTGAAAAGATCCACATTGCGACCCGTGCCGATATGTTCCCGCAGCAGGGTCGGCCAAATCCACGAATTGCCGCGTGCCGGATTAATCCCGACCGGATAAAATCCATTATCGTCGGAGAAGGTAACCAGACTGATGCCCATCTGTCGCAGGTTGCTCATGCAGCGTACGCCCAAGCCCTTGGCTTTGGCCTTGGAGAGCGCTGGCAGGAGCATTCCGGCCAGTATGGCGATAATTGCGATGACCACGAGCAGCTCGATCAGGGTAAAGGCGCGACGCATTCTGCGGAATCGAGCGCGAGCAAGAGGATGGATTAAAGGATGCATTGACGAGGAGTCTCTGTCTCTTCCACGGGCAGTTTGCAATCTTGAATTGAGTTCGGCTCCAGCGCAGCCCTGGAGATTAGCCACTTCTGTGACCGCATTGGCCAGCTTAGTCGGAAACTTAGTCGGAAACTTTATCGAGTCCATCCAGCAGGGAAATGGATGCTCACCCATAACAAAATGAGGCAAAATCGCCCCCCCCGCTCACCGTCCTCCGATTTCCGCCGTAACCGCCGGCATCGGCGCACCGTAAGGTAGATCACCCGGCACGGCCGTCCATTCACTCAACGCCCGGAAGAGACGGCCAAAATCCTTGTTCACATCCCCCGAGAGACAATCGGTAATATCTCCGAGAACTTCGGGATGTTTATCGGTCACGGTCCGAAAACTTACGTTGGGGTCGTAAAAGGCGTAAACCAACTTGCGCATATTCTCAATCCCCTCCCGCATCACCTGTCCGTACCCAGCGAAGTCCCCGGCGACCACACGCCCCCTCCCTAATGCGTCGTGGATTGCATCCGCCGCCATGACGCCACTTTTCAAGGCGATCATGAGGCCCGACGAAAAAACCGGATCCAGGAATCCAAACGCGTCACCCACCAGCACGAGGCCGTCCGCCGCACAATATTCGGAACGGAAGGTGTATTCCCCCGTCAGCCAGTACTCACCTGTGCACTCGCCCGTCGTCAACCGGGACTCAATCCACTTGTTCTCCCCAATTTCCCGCTCGAAGATCTGCTGGGGATCCCGGAGGCCGCCTCGTGTGAGGTACTTGCCCTCCGCCACGACGCCGACACTGACCATGCCGTTGTGCTGTGGGATATGCCAGAACCACCCTTTTTCCGGGATGAACGCCACCGTGGTCTGCCCTTCATCCAGACCGGAATCCCGCTGCGAATTTCGATAATAGGTCCACACCGCCACCTTGTTTAGCTTCGGATCGCCCCGGCGCCAGGCATTGCGGGTGGCGGCGATCGCCTCTCGGCCGCTGGCATCCACCACCACCGAACAGCGTACTTCGTACTGCTTTCCGGACTTTTCCTGCACCCGCACCCCAACGGTCCGATCGCCTTCCCTGAGCAGTTCCACCACGGTTGTCTCCTCGCGAACGTCCGCTCCTTTCTCGCGGGCGTTTTCCATCAACATCTGATCAAACTCGGACCGGAGGACCTGCCAGGTCTGAGCCACCGTTTCGCGATCGTACCGTGTGTAAAAATAGAACGGCTGGGATGCGCGCCCCGAGGGGGCGACAAATTGGACCGAATATTTCCGAGTGAACGCGGACTGCCGGAGCTTGGGTATCATCCCGATCCGTTCCAACGCGGGATACGTGAACGGGATCAACGATTCTCCGATGTGGTATCGGGGAAACTTTTCCCGCTCAAACACGATCACCCGATGCCCGTGGGCGGCCAATACGGTGGCCGTGGCGCACCCCGCCGGCCCGCCGCCAATCACGACCCCATCCGCGAATTCTATCCGATTCATACGTCAACTCTTTCAGGAGAAATGCCTACTCCATTTTTCCGTTTCCACAAGTCCGCCCCGCCGAAACGGAGTCCGCTGAGTGATCGGGGTCACTGGGGCGGAAGAATCTCCAAAATTTCCGCGAGGAGATCTCCTTCCGTCGAGCGAAGCCGGTTGCGTCTTCCATAAAGGGTTGGCGCCCCTTGGAGACCCAACGCCTTGGTCACATACGGATCGGAGGTAAGGGAAAAATACGCATCCGGCGAACTGCGATAGCGGATGCCCCGGGCATTGAGAATTCCTCCCAGCGGACGATACCCCTCGACGATCTGGCTTCTCCACGGTTCATCAAAGTGATCGAGCACGATGCGCGCAGCGCCGAATTCCACCGCTTTTTCGGAACCATCCAACCGCAAGACCACCTCCCGCCAATACGCACCGTCCTCTTGATGACAGGACAGCAACTCGAGGTGGATCGTGCCCCGGTGAAACTGCTCCAACGTCCGGGTCATGTCCCGCTCATGTACCAGCAGGGACCGCTCAGGCTCGGGCAACGCTTCGGGGGGAAGAGGAATGGCCAACGGAAGGGATCGACCCGCGCGCCGGTGCAGCGCATCAAGCGGGAAAAGCAACCCGGAGCGATCCACTGCGGGCGCGACCGTGTGCTGGGTATCAGGCATACCGGGCTCCACGATGTTCCGGACGGAAGAATTCATGCAACAAACGGTCCACTTGCAGTAATCCGGCGCGGGTGATGCCGATGCGATCCTCTTTCTGGGTCAGGTGCCCCTGCTCCTTCAAGACGCCGAGCGGCCCCGCGAACTGGGTGCGGGGATCGACTCCAAATTTTCCCGCAAAATAAGCGGCGCTGACGCTGCCAAGCTTAAGCTGGAGAATGAACTCGCGGATGTACCGTTCCTCGGCGGTGGGCGTCAAGGCGCGATAAACGGGCAGCTGACCTCGGTTCAGCGCCGCAATGTAAGGATCAAAATCGTGGTGGTTTTGGTAATGAGTGTCCCCGATATGACCGAAGCTGGCGACTCCCAGCGACAATAGATCCGCTCCCGCCCACAATCGGTCCCGGTACACAAATCGGGTTTGCTCCTTCGATTTAACCGCCGTGTACGCGCTTGCCACCGCGTACCCCGCCCGTTCCAGTTCCGTGAAGGCTTCGTCTACCCATCGGCGCTTCGTGTCCCAATCCGCCACCGGCGCCACGAGTTTGCCTTCGGCCCGCATCTGCTGGTAGAGAGTCGTGTTAAACGGAATTTCCATCTGGTAAATCGTCACCGAATCGGGCGCCAACTCGACGGTCTTCCGGATGCATTCCCGCCAGTTCTCATCGGTCTCCTCCACCATTCCCGCAATCAGGTCGATGTTGATTTGCGGGAAACCGATCTCTCGGGCGTAACGATACGCCCTCCCAATTTCCAGGCTGCGGTGGGCCCGCCCGTTAATTTCCAGAATGTGATCGTCGAAATTCTCGATGCCCAGACTCAGGCGGGTCACTCCCATCTCGCGGATCGCTTTCAGTTTGTGATCGGTCAGCGTCCCAGGCTCGCATTCAAACGTGACTTCCTCGACCTCGTCCCAGGACAGCAGCCGCTTCATCCCATCGGACAGAAAGCGCAGCTGCTCCACCGATAGATAGCTCGGGGTCCCGCCCCCAAAATAGACAAAACCAGGTTTCCGCCCTCCAATGAATGGCCGGGAAGCATAGAGGCTCAGTTCCCGCAAAACGGCGTCGAGATAACTCTTGATCGCCGCGGAATCCTTGTCGGTGTAGACCCGGAAGTAGCAAAAGTGACATCGCTTCCGGCAAAACGGAATGTGCGTGTAAATTCCCAACGGAAGCCCGGGCTTCGGTTCGCGGTCGAGTGCCGCCTGGAAATCGGGAAGATTCTCCGTCTTCCAAAACGAGAAGGGCGGATAGTTCGAAACAAAATAATTGCCGACGGTCGTCTCCCGCTGCAACGGCGGCGCACTCGACGTCAATACAATCGGCTCTTCCGGATCAGTCATAGCAACCCCTCAGCGTTTACCCACCGAAGCCCCCCCGGTAAGCGGTCGTTCATCGGTTTCTTTCGAGTTTTCATTTCGCACCAAAACAATAGATAACTCCATCACTCGCGCCAAAAACGAAGCGCCCATCAGCCACCGCCGGCGATGTTTGCACCGGTTTCCCGATTTCGTGCTGCCAGAGCTCCCGGCCGTCCTCCAGGTTCAGCATATAGATCCGGCCGTCATCCGACCCGATCAACACCCGGTTCCCGCAAACGACCGGCGATGCTTCCACTTTCCCACGGGTTGGAAACGTCCAAACGGCCTTACCGGACTCACGCTCAATACAGTGGAGCCGTTTGTCACGGCTTCCCACCAGAACGCGGTTCGTGGTGACCGAGGGCGAGGACATGAAGGGAAACGCCCGGTCTCGGTACCGCCAGACAACTCGGCCCTCGTTCAAATCCACGCAGAGAAGCTCGTTCTCGTAATGTCCGACATAGAGCCGCCCCTCCACAATCGCTCCGGAGGCCGCAATGTAGGCGCCCGCTTCGACCTGCTTCAAACGCGCTCCGGTGGTCACATCGAGCACATGGATAATGGCGTCGCAACCGCCAAATGCCGTCTTCCCATCGCCCACCGCCGGCGATCCATTGATGTAGTTTCCCGTCTCGTATACCCAGTTCGTCCGGCCCGTGTCCGCCGTCAGGCTGTACAATTTGAAATCATACCCGCCGACCAATATCTGCTTGGTCTTGCCGTCCACGGACGCCACCCAGTTTGGACTGCTCTTGACTTTGTCATCCATCCCAAATTGCCACACCTGCCGGCCTGTCAATGCGTCCAGACAGTATACATTCGTGTTCGAGTCGCCAATGTAGAGACGCCCATCGAGGATGAGTGGCGACGATTCCACCGGGCCACTCGTTTGAAAACTCCAGAGCGGTTTCCCCGTCTCGAGCGAGAGGCAGTGAACCGTGGAGCTGGAACTGCCCACGTACACCCGCCCGCCAACAATGGCCGCAGACGAGTTCACTTCGTCCCCAATCTTAAAGGTCCACAGAAGCTGTGGCTTTGCCGGCAACACACCCTCCACCACCCCGGTCAACGCCGGATTCCCCCGGTACATCGGCCAGTCCCCGGCCCCTGCCACAACGTGCAACACGACCCACCCCGCCAAGACAGGGAGAACGGCCAGACTAAACCGTGGATATCGAAGGATACTCACCATTGAGGCCACTTTCGGACGGGAATCAAACGGGCGCAACCCTAATTGATACTTGTACGTACTATTTTCCGGGCCGCTACCCCACCGAACGTCGCGGGTCCCTCGAACGTCGCTTCGAAACTCGACTCTCACCACTCCACTGCCGGCCCAAGTGCGTCCTGACGTAATGGAACAGGTACTGCTGCGCGTACCCGGCGTTGGCTCCGAAGTAGGATTCGATAAATCGCTCCAACCGCGCGAGGCGCATCCGCCGAACCCTCGGAAAGTAGAGCCTGTGCAACGCTTTTCGGATCCAGACATCGACCGGAAAGGCCGTCGGGAATCCGTACCCAAACAGCAAGACGCAGTCCGCAATCTTTCGCCCCACGCCCGGACATTCCATCAGGGCGTCTCGGGCAACTCCCAGTTCCATCTCGCGCACGGCCGTAAGATTCAACCTGCCGGAGACAATCCTCCGGGCGGTACCCAGCAGATACGGTGCACGAAAACCGAGTTTGCAATTCCTGAGTTCGATCTCCGTCGCCGCGGCCAACCGCTCGACGCTTGGAAAAGTCCAGAGCGGAAGCCGCCCCGAGGGCACGAAGACGGGGTCTCCGAATCGTTCGGACAGCAAGCGAACGATTTCCTGGATCTGAACGATCTGCTTACTCGAAGACGCGATGAATGACGCGAGGCATTCCCACGGGTCCTGTCGAATTAAGCGCAAGCCCAGACAGGATCCGCGCGCGGAGTGCATCGTAGGGTCATCGGGGAAACTCGCGAGAATGGCTGGCAGATTGTCCCCCAATCGCAGGTACTCTTCAATCCATCCCCACTCGGTATTCCGTGCGGAAGTTACCGCCCGAATTCCGGACGGGCTTTGCTCCAGTCGCACCCAACGTCCGGCGACGACCGCTTCCCATCCTCCGTCCACCAACCGCCACCGGAACGCCTGGCCGCTGGTCATCGTCGCGGTAAGGTCAAAGTCGGTCACCCCCCACTCCCGTTCGGAAGCCCATGTCATTTCCATGTCCTTTTCTTCCGGTCCGCTTTATTTCTTGTCTCGACAGGCGAACAACTGGAATCGGTGAAAGACGCGCCTCTTGAGGTTTGCTTCGAAAATACCGAGCGAATCCACGGATCCAAATTCGCCCCGCAGACGTGTCAACAAAGCCTCCGCTCTAGCCTGTGTCGCCTTGCTTGTCTTCTCTGGATTGAGCGGTTCTCCGAGCATAAACACCGCGGACTGTCCTTTTCGATCCGAGTATCCCGGCCAGAACCAAAACTGGTTTTTCGGCCGATCGGTGGAAATTGCGTAAACCTGCGGGTTTCGTTGGGCCTGGCCTCGAGTTCCCGGCAGATAGAAGCTTAACAAACCGGTGCGTCCATAATGATCGGCGATGACAAACGCCGCGTGTCCCTCGCTCGCAAGTCGATCCCGCTGCTCGTCGACAATCCGTGCAACCTCCCGGAATCCGCGCACGCGACGCAACGGATCCACCTTCGCCGGGAGCGGCGCCCCAGCGATCTTTGACACCCAATCCGTGTTGTGCAGCAGACCCACCAGCGGCAACCCCAGGGCGGTTCCCGCCATCAGCAGTCGCACGCCGCGAGTATCCCCCTCTGTCCATCGTCGATGCCACCAAAACGTCCCGAGCAGCAGCAGCGGCAGCACCGCCGGGCTGATCCAGTTTGGCAGCACTTGCGCCCTCAACGTATAAACGGTCCAGAATACAAATAGCGGCACACCCTGGCAGAAGATGAACTTCATCAAGACGTCGCTCGCCCCCCGCTTTGGCTCATCGGCCATCGGTTCCCATTGCCGCTCCACGGAATCCCGTCGGAAACTCGCGCGCCAAGTCCCAATCGCAGCGAGCACAATCGCCAGCAGAAACACCGGATTCATGAGGAATGGAACCGCCCCGAGAAAATCTAACAAGTAGCGTAGCGTCGGCCGCCACGACTCACTTAGCCCGCCCCGCTCCTGAAGATGCGTCAGACCCACGGCTCCGTGCTGCAAGTTCCAAATCAGCACCGGCAGCGTGCAGACCAAGTTGATGCCCACTGCCAGCCACACGCCGGGCCGGCGCAGACACACTCGGGCCGCTGGCACCCAAACGAAAAAGAGGGCAAATGCCACCCACTCCAGCGGAGAACTGTATTTGCTCAGGAATCCGCACCCAAGGCCCAGCCCGGTCACCACCCACCACCGAATCGGAGATTCACGTCCGGTCATCTCGGCCGCCATCGCCCGCCAGCCGCCCATCATCGCCACCATCCAAAAGACGACCGTCAACGGATCGATCGTCATCAGAATCGACCCCACCGCCAGCAATGGCGTGGCCGTCACCACGACAAGAAACCAAAAACCCGTGCGAAATCCCGCCCAACGCCCAACGAACCGAAACAGCCAGAAACCAAGAATCGCAGCGATTACCGGGGAGAAAAATCGCACCCCCAGTTCCGTGTCACCCCAGAGATGCGTTCCCAGCCACTGCGTGTAGGCGATCATCGGCGGCTTGCTGTAATAGGACAGAGCCGGGTGCTTCGACCACAACCACTGGTAAGCCTCATCCTCGCTCAGCTCGATGGTTCCCGAAGCAAGGTACCCCAACCTTGCAAGCAGCAACCCGCAAATCCAGAGGCAACCCAGCCTCCACCAATGGGTCTCGATGCCAGCCCCCCCTCCTCCCTCCGTCCCCCCTCCCCGGGAAGCCGGAACGGTTTCACTCGACAACTGCGCCTCCGGAAAAAGGAGCGATGGCTGCCGCTTCCACCATAATGGAAACCACTCACTGCCCGCCCGCCGCCAGAATGCCTCGATCAACCAGGCAATCGTCCATCCGTACGCCGCGCCGATCAACCATCCCGCCAGCACATCCGTTGGCCAATGGACTCCGACATACATCCGTGAGTAGCCAACCGCACCCGCGAGCGGCACCATATATCGTGAACTCCGCCGGTAGAACCAGGCCGTCACCGCCGCCGCCGCCGCCCAGATTGCAGCATGACCGCTCGGCATCGCATACGATGGACCCCGCCCGGCCAGGAGCCGTGTCTCCGGTTCCGTGGCAAAGGGTCGCAATCGCCCGAACCCCTTTTTTAAAGGCCCGGTCATCACCGTCTCGCCGATTGCGAGGGCCAGAAATAATACCACCAAGTAGCACCGCGCACGGCACCCACCCCGCCATGCGATCAATCCCAGCAGCAGCAGTCCACCGGGCACAAAGAAACGGTTGCCACTCAGAAATGGCATCAATCGATCCAAGATCGGATTCGTCCAGACCTGATTGACCCAGCGAAAAACGGTCTGGTCGAAGAGTTGGAGCATCGTCATCACGTCGATGGCTTCCTGCTAGTACCGGATCACCGAAAGGATCTCGTTGCCTCCCAACTTCTCGCGCCCATTCAGAAAACCCAACTCGATCAGAAATCGCACACCAACCAGATGGGCGCCCAATCGATTCAGCAGCCCGATCGCCGCCCCAGCCGTGCCACCGGTCGCCAGCAGATCGTCCAGCAAGATCACTCGCTCGCCCGGTTGCACCGCGTCGGTGTGCACCGCCATGGTGGCCGACCCATACTCCAGTTCGTAGCTCTCCTCGACCGTGTTGAATGGGAGCTTCCCCTTCTTACGGATCGGCACGAATCCGATTCCCAGTCGAGCCGCCGCTGCCGCCGCAAAAATAAAGCCCCGCGCATCAATCCCAGCCACCTTGTCGACACTGCCTCGGGTCAACCCAGCCAGCAAGTGATCCATAGCTCCCGCAAAGAGACGACCATCCGCCAGCACGGGGGTGATGTCCTTGAACTGGATACCCGGCTTTGGGAAGTCGGGGACATTGCGAATCGCTTGCTCAATTTCGGTGACCGAAGGTGAATTCATGTCCCGCCATTCCGCCGCGGTCCTCGACCGCGGTCAAGCCCGACACCAAATTCAATCACTGCAAAGACTCGCCTCGTGGCAATTCATCCGTATCCTCCACGCCCATGTTCCCCCGACGTTTTCTGCGCGTATGCCTTCGCCGTGACCCGCATCCGGGTGCTACGGCGGCGAAACGGCAACAGGCCGCAATGCTTCCCGTCCGTCGCCGCCTTCCCCGCCCCCTGCTGCTCGGTCCGCTCGTCGCGCTCGCAGTTCTCCTGCTGCCACCGCGCCCCGCCGCACTCGAGGCAATCCCCGACAAATTGGTCGTGCTGACCTTTGACGATTCCGTCGCGTCGCAATACTCGGTCGTCCGGCCGCTGCTCAAGTCGTATGGTTTTGGTGCCACGTTTTTCATTACCGAAGGGTTTGGCTTCCCGACAAATAAGCAGGACTACATGACCTGGGAGCAAATCGCGGAACTGCACCGCGACGGCTTCGAGATTGGCAATCATACCGTCAGTCACATGGGCGTCAGCGCCGACACCCTCGGACGCCTCGCTCTGGAAATCGAAGGGATCAACGACCGTTGCGCGGCCCATGGCATTCCGAAACCCATTAGCTTCGGATATCCCGGTAATTCCATCTATCCCGGCGCTTTGCCGCTCCTCCAAAAACTCGGGTTCCGGTGGGCACGCCGCGGAGGCGAGCCCGAGTTTCCCTACAAAGAGGGACGCGGCATCGCCTACGAACCAGGCTCGGATCATCCCCTTCTGATCCCCTCAGCGGGCGACGGCCGCCCGAATTGGACCTTGGAAAACTTCCAACGCGCCGTGCAACAGGCCCGCCATGGGAGAATTGCCGTCATCCAGTTCCATGGCGTCCCCGATCGCCATCACCCCTGGGTCCACACTCCCCCGGAGAAATTTGCAGCGTACATCCGTTATCTCGCCACCAACGGCTACCGGGTCATCGCCCTCCGTGACCTCGCTCGATTCGTGGATCCGTCCGTCACCCCCGCCGATCCCCTCGCCGTCGTCGAACGGCGCAAAGCGCATCCCGAGCTGCGCACCTCAGTGCGGGGCGAAGTCGTCGATGCAATAACCGGATCGCTGCTTCCCTGCCGACTCTACGTCCAGGCCGCCGACGGGACCTGGCAATTCCCAGACTCCGCGGATCCCGCCGGATCATCGGTAACCTATCAACGTCGCAACAGTTCAAATCCTGCCGCCGTCGAAATGCACACGACGCTGTCAGCCCATCCCTTCGAACTCGCCCTGGTTCCGGGCCAATACCGATTCATCATCGAGCGCGGCAAGGAATATCTGCCGTCCACCAACGATTTCGAAATTGGTGCCGAACCCGTCGCCCTAAGGATCCCCCTCCAACGCTGGATCAACCTCGAGGCCCGCGGCTGGTTTAGCGGAGATACCCACAATCATCGCGCGGTAAAGGATCTCCCCAATACATTGCTCGCCGAGGATCTCAATGTCGCCTGCCCGATGGTGCATTGGACCACCGTGGCCGGGCTTTCGCCGGCACAGAGTCCCCAGAGTGTGACCAACGACTTTGGCAATGAGCCGATCCGCGTGGATGACCGGCATGTCTGGTATCCGCGAAACTCCGAGTACGAAATATTCACGACCGCCGGCCGCAAACATACGCTCGGCGCCATCGTCCTCATCAATCACCGAACACCCCTGCAACTTACGGTCCCGCCGCTGGCCCCCGTTGCGGCGGAGGTGCGGCGGCAGGGAGGCATGATCGATTTCGAGAAACACAACTGGGCGTGGTCTTGCATGCTGGCGCCGGTGATTGCTCCCGACCTATACGAACTCGGAAATAACCATCACTGGCGCACGGAATACACCACGCGGAACTGGGCTGTCCCCGCGCCCGCCTGGATGAATGTCTCGGGCACTGGGACGGACACCGAACGCGGTTGGACGCTCTATGGCTTTCGCACCTATTACGCGTTGCTGAATTCCGGATTCCACATCACCCCCACCGCTGGCACCGCCAACGGTGTCCACCCCGTTCCGCTCGGGTTCTCCCGCGTCTACGTCCATCAACCCGACGGCTTCAGCTACGACGGATGGATGCGCGGCCTTAAGGCGGGGCGTAGCTTCGTCACCACCGGTCCCATGCTCTTTGCCACTGTCGAAGGCTACGATCCCGGCGAGCTGTTTACGAGCAGCGGCCGCAAACGGCGACGCTTTCGGGTGACGGGCGAAGTGCAGGCGGAGCGACCGCAGGTGTCTGTTGATGTGATTGCCAACGGGGACGTGGTGCACTCGGAGGTGCCGTCCATGAAACGCACGGCAACAGGCGGGTATCGGGGTCGCCTGGATGCCGTGGTGACGATGGAGAACAGTGGATGGATCGGTGTACGCTGTTTCGAATCGAGGGAGGGCGATCGCTTCCGGTTTGCGCACACCGCCCCCTGGTGGGTGCAGATGAAAATCAAGCCCCAAGTGCCCAAACGCGAAGAGGCCGCCTGGTTTGCCAAGCGCGTCGAGGAGGAAATCGCCCGAAACCGGGGTGTTGTGTCCGACGCAGCGCTCCACGAGTACGAATTCGCTCTCACCCGCTGGCGCGAGATCGAGGCGCGCGGACGGTGACCTTCCCGAGGGATAACAACCGACTCGAATTTTCGCATCTACCCTCGAAAGAGAGCTCTTGAATCGAATCGTTGCGATGCGACACAGATTTTGAACAGTCTGCAGGCTCACACTGTTTACCAGGCGCAATTGAACCGACAAATCCATGAAAGCGCACACATTCGAATCGCAGTCATCCATCACGCCAACCAAAGCTTTGGCATTTTTGAAAGAGGGCAATCTCCGTTTTATTCAGAATTTGAAGGTAAATCGCAATTTGCTCCAACAAGCCAACGAAACGCGCGAAGGGCAATGGCCCTTTGCTGCAATCCTGAGCTGCATTGATAGCCGCACCTCGGCAGAACTGATTTTTGACCAAGGATTGGGTGATATTTTCTCGATCAGAGTTGCGGGCAATATCATCAATACGGACATCATCGGCAGCCTCGAGTTTGCCTGCCGAGTGGCCGGGTCAAAACTGATTGTCGTGCTTGGCCATTCCAATTGCGGTGCAGTAAAGGGCGCCTGCGACCATCTCGAAATGGGCAGTTTGACGGAGTTGTTGTCAAAGATTCAACCGGCGGTTTACGACGAAACGCTGACGACTGAGGTTAACAAACGTAATTCCAAAAACATCACTTTCGTCGAAAATGTTGCAACGCTCAGCGTCAAGCGATCGGTCAGAAGCATCATCAACCGCAGTTACATTCTCGAACAAATGATTGAAAAGGGCGAAGTTGCCATCATTGGCGCGAAGCACGATTTGGAAACCGGCCGAGTTGAATTTCTCGATGACACCTGGGTGCAAAACGAATCATCCGTCGAAAAGCAGCTTGATTATTGACCGGAGTTTGCGCTTTCGCTCCCGGGGTTTGTCCAGTGCCATGCCCCCCCCAAATCCGCGGATAAGGAGAGCAGAACCGCGGATGAACACGGATTGACGCGGATAGAAAGGGCATGGAATCTGCGTCTATCGGCGTTTATCCGTGGTTCTCATTCCTCAATAGTCGGTGGCGACAAATTCAATTCTCAAGGCAAGCA
>CAMAUY010000124.1 GCA_945861565.1 Akkermansia muciniphila
CGCCTTATTCTCGGGGTCGTCACAGTATTGGCGAAGCTTGGCGTTTTGGTTATTCTCGCCCGTGGTGACGTAAAGAACCTTTTCGGTCGGATGCGCCAGGAGTCCGCCGCCCACATGCTGTCCCGCCTGGTCTCCATCCCATTCCAGCAACTGGTAGGAATTTGCTTTCTCGGCGCTCCGCGGAAAGGGAGATTTGCTTTCGCGGTGGCGTTCATTTTTGAACAGTTTGCGGTTTTGGCGCCGCCGATGCAAGGCCCTTTTGGTAGCTCCGCTTAGTTTGATTGGGGGCGTGGCCGTAATCGAGCGTCAGGCGAGTGTCAGATGGTGCGAGAGTCGGTTTTTGAGTGGTTTTGGGGCACGTTGATGCGCCTCGATGCTGTTTATCATCAATCGGTTATCACATTTTCGTAGTCAGGCATTAATGTGCAGCGTTCAAAAATGTAGAGTGAAGCGCTGGCCGGCTCGGCCCGCGTTGGTCGGGGCAAGTCCTACACTCCACATTATTGTGAGTGTCCTTCAGAGGTTCTATTCGCGGAGCGTCAAAAAGGAAAATCCTATCAATAAAGGAAAATCCTATCAATTGCAACGGCCACGTCCCACTCGGAATCGCCGCAGGTCCATGTTTGGTCGGGTTCCCAATTCTTCGGCCGGGTTTCCGCGAAAACCGTCTCCCGCTGAGGGGTGGCCGAGGCGCTCTGCAGGTAGGGAATCAAACTGACCGAATCCACGAGGGTGCCGGTGTCGCCACGCGCGATCCCGGCACAGGTGGCGAAGATGTCCAGCGTCTGGACCAACGCGGTCTCGACGCGGTTGGGTGACACGACCCGACCTTTCCCCTTTGTCCATGGACTTTCCTCGCCCGGGTGCAGATAAGCGTAGTCGTCAGCAACGATGAGGGGAACGTTGATGCCTCCTTGGTAAAGACTGTCCTTGACCTTCTTTGTGTCGGTGAAGTGCTCGCTGATCGGTGTCGGGGGCTTGACGTTTGTGTCGACGGGCGTGCCGTTGTCGCCCATGAAGATGATTGTGGTCTGCTCTAAGACGTTCGTTGGGATGCCGGCGAGCAGCTCGGCGATGGCGAGATCCATGTTCTCGAGCATGGAGCGGTAGATCGCCCGGCTGTTGATGTCGGTGCGTGTCCGGTAAACGCTCGGAGCAAACCCGTCCCACGGATCATGGGGCGCATTGAAGACCACCGTCGCCATCCACGGCTGACTCGCGGGCTGTGCCTTGATCCAGGCCATCGCGTCGTCCTTGTTCACGGTCGTCGGATAGTCTGTGACTTTGCCGTCGAAGAGCACTCCACTGGTGTCCTCTTCGATTTTGCTCCAACTGGAATAACTCGTGACTCCACCGCCCAAGGCACCATAGAAGTAATCCCAGTCGAAATGGATGGGGCTATAACCGAGAGTCGCGCCCCCCATTTTGGTTTCTCCTCCCAGATGCCACTTACCGAAGAGGCCGTTGGCATAACCTTCATCCTTGAGCACCTTCGCGACGGTCCTAATTAATCGCGGAGCGTCAAAAAAAGGAAAATCCTATCAATACATCGCCGGTTTCGAGAGTGAAGCGTCGTGATGGGAAAACACTTTTTGGGGCAGAAAGCTCAGCGACGGGACCGATTCGGGCGGCGGCGGGTTCGGACGGGAACTCTTCGATCTCAATATCCTTGTAGGCGATCGTGCCTTTCATCCCGCCGTGGATCTGCAGGGCGATGATCCCGCTGCGGGGTATTGCGGGATCCGGCTCGTTGAATTCGATCATCTGGACACCATTCAACCAGATGAGAATTCGCTGGTTGATCGCGCTGATACGATATTCATGCCAACCCTCGGCACTTGTGGAGCGCAGCGCACGTTCGACCGCGGATTTGCTGGGCGAGGCCAGCATGCGGTTACTCCTGCTTTCATCATAGAGATGCCCGTCCACCCCCGTGCCGATGTCGGCCTGATACCCGCTCACTTCATGGTGATTGGGAATGCGCTGCGTGCGGAACTGCACACCGGCATTCAGGGCTTCGGTGCCTTGAATCTTGAACCGGACGCGCAGTTGGAAATTGGTGTACTGCCGAACCGTGGCCAGAAACTCGTTCCGCGGTTCGACGCGATCGAAGGACCCTGCCGTAATCGCGCCATTCACGATCCGCCAGACGCTGTTCGTATTCCCTTCCCACCCCGCGAATGATCTGCCGTCGAAAATCGAAGTGGCCGCGGTGCAGGTCTCGGCGGTCAGGCCCATCAATAGCCACACGCCCATCATTGTTTTCCAGAAGGTTCGTCTTTTCATAGCTGCTCCGGTGGCCCTTGCTGTTCGAGTTGTTCGAATTTGTTTCGAGGTTGATTCCCCAGGATCGGGGAATCCAGGCCGCGCCTCAACGCACGAACTCAAGGAAATCAGCCCTCTGGGGCATTCCTTATCGCCTCGATGCGGCAGGTCCCGGCATAGGCCAAATCAAAGAAGGGCGAGTCGCTGATCTGCGTCGCCGAAGCGGGGCAAGGCAAGCCCCATGCAATCCATCAATGACAAGTAGAGGTTGCACGCACGACGCTGGGATATCGGTCGTTCGAGGAAGTTGAGCACGCGCCCTGTCTTGAGCTTATTGCCCCCGCGCCCGGCCAGCAGCATCGGCAGGTGATCCGCCTGATGTTGATCGCCGTCAAACATGTTCGAGCAGCAAAGCAGCAGCGAGTTGTCCAGGGCCGTCGTGCCGCCCTCATCAATTGCTTCAAGGCGGCTGCAAAGGTAGGCCAACTGCTGCACATGAAATTGGTTTGTCTTCATGTGCATGATCTCCACCTCTGGCTTGTTCCCATTGTGGGTCAAGTCCACATGCAGGCTGCCGCGCACGCCCTCGAGGAATTCGAATGTCATGGCGGACAGATCGTTGTTGAGCAGACACGTGGCGACGCGGGTCTTGTCCATCTGAAAGGCCAGGACGATCAGATCCATCATCAACCGCATGTGGGTCGGCACGTCTTGCGGCAAGGCCTCGTCCGGGCGCTGCATGGTGACTTCACGGACGCTCGGCTGCCAGCCCTCGATCCGCCGCTCTTTGCCGGCCAACTCGATGCGCTTCTCGATATCTCGAATCGACTCCAAGTAGTCATCCAGCTTCGATCGATCCGAGGCTTGGATCTCGCGTCGCACCGACCGGGCGTCGGTGGCCACTTCATCCAGGATGCTTCGATCGAGCCGCCGGCCCGATCGATTTCCGACGAGGAGATCGAACACGCGCGCCGGGTAAATCTCTTTGGTGGCCGGCCGAGTGTCGGACCTCCATGAGATGCTCGATCCGTAGAGCATGGTCAGGCCGTCCTCGAGTCGGAGTTCGGTCGGTTCGATCCCCAGAACCAGGCTGGGGATTGGGGTGTCGCCCGCGAGATGTTGAGCGAGCCGTTGATCCATGGTTTGACCCACGCGAATGTCCTGTTGCGCGGTGCTGACCCAGGCCCCGGACAACAGATTTGGGAAGCGTCCTAAATGAGCACTCTTGTGCTCGAGCGCTCGTTCATTGAACAAGCCTCCCAGGTAGATCATGTCCTTGCGGTAGGGTTCCATCGGGCGAAGCGCTTCACCCAGCTGCATTTCTGCGCCCTCGCCCTTGGCCCACCAATGCTTCGGCTCCACTCCGTCCGCGAAGCAGAGGCATGCGAATCGCACGGGTGGGCGCGTTGGTACTTCGGAGGGGAGTTTCTTCCCGGTCTCAGCCGCTCGCACTGGAATCGATTCAAGCCATGGTAGGGCGAGGGCTGCGCCGGTAGCACTTCGCAGGAACCGGCGACGACTTACTGAAGTTGCAGATTGAGGTGGCACGGCGTGATCGCAATTCTCACTACGGTTTGTTGCTTTTGGCGTCTGCTATTGCAGCAACGCGTTGATATCGAAATTGGGGGCTTCTGACAATACGTAATGCCAATTGTGCAAATCCGCCCCCAGACGCGCAATCCTGGACCAGGGAATCGATCAATGGACGATCGGAAAGCAGTTCATTCCGCCCCAAGGCATAGCCGAGCAACTTGGCACTCAGTGTCCGGTAAAACAACGGCCGATGCTCGCGCAAATAGTCCTTCAAACCCGAGAATCCTCGGATCGTCGTGCCGTCCTGCAATGCTCCAAATGCTTCAATCTCGCGCCCATCGCGGTAGGCGTCGCGCCTGCGCCCGATCGGGTCGAAATGTTCAAGGGCAAATCCCAATGGATCGAAACGCGAATGACAGTGAGCACACGAGGGTTGGCGACTGTGCCGCGCCAACCGCTCGCGCACAGAAAGTCCGTCGGCGGCGACGTCATCCTCTGCGATGGAACCGGCATTGGCCGGTGGTGGTGGTGGTGGGGTGCCCAGGACCCGGCGCAGCACCCAATCGCCCCGCTTCACAGGACTTGTCCGGAGTGGCGGCGAAGTGACCGTGAGGATGGCACCCAGACCCAACAATCCGCCTCGAGCCTGGGCGTCTTCCCTACGGACACTGACAATCTTGGAGCCGAGCGGATTGGAAGTTCGCAATCCATAGTGCCTGGCGAGTTCATCGTTTAAGAAGAGATCCTGAGTGAACAGGATATCGTCTACCGGACCATTTCCGTCGATGATGTGTTCAAAAAACGCGACCGCTTCATTGTAGAGGGAGAGACGCAGTGAATCTGTGAACTCAGGAAATCGGGTCCGATCAACGCCTTCATGCCGCTCGAAACCATAGAATCCATACCACTGGCCGAAGAATTCGGTCGCTAGGCGCCGTGCTTTGGGATCTCGCAACATACGCTGCGCTTGAGCCGCCAATCCGGCTACCTCACGCAGTTCGCCAGCCCGGGCCGCACGACGAAGTTCATCGTCGGGAATCGATGCCCAGAGAAAGAAGCTCAGGCGACTGCTGAGAGCCTCGTCCGTTAAGGCAATCCTCTCGGGCCCGGTCCCGGTCCCGCGTGACGGCGGCTCAAATCGATAGAGAAACGTCGGCGCGGTGAGAACGCGGGCGATCAACGCGCGCACCGCCGCCACATGGTTCAGCGTATTCCCGGAAGGTGACCGCAGGTCGGAATAGAACCGACGTAGTCGGGCCGTTTCCTCAGCCGTGATCGGCCTTCGCCAGGCGCGCTGGGCCAATGCCAGGACATCTTCGATGTGGCCCGGTTCCGCGGCGCGATGCGCAGCCATGACCCTTTTTCGGTCGGCAACGAGTGCAGCGATGTCCGATCGCGCTGACTCAGGAAATTGCGCGATCTGCTCCGGCGTCAGCTCAGAGGTTGTTCCAACGTCTTTGGATCCGCCAGCCTTGCGGTTCAAGAATCGGAGTTTTAGGTCGTGATAATCGAATGCACCCAGCAGATCGGCCCATGCCACATCCAGATCGTGCCGCGCTCGATCGTCGAGAATTCGCTCGGCGAAAAAACGATCGTCACGGTGGTACTTTACTTTGTAGTGAAAATAATTTCGGTCGGGCGATTCGTACTTGTTGTCGTAGGGCGCCGGGATCGGATCGCGGTCGGACGGCGCCGGTTCGCGATGCGACACCTGCGGCAGGGCGTCGGCGAACGCCACGAGTTGATCTGCGATCGTGGCGAGCAATGGGCTTTTGTCCGGAGCGAGAAACGCCATGCGCGTGATGGGCCCGACGGGATCGTCGATCGTTGCGCGTACGCGAACAATCCGATCCTCACTGTGCCGTGAATCCAGCTCCAGGTTGAGTAATACGGACAGGTTCGTCGCTCCTGAAGGGACTTTGAAACTCAGCACGATCGGCTCCGTCCCGTGGATCACCAAACTCGTGGGGGGAACTGCCTCGCCCCGCGGGTGACGTCCGAAGGCGAAGTGGTTGGTCGTCTCCGGTGTCAAGAGGTTGAGAAGTTCCTGGATGATGACGAGCGTCTGGCCGCGAGAATCTCCAAGGACGGAATCGAGGCGAAGTCGGACCCTGGCGGGCGCGTTCGACGAACCCAACGTCCATTGCAAGCGCACCGGGGCGCGATTCGTGATGTGGATGAAGTCTGCGGTCATGACCGGAGCTTCCTCGTTGATGCCAATGGGCCTGGCCAAAGCGGTCTGCCAGGCATCGAGTTCTTCGTAGATCTGTTGGCAGCCTGACCGCACCTTGTCATTCCCTTCGAATTCAGCTAAATTCGGAGCCGGAAGAGCCCGCCAGGCGTCGATGAATCGAGCCATCGGGAATGGCGGGTTGGATTGATTGAGCACCTTCCAAATATGCTCCAAGAACGGGCCTGGCACATGGAGGTCCCGAGCTAGACGCCCCAAGTCGGCCTCTCCAATCCCCAGGGCCGTCCGATGCAAGTATCGCCACGCGGCATAGAAGGCGTTGGGGTAATGAGCGAGCCCATACGGTTCCGCACCTTCGCCGGCATTCGTTCGAAATCCGTTGCTCCGATAAATGTTCTGAATGCGGTCCATCGCGGAGAGCTCCAAACCAGTCAAACCGCGATCGGGATAGAACCGAATTGGCCCACTTCCGATGACCGCATGGTCGGCAACCGCCTTGGCCGCTTCCAGATAACGTTCGAGTCCCGAGTCCTCTATGAACTGCACATCACCAACGTTCGAGAACCCTTCTCCACCGACGGCATCATTTACGAAAGTCCTGCCGAGTGACAACGAAAGTTCTGTGAGATCCTCAATCGCAAAATCGTACTCCGCGCTGGTCAGCCGCCGCAGTGCGACGGGGCCAGGATCGCCAGCGTGTTTCGCTACGTTGGCGTCAAGGGTCGCGCGAATGACATCGACGATCTGGGCCCGCTCACTCGATGACAAAGGCTCGCGTTTTTCGGGCGGCATTTTGCCGTCTCGGACCATGCGCGCAACGCGTTCCCAGGTCGTGAAGTCGCGCGCCACATCGGATGTCGCGGTCGCGTTCTCCAGATTGACACCCCCTTGGCTCACCGTGGCGTCATGACACTCGAAACAGTTCTTCTGAAGCAGCGGTGCGAGTTGGGCCAGGGAACTCGACTCGGCTGCGAGGCCGTCGGGCAGGATCTGAAGGAACGTTGCGGCAATCCATGGCAACAAAAGCCTGAGCTGGCATGGGTTTGAGGTTTGCCAATCACTGGACGCGCGCTGGCCCAAGGATCGCTTCGGGGTTTCGAGAGTGCCAACGGGCCGCCACTCGAGGCATCGAGAGGGGGCAGCCAAGAATTTGTTTTTGACGCTCCGCAAAAACGGGATTCTTTGGAGGGAGATCATCGGAACCGGATCGAAACGCCGTGGTGTGATTGGAAATAGGAGCGGTTGGATCCAACTAGTTTGGCCGCTTGTCCGGCGGCTGATAATCTTTATGCCAGGCGAATTGCCAGAGCTGCTCCAAGGGCGCGAGTTCTCCATGCCCATCCGCAAACACCAGATTGACAGCGCCTGGCAGCTTCTCGCCAGGTGGATGCTTTTGGGGAATCGCGTTAGGACGCGAACCATGCCTGGCGATGGTGATTCGCGACAGGCCCGGGCTGCTGGCCGCATCGCCCAAAAAAAGATCGCGGGCGGGCCTGTCCGGAGATCTGGGCCACACGTCGGGGGTGATGGCGTCCACAAACACTGGAGTGCGCGCAGGGCTGGCAATGTCTGATTCCTGGCGAAACGCGTTTTGTGTCTTTGGATACCCGTTGACGCCGTCGGGCCAGTCTCCGGCATACATCCAGCCATTGAGCGCGTAACTTCCGGACCATTTGGGCTCCTTTGTCCCGGGATTGATCACGTTTCCCCATACCCAAGCGCTCACGGCCGTTCCAAGTTCGCCATATTTCTTGTTGTAAGGCGCCGTCGGGCACAAACGGATGCTGTCCACCTGGGCGTAATTCTCGCTCAACGTTTTCAGCCAGAGCGGGTCCTTGGACTCGTAGGGGATCGTCTTGCCGTGATCATTCGCATACATGAAGTTGGCGAGCCCGAGCTGTCGGAGGTTCCCGAGACACTTGATTTGTTGCGCCTTCGTTTTTGCCCGGGACAGCGCGGGCAGGAGCATTCCCGCCAGAATCGCAATGATCGCGATCACGACCAGCAGCTCGATCAGCGTGAAACCAATGGGGCGCGAGGAAACGCGCAAGGGGTACGATTCTGTCAGTGGCTTCATGCTGCGTTTCTATTCCAAGGCTGTGGGTTTGGCAATTTTTCCTTTGGACCTCTGACGCTTCGTACCGGAATGCCTGGAAACCTGGCTGCGGAAGTGATGGCGGTCCCCGGGATTGTTCTCTGTGTCCTCTACATCTCTGCGCTCCCACATGATCTGATTTGCAGCACAGAGTGCTTGAGAACATTGAGGGCTACTTGAAGATGCGGCGAGATAAAGGGACAGGTCATTAGTAATACAATGCTTGCGAGGACAGAGTGATTCTGGTTGGGTCGTGAAATGCGACAGGCGCGAATGAAGGTGCCGGAGAGTCATCCGGTCGGTTATTACCACTGCATTTCCAGAATCGTCGACCGTCAGTTCTTGTTCGGTGACCTCGAACGGGAACAGTTCGTGGAGTTTATGCGTGAATATGAGGCGTTTTGCGGCGTGCGTATCCTCACGTACTGCATCATGTCCAATCACTTCCACATTCTAGTGGAGGTTCCCAAACGTCCGGAGGTGCTGCCGTCTTCAGAGGAATTGATCCAGAAGTTGGGCCGATTATCGGGGAATGTGAGCGTCGGAACGGTGGGTCAACGGATCGAGATGTTCCAAAAAGCGAACGCTCAAATAGAGTTGGAGGAATATCTGGAGAGCTTTTGGGCACGGATGTGGGACGTAAGCGCGTTCATGAAGTTGCTTAAACAACGGTACACGCAGTGGTATAACTCGCAGAAAGATCGGAAGGGAACTCTCTGGGAGGAACGATTCAAGAGTGTCCTGGTGGACGGATGCGGAGAGGCCTTGGCGACGATGGCAGCGTACATAGATTTGAATCCGGTACGTGCTGGGATAGTGGAGGATCCGGGGGAGTACCGGTGGTGTGGGTACGCCGAGGCGACGGCCGGGAGGCGACGGGCGATGGAGGGATTGAGAATGGTGGTTGGAGCACTGGAACGGGTGCACCCCGAGGCTGGGTGCGGAGGGAAACATCGGCCCGTGGCGGAGGTCCTGTCGAAGTACCGGCTATTCGTTTACGGAGAAGGCGAGGAACGGGAAGGGTATACGGCGGAGGGTAAGCCCTTGAGGAGAGGATTTGATCGTGAAGCGGTGCTAAAGGTGATGAGGGAGAAGGGACGGCTTGGGTTGGAGGATTTCCTTCGACTGCGAGTGAGGTATTTTGCGGATGGAGCGATCTTGGGGACTCGGGGATTTGTGGATTCTATCTTTGGAGGGTTGAAGGGACGGTTTGGGGCGAAGCGGAAAGAGGGTGCGAGGCGGGTACGGGGACTGACCGGAGAGCTTTATGTGCTGCGGGATTTGAAAAAGGGAGTGTTCGGGTAAACATGAACACAAACCGGATAACCGGATTGCAGCCTTTCGGTGCTGGGTGCTGGCTGTAGGTGGCGAATTAGCAATCAAGCAGCGATTGGCAGCTCGAATAGGCCATGGCAGTGGGCGTGCCCAAGTGTCGATGATTCTAGAGCGAGTGAAGATTCTTGCCTTACGCCCCGTGCCAAAGACCCTTGTTTTTTTATGACGCCATCACCTACTGTCACAGGCATGAAGCCCGTTGATTTTAGCCGTCGTGAATTTGTTCGCACGCTCTCCGCTGCCACCCTGGGAGCGTTGGGTGCGAGCTATCCGCGCGCGGTTTGGGCGGGTGACGCGACGGAGAAGTTGGCGGCCACCGCGGATACCGTGGTGGTCCTGTGGATGGGTGGAGGAATGGCGGCCACGGAGACCTTCGATCCCAAACGTTACACGGCATTTGAGGCCGGCATGGATCCGAAGCGGGTGCTTTCGACCTTTCCATCGGCGCCCACGGCAGTGGATGGCATCCGATTCAGCGCGGGGTTGGAAAAAATTGGCAAAGTGATGGATCGTGGAACGTTGATCCGGAGTTATACCGCCGGTGATCTCGGATTCATCCTTCACTCCAAGCATCAGTACCAGTGGCACACCGGCTATGCGCCGCCGCAGAGCGTGGCGTGTCCGCATATCGCCGCGATGATTTCACGAACATTGGGACCTCGCGATCCGGCGGTGCCGGCGTTTATCAATATTGGGCAGCGATTCGATGGGGGTGAGAGTGAGGAACTGAAGGCCTTTACCACGGGGGGGTTCCTCGGGAGCGAGTTCGGTCCGTTCAACGTTCCCTTCCCCGATTCCGCCCGGGATACGGTGTTGCCGCCGGACGGCATGACCCCGTCCCGGTTTGAGAATCGGGACCGATTTTTCCGCCGCCTGCTGGAGGCGTCACCCGTCGGCCAGCTCGGCAGCGATCACCAGCGGGATTCCCTCCTGAGATCCCTCGACAATGCACACCGACTGCTGAGTTCACCCGCGGCGAAGGCCTTCGATCTCACCCAGGAAAAGCCCGAGACGGTGGCCAAGTATGTTCCGGGCGGTTGGGATTTTTCCCGCAAACTCGATGCCGCCTTTACCCGGGATGGCAATTACGAAAAAGCGAATCTCCAGCGATTCGGCTTGGGCTGCCTGCTGGCACGACGGCTGGTCGAAGCCGGTGCCCGCTACATTGAGGTGACGACGGAGTACATTCCGTTTCTGAATTGGGACACGCACGAGCATGGGCACGAGAAATTGACGAACATGAAACTGTCCATTGACGGAGCGGTGGCTCAGCTCGTGTTGGATCTTGAAGAACGAGGTCTGCTCGACCGAACCCTGATCGTTTTGGCGAGCGAGTTCAGTCGGGATATGATGATGGAGGGGAAGCCGGATAAACCGATCAAAGATCAGGTGCCCGTTCCGGACAAGATTGAAACCCTGACCCACTACGGGATGCACCGGCATTTCACGGACGCGGGTTGTGTATTAATGTTCGGGGGAGGAGTAAAGCGGGGTCACGTCCACGGAGTGACGGCGGAGGAACGTCCGTGTCGCACGTTGAAAGATCGCGTGGTGATTGAGGATCTGCATGCCTCGATTTACCGGGCGATGGGCATCTCGTCGCGGCTGGCCTATGAGGTCGAGAAGCGTCCGTTTTATGTAACGCGGGATGGCAGTGGCAAACCGATAGCGCCCTTGTTTTCGAAGCCGGTGTGACACAGAAAAAGGGGCGCCCCGGTTGCCCCGGGACGCCCTCGTGATCGTGAGTGGAACGGAAAGGGAGGTAACTATTCCTTGCCCTTGCCTTCTTCCGCCATGTTGAAGGCGTATTCGAGCGCAACGAGGTCTTCGCCCGGTTTCAAAGAATCCAGCACGGCCTGTTCCGCCTTGAGTTGTTCGTTGGAGTAATTGGCGGCCTTGATGGACAGGCCAATCCGACGGTCCGCCCGATCAATCTTGATCACCCGGGCGGTCACTTCCTGACCGGGTTTAAGCACGTTCTTGATCTTGTCTACCCGATCTTCGCTGACCTGGGAAATGTGGACCAGACCATCAATTTCGTGCTGCAGGCCGACGAAGGCACCGAAGCTGGCGAGTTTGGTGACCTTGCCGGTGACGAGATCGCCGACTTTGTAGAACTGGTCGATGTTATCCCACGGGTCGGTGCCAAGCTGCTTGAGACCGACGCTGATGCGCTGATTGGCCTTGTCCACTTCGAGCACCACAGCTTCGACCATGTCGCCCTTCTTGAGGACTTCACTCGGGTGATTGATCTTGCGGGTCCAGCTCATGTCGGACACGTGGATCATGCCGTCAAGACCCTCTTCCAATTCGATGAATGCGCCGTAACTGGTAAGATTGCGAATCGGTCCCTTGACCTTGGTGCCGGGGGGATACTTCTCGTGAGCTTGATCCCAGGGATTGGCTTCGAGTTGACGAATGCCGAGGCTGATTTTTTGTTCCTCGCGGTTGATGCCGAGCACCACCGCGTCCAATTCCTGGCCGGGCTTGAGGACATCGGCAGGTTTGGCGATCCGCTTTGTCCAGGACAATTCGGTGACGTGCACCAAGCCTTCGACGCCGGGTTCCAATTCGACGAACGCGCCGTAGGGGACGAGGTTGACGACCTTGCCCTTGACCTTGGCGCCGATGGGAAACTTCGACTCGATGTTGTCCCAGGGATTGGCGGACTTCTGCTTCAGACCGAGCGAGACACGCTCTTTCTCGCGGTTGATGTCGAGCACAACGACATCGAGTTCCTGACCGACCCGGAGCAATTCGCTCGGATGACCAAGGCGACCCCAGGTCATATCGGTGATGTGGAGGAGACCATCCAGGCCGTTCAGATCGATGAACGCGCCGAAGTCAGTGATGTTCTTGACCGTGCCCTTGCGCACGTCGCCGGGGACCATTTCGCTGAGGAGCGAATTGCGGCGGGCATTGCGTTCGGCTTCAACGAGCTCGCGGCGACTGAGGACGACATTCTGCCGTTCCGGATTCAGTTTGACGACCTTGAACTCGTAATTATTGCCAACGTACGCGAGCAGATTTTTGGGCGGAGTAACATCCACCTGAGATGCCGGGACGAAAGCCTCGACTCCGATATTGACGATGAGCCCGCCTTTGACGACGGCTTTGACGCGGCCCATGACGGTGCCGCCTTCGTTACAGATCGATTGGATTCGGTCCCAATTCTGCTGAAACTCGGCCTTTTCCTTCGACAGATGAATGTTGCCTTCTTTGTCCTCCGCTTTCTCGATGAGGACATTGATGACGTCCCCCAACTTGACGGTGGCGAAATCGAGGAATTCAGCGGCGGGCACGACGCCTTCGGTCTTGCCACCGATGTCGACGAGGACTTCCTTGGGGCGGAGTTCGATGATGGTGCCGGGAACGATCGAGCCGGCGCGAAGCGGGCGGTCGTATTGTTTTAACAGATCGGCAAACGATGGACTGGATACCATAAGCAGACGGAATTACGGACAGTTACGGATGAACGTAAGTACAAACGGGGAGGCCTTGGCCGGGAGATCAGAAGATGAAGAATTCCCGGACTCAGACTCCATTGCCAAACTTACACCGACGTTGCAGAGGCAACGGAGGTTGAAGGTCAGGTTGCACGTTAACGGTTTTTTCTCAGCCTAAATTGGATCCGCACACGCGGACCCGGGCGAGCATGAAAGTAGAGAGGACCGTCAGGGTGGCAAGCAGAAAGATTTGCCGAATTGGGATTCCCATGCTCTGCCGATGAGAACAACCGAACTTCTGCTTGGACTGCGAGGGGAGATCCTTACTCTCCACGCCGTGTCCGTGCGATTCACTATTTTGGGCAGCGGGTCAGCGGGCAACTGTGCGTATCTGGAGACCGGTGAGACCCGGCTTCTGATCGATGCAGGCTTCAGTGGCCGCCAGCTTCGGGAACGGTTGGCGAGCCTGGGCCGGTCTCCCGAAGCGCTGAGCGGGGTGGTGGTTACCCACGAACACATCGATCACATTCAAGGACTCGGACCCTTGTGTGGAAAACTGGATCTGCCCGTTTACGCGAATCGGTTCACCTGTGAGGCAATCCAAAAGCAGTTTCCGAAAACGAGGTTTCGATTCGTCCGTTTTGAAACCGGGGCCGCATTCACCCTTGGCGACGTGGGAGTCCGGTCGTTTTCGATTCCGCACGATGCGATGGATCCGGTCGGGTTTTTGCTGGAGACCCCGGCGGGCAACATCGGATTCCTAACCGACCTCGGGCATGCCACCCGGCTCATCCTGGAACGGGTTAAGGTAGCCCAGGTCCTCGTACTTGAAGCCAATCACGACCTCAAGCTGTTGCAAGAGGATACCCGTCGACCCTGGGGCACAAAACAGCGAATCTTGGGCCGGCACGGGCATCTTTCCAATGACGCAGCGGCCGACGTGGTGGCCAGCTTGGTGCCAGGGCCCTTGCAGCGGGTTTATCTGGGACACTTGAGTCGTGACTGCAACCGCCCGGAACTCGCCCACCGTGCCGTCAGCCGCAAGTTGGCGGCCGCCGGGGCGAGCCATGTGGTGGTCGAAGGGACCCATCAGGATCGGCCGGCACCGACGCTCGTGCTGGGGGGGTAGAAATTTGACAGGGGAGGGCGGAGTTTCTAGCTTGACTGAATCATGAGTGCAACCGCCACCGCTCCCCAGGCCCAGATCCAGACTGCCGTCACCGACTCCGTGGTCACCGTGACCGAAAATGCCGCCCGGCAAATCGCCACGATGCAAGCCGAGGACAAGGAGAATGCCGGCAAGTGCCTGCGTGTCTTCGTCGAGGCGGGCGGGTGCTCCGGAATGCAATACGGCATGGTGTTTGATGAAAAACGGGACGACGATCTTGCGGCCGAATTTCACGGCGTTGGCGTTCTGGTGGACCCCTTCAGCGCGAATTATATCCGCGGGGCCGTGATTGATTACTCCGACGCGCTCACGGGTGGCGGTTTCAAAATCAATAATCCGAGCGCGCACAGCAGTTGCGGCTGCGGTAAGTCGTTCGAAGCTTGAGCGAGCGGCTATTCCGCCGTCTCGCAACCCACCTCGAGCTCGATCGTTGATCCGTCAAGTTTCAATCCGCCTTTTCCGGGCGGAAGTTCAGACAAAGATACCTTGATGCCCCGGTGTTAGCGAAAATCTCAGGAGGCATTAACCCTCCTGCCCCTTGCGACCTTCCTGCCCCGTGCGCGGGAGTGCGGCTTGAAACGCGGCGAGCGTCTCCGCGCTGACATGATGTTCCATGCCTTCGGCGTCCAGGCGGGCGACGCGTTCGGAAACACCCAGGGAAATGAGAAATGCAACCACCAGCTCGTGCCGGCGCTTGGACGCCGACGCTAGGCGCCGGCCTTTCTCCGTCAGAAATATGGCCCGATAGGGCTGGCTGCTGACGAATCCATCTCGTTGCAATCGGGCGATCGTCCGATTCACGGTGACATGCGTCACACCCAGCCGACGCGCGAGATCCACGACACGCGCCTCGCCCGTTTCCAGCGTCAGGTCCGCGATCGCCTCGGCATAATCTTCGGCGATTTCTACGGCATGGTCGCGCCGCGTCTGACGGTGCTCCTCCGCTTGCGGCAGCGGTTGCGGCGACCGAATTGTTCGAACATTCTTTTTCAGTGTCATGGCGTGGCCGGACGTGTCTCGCTCAAAAAAGATGACACCACGGCGCTGGACAGTCTAGGCAAAACAATGTAGCTGATGCTAAATTATTTGAAGCGCACTGCATCTCGACCGGAGC
>CAMAUY010000125.1 GCA_945861565.1 Akkermansia muciniphila
GCCGCTGGGGCTGGATGACTCCGGAGATCGCCGTGATTATTTCGCACGCTGGCTCACGAGTCCGCAGAATCCCTACTTCGGCAAAGCGATTGTCAATCGGGTGTGGGCGAATTTCCTGGGGGTGGGACTGGTCCAGCGGGTGGACGATCTTCGTGTTTCCAATCCCGCCAGCAACGAGAAGCTTCTCGCGGCCGCCGCGGATTTCCTGGCGGCTGAAGGGTTTGATTTGAAAGCGTTGATGCGCGCAATCCTGCAGAGTGAAACCTACCAGCGAACGAGTGAGACGCGTCCCGGCAATGAGGCGGATACGCGGTTCTATAGTCGGTATTATCCAAGGCGTCTGATGGCCGAGGTCATCCTGGATGCACTGAGCCAGGTGACGGGTTCCCCGACTGAGTTTGTCTCGGAGCCGCCTCCCGGCCGCAAGTCCGAATTCAGTTATCCGGCCGGCTACCGCGCTTTGCAGCTTCCCGACAGTTTCGTGCAAAGCTACTTCCTGAAGAGCTTTGGGCGGCCCGACCGTTTGCAAACGTGCGAGTGCGAACGCACGACGGATCCCAGCGTTGCCCAGGTGTTGCATCTCGCGAACGGGGAGACACTAAATCGCAAACTGGCCGCCGCAGAAAACAGGTTGAGCCGAATTCTTGCGGAACACCGGTCACCGGAGAAAATAGTGGACGAGATCTGTTTCGCCGCGTTCGCCCGGCCGCCGCGAAACGCCGAGCGGGAGCGGTTGGTTCGGGTGTTGGCGGATGCGGCTCCGGCGGAGCGACGGGCGGTTCTCGAAGACGCATTCTGGGCGGTGTTGAGTAGCAAGGAATTCCTGTTCAATCATTGACCCATGAATCGACCTTTCGCATGGATTGCCGCTGGGCTGATCGGGTTGCTATCGCCCACCGTTTTGTTCGCACAAACCCCTGATTTCGCGGATGTGGAAGTTCTGATCCAGGAGCATTGCGTGGAATGTCACGGAGCGAAGGATCCGGACGGAGGCCTCGTGCTCGAGTCCTTTGCTGAACTGATGAAAGGCGGCGAATCAGGCCCCGTTCTGGTGGCGAAAAAATCCACCGAATCGCTTTTGATCCAGGCTTTGGAAGGGACCTGGGGCCGCAAGGGTAAGTACCAATTTATGCCTCCGGGGAAACGGGAACAATTGAAGCCCGAGCAGATTGGCCGGTTCAAGGCCTGGGTGGATGCCGGAGCTCTTCCGCCGAAGGCGGGTGCCCGAATCACCGCACTGAACGTTCCGAAGATCTTGCCCGCGACGCCCGCGCCGCGACGTATCTCGGCGCTCGCCTTTGATCCCAAGAGCCAACAACTCGCCGTCGCTCGCCATGGCGAGGTGGAATTGGTCGATGCCGTTACGCGGGAGGTTGTTCGCAGACTCACCGGCGTTCGCGGTGCGGTCAATGCGGTGGTTTTTTCCGCAGACGGGCAATTCATCTTCGCCGGGGCAGGGGAGCCAGGGATGTTCGGGGAGATTCACCAGTGGAAATCAGCCACCGGCCAACTCGTCCGCCGGATCGAGGCGCACCGGGATGCCGTCTATTCGATCGCGATTTCGCCGGACGGCCGAACGCTTGCCTCGGGAAGCTACGACTATCTCATCAAGCTCTGGAATCTTCCCGACGGCACCGAACGCCGAAGTATCGGGGCCAACCAGGGAGCCATCTTCGATCTGCGTTTTCGTCCCGATGGCCGAATCCTGGCGAGCGCAAGTGCCGACCGAACAGCGAAGATCTACGATGTCGCGACCGGTGAACGGCTGGAGACATTTGGCCACGGACTCAAGGAACTCAACACCGTGGCGTGGAGTCCGGATGGACGATATCTCGTCACGGGTGGCGGTGATAACCGGGTTCGGGTGTATCAGGTCAGCTCCGATGGCAAGGAGGGATCCAATCCATTACAGTTCACGAAATTCGGTCACGAGGGTGCGATCCTGAAGCTGAAGTTTAGCGCGGATGGCGCCTCCCTGTTGTCCGCGGCCGATGATCGGACGGTGAAGATCTTTGGAACGAGCGGCGATTGGGATGAGCGGCTGGCGTTTGAACGGCAGCCAGACTGGGCACCGGGAATCGCTTTTCTGGCCGAAGATAAGATCGTCGCGATCGGTCGCATGGACGGTTCGCTCGGCTGGTATCAGTCCTCGGATGGCAAGGTGCCTCCGTTGCCCAAGCCCGAACTTTCCGGAGTGGAGCCCCGGGGTATTCAGCGGGGAATACCTGGCCGGATTCGCTTGGAGGGCCGGATGCTGTCCGGCGTGACGGCGGTGAAAATCTTTGGTGATTCCTTGGAGACCGTGATGGCGCCCGAGACCGGAGGATCCAATCGGACGGTATTGCTTGAATTCCCCGCCGACTCCCGGCGACGTAGCTACGAGTTGTCAGTTGTCGGCCCCACCGGCGAGAGTGGACGAGTCAAGTTGTGGGTCGACGATGTCCCGCAACGGTCGGAAGGCGCGATCCGCGCGGAGTTGGAGACCCTCCCAGTGGCGGTATGGAACGTCGTGCGTGAGCCCGGAGCGGTGCACGAATACACGTTTCTGGCGCGTCCGGGACAGACACTCATCTTGGATGCCGAGGCCCGGAGTCTTGGATCAAAAGCCAACTTGGCGTTGACACTGTTTGATTCCAGCGGCCGAGTTTTGGCCGGGAATGACACCTTCGAAGGCAGCGAGGATCCGCTCATCGTCCACCGGTTCGAAACAGCCGGGAACTATCGAGTGCGTCTCGATGAGGCGATGCTGACCGGTTCGGTTGGGCATTACTATCGTTTCACCATTGGAGAACTGCCATTGGTTACGGGAGTGTTTCCGGCGGGAATTTCTCCGCACACGGCGATGACCGCCCGATTGCTTGGCGTCAACCTGCCGGACGAGGGACGGGTGGTGGTGAAGAGCGACGATCCGGGGTCGCTGCCGGTATCGTCCCTGTCGAATGCGCGGGCGCGACGAGATTGGAAATGGACGGTTAATCCGTATCCGATCGCGGTTGAGATGGAGCCCAATGGCGCTCTGACAAATGCCGGGAGAGTGGAGCTACCGGTCGCGGTGCAGGGGTTGATCAACCCGCCGGGAGATGTCGATCTATTCGGCTTTACGGCGAAAAAGGGACAAACACTGGTCCTCGAAACTTCCGCGGCCCGGCAGGGGTTTCCAGTCGATACGCGCCTCGAAATACAGTGGCCCGACGGCCGGCCGGTGGAGCAGATCCAGCTCCGGGCGCTGCGTAATTCAGCGATTACCTTCCGCAACAAGGATGCCAATGAAGGTGGCATTCGCTTAGAGAGCTGGGAGGAAATGGAGCTGAATGACTATCTCTATGCGAATGGCGAAGTGATGAAGATTTTCCGGATGCCGAACGGTCCGGATTCCGAAACCATGATGTATTCGGCGGACAACCGGCGTGCCGCCTATTTTGGCTCCACCGCCATTGCCCATCCTTTGGATGAAGCGTGCTACATCGTGGAACCAAGACCGGTGGGCGCGGTGTTCCCGCCCAATGGACTCCCCGTCTTCCATCTCAATTTTGAAAATGACGATGATGGGCTGCGTCGATTAGGAACCGATTCCCGGATCTTTTTCGTTCCACCGCAGGACGGCGAATACCGGGTCCGCCTCTCCGATACCCGGGGCTTTGGCGGTGATCACAACGTTTATCAACTCATAGTCCGGGAGGCGCAACCCGATTTCAAAATCGCGCTGAGCGGAGCGCCCGTGGCTGTCGCGGCTGGCAGTGGGCAGATGTTCACCGTCAGCACAGAAAGATTGGATGGGTTTTCGGGAGACATTCGAATCGACATCAACAACGTGCCCGCCGGCTGGACCGTGAGCACGCCCCTCGTTATCCAGGCCGGCCACAACAAGTGTCAGGGTACGCTCAATGCGGATCCCGACGCTGCAACGCCTCCCGATGCCGCTTGGGATCGGGTGAGCGTGGTCGCTACGGCACAGGTGGACGGTCGGAGGGTAGCCGCCGCTGTGAACAACTTTGGCCGCCCGAAGCTCGCTGGAGAAAAGGCGCGATTGCGGGTCAGTCTTTCGCCTCTGACGATGGAGGGCGCGGGCGAGACCAACGCGATTGTCATCGCACCTGGGCGGACGGTTCGAGCTCGTCTGAGCGTGGTGCGTCAAAACTTTGACGGCGTGGTGCGCTTTGAAGTGAACAATCTTCCACACGGAGTGATCGTGGCGAACATCGGGCTTAATGGGATCACGCTGCTCCAAAACGAAAGCGAGCGGGAAATCTTTCTCACCTGCTCCAAGTGGGTCGGGGATTTGGACTGTCTCATCTACGTCCAGGAAACCGCAGTGGGCAACCAGACCTCACGCGCGGTGACGCTCAAGGTTCAACGCGGCACCCAGCAGGCGAGCGCAAACTGACTCTGAGATTCCTGGGCGGCCGAGAATCGGGGTTTGGAACCACGGATGAACGCCGACAAACGCTGATTCCGGGCGCTCACTCAGAAAGTGAGAGGCAATGGCTTCCCCTTGTCCGCGTCAATCCGTGTAAATCCGCGGTTCTCCCCCCGGCAATATCCGAATCGAGTCAGATCCATGCCGAGGTTATTGCCCGAGCCGGCTCTGCTTTGCTGCACGGCTTCGGGTGCGAATCCTACCGCGTGGCTCCGGTCGGGAAGAGCCCGATCAAGGCATCGACCCGTTTGCAGGAGGAACGGGGGTGATGCTGGAACTCGTGAAGATTTTTGTCATCCACCCGCGATGCGCATTTTCTTATCCTGAGGTTTGCAGCAGAATACGAAGCGAGATAACTTCGTCGGACTATTGGCATGAAGAAAACGTTTGTCATCAGAAACGGCACCGTCCTGATCGCGTTGATCTCGGCGGTCGCGCAGGCCGCCGGACCGGTCGATTTCAAGAAACAGGTCAAACCGATCCTTGAGGCGAACTGCCTCAAGTGCCATGGACCCGAGAAGCCCAAGGGCGGGCTTTCGCTCGTAAATCGGGCCGGAGCCCTAAAAGGGGGCGAGAAGGGAACGTCCCTGACGCCCAATGATCCGGCTCAATCGCCCCTTTACGTATCGACGACGTTGCCGGCGGATCACGATGACGTCATGCCGCCGAAGGGAGACAAACTGACCCGGACCCAGCAGGCAACTCTGAAGGCCTGGATCGAACAAGGCGCGGTTTGGCCCAAGGAATTTCAGCTGGCTCAAAAGGAGCGGATTGACTTTGTGAAGCAGATCCAACCGATCTTCGAAGTACATTGTGTGTCCTGCCATCACGAAGGATACGCGAAGGGTGACCTCCGAATGGACGTAAAATCCGAATTCTTCCAATCCAAGGACATCGTCCCGGGTGACGCCCAGGCCAGCAAGACGTATACGACCACGGCGCTGCCGGCGGACCATGAAGATCTCATGCCACCGAAGAAAAAGGGGGGGCCTCTGGCCAAAGCGCGCACGGATCTTATCCGCGACTGGATCGATCAGGGGGCGGAGTGGCCGGACGGCGTCGTCCTGAAACAGCGTGAGGAGGTCTCGTCTACTACCCGGGATGATGCGGCCGTGTTCGCCGCAGTCTTCGCGAAAGTCCGGTCGAATAACCCACCGCTGTCCGCAGCTGAAATGAAAGCGTACACGGGGGTGTTATCGGGAACGGACGGGAAATTCGACATGCTTCCCATTCCGGCGGGAGAGTTCATCATGGGAAGTCCCGAGGGCGAAAAAGGGCGCAAACCGGAAGAAGGTCCGGCCCGAAAAATTCGCATCGAACCCTTCTGGATGGCGGCGACCGAAGTGCGTTGGAATGAGTACGAGAATTTCATGTTCCCGGGTTTGGAAAAGGGAACCAACGTCACCACCGAACGTATCAATCGCGAGTTGTACATCGCGTTGGCGCCGGGACCGGATAAGTCGAATCCGTATAAGGGGCTCGAGGCGGAGGCCGTGAGTCGTCCGACGTCGCCGTATGTCGAAATGAGCTTTGGCATGGGGAAGGAAGGATTTCCGGCCATCAGCATGACCCACTACGCGGCGATCAACTACTGTCGGTGGCTGACGGCGAAAACGGGCCATTTTTACCGACTCCCGACCGAGGCGGAGTGGGAATATGCGTGCCGGGCTGGAACGACGACCGCCTATTCTTTTGGGGACGATGCGTCAAAGCTCGATGACTTCGCGTGGCACTTCAAGAATGCGGATTCAAAATACCAGAAAGTGGGGACGAAGAAGCCTAATCCTTGGGGGCTCTTCGATATGCACGGAAATGTGGCGGAGTGGTGTCTGGATGGCTACGCCGCGGATGCCTATTCCAAACTCCCCGCGGAAAGCCCGTGGTTGCCTGGATTTGAAGAGTACCCGCATGTCGCCCGGGGGGGATCCTGGGATGACGATCCGGAACTACTGCGTTCGGCGGCCCGCCGATCCAGTGACACGAGTTGGAAGATGCGTGACCCTCAGCTGCCGAAGTCAAAGTGGTATCTGACCGACGCGCAATTTCTTGGATTCCGAGTGGTTCGACCGCTCAAGGTGCCGGAGTCGGTCGAAGAAATGGTCAAGTACTGGACGAGCTTTCCGGTGGTTGACTGATCGGAATAACGATGGGAAACGGGGCACTGCTCCGCTAGCGCTTAGCTCGGAAGTGCCGGCAGTTCTCGGTTTCCGGGGCGTGGAACGAACACGTTTCGGCGACTGTTGGCGCGGGGGGTGAGGTGTAGTCTGGTGTTGATTTCAGGGCAGCGGATAATTTTGTTCCAAAAAATTTGTGGCATTCGGCGGTTCTCTTGCTAGCTTGCGCGGCCTTTAAGCCGGAGAAAGAGTCCGGATGCCCATTGTGGGCCGAGGATGCGAAGGTTGAAAGTTAACAAACAACAGCTTGGTACCGTGTCAGTAAAGAAAGTCACTGGGGATAAGCCGGCATCGAAAGCGGCAGCTAAACCGGATTCGAAACCGGAGGAGAAGCCTGTGGTCAAGTCTGTGCCGAGACCACTGCACAAGCGCAAGTCGGTCGGGTCGGCCACAACTGACTCGATTTTAGGGCGCCCGATGGCTCGGGTCTCGAAGCAGGACGCCCGGGTCGCCAAGCCGCTTGTGAACATCAAGCCGGAGTGGCAGAAGTTTTACGACAACCTCTTCGACCTTCGGGAGCGGTTGCAGGGGCAGATGAACGGTCTAGCCAAGGAATCCCAGTCCGTGATGGAAGGATACAGTCTTCACATGGGCGATTCCGGCACCGATAATTTCGACCGTGATTTTGCGCTAAGTCTTTTGTCTTCGGATCAGGACGCAGTATACGAGATTGACCAAGCGATCAAGCGGATCGAGAAGGAAACCTACGGAATCTGTGAATTGACTCAGAAGACGATTCCGCGCGCCCGTCTGGAAGCGATTCCTTGGGCGCGGTTCACCGTAGAGGCCCAGGCGCAGCTCGAAAAGGAAGGCGTCCTCCGTCAACGAAATCGTCTCGGTTCCCTCGGAACGGTCGAGGCAGGTGGATCGGTGGATGTTTCCGACGACGACGACGACGCCGAGGATAAACCGGCGGCGAAGGAGAAGGAATAACACCCTCCCTCTCTCCGAAGGACGCAAACCGGCGCTTAAAAATCCTTTGGAAAATAATCTGACATACTGTACTGGAAGTGAGGAGTTAATTTATTATGCCCCGTGAAATAGTGACCATTGAGTGTACGGAAGCGAAGAAAGAGGGTAAATCACCCTCGCGTTACCAGACCACCCGCAATAAAAAGCTGCAGACCGAGAAGGTGGAGAAGAAGAAATTCAATCCTGCCCTTCGACGTCATACCCTGCACCGCGAAATCAAGTAATCACCATGCCCCGCAAAACGAGTCTCGAAGAAAGAAAGAAGCGCCGCAACGCGACGCCGCGTACTCCGCGGCCGAAGCCCAAGATCGATTTTACCATCGACGCGATCGACTTCAAGAATGTCACCATGCTGAAGCAGTTTGTGACCGATCAGGGCCGCATTCTTCCGCGTAAATACACCGGGTTACCCGCTCACTACCAGCGGAAGGTCACCACTGCCATCAAGCGGGCTCGTCAGATGCTCCTGATGAAGTGAGCGGCCGTGCGGGGTCCGGGCCCCACTCGCAGTTTGGTCCTGCCCGGTTCTTGCGGACGTCTTGGCAGGCGATCCACCCTGAATCGGTTTTAACCCTGGCTGACAATTCGAGCGGTGGACGCCTTGGACTTTCCACCACTATTTAGCAGCCTTGCCGAAGCAGGGCGGCCAAGGTGTCGTTGACCGGTTGTCCAGCAAACGTCCACCACTCCGTCCGTCCGCCTTCCTTGCCTGGAAGAAGGTGGGTGTGGTCCGCCCGGACCCACGCAAAATCATCCCGGATTTCCTTCAACGCTTCCGTCCCACGCTTGGAGAGATGATTGGGTAGGGTTCCGACCCCATCGAGATTGAAGGTGGCCGGTCCGAACCAACGCTCCTGCACCTGCAATCCAAAGACAGAGTAGCCCACGAATCACACGAATCCCACGAATGGGATGGGGAAAAGAGAGTTGATCAAGGGTCTTTCCGGTATTCGTTTGATTCGTTTGATTCGTGGGTTGTTCAAGGTGTCTGCGGGAACTGCGGGAAATCTGACCCATTACTATTTTGATCGACCGCGTCAGAGTCCGATAGGAAAGGGGCGGAACGCCAAGCAAGCCCTTGAAATGATAACTCGTCCTGACCATTTTTAATCTTCTTGACCTCTGCCCGGATCCTCCCCAGCTCAGCTTGAGCGCCTCAATGACCAGCTTCTCGGCCTCTTCCGGCCGACCCTGTTGAAGCAGCGGGCCGACTTGTTGCATCAACTTTTGGATTGGTACCACGGCCTTCCCGTTCCGGCGCATCTGTTCAGCAGCCCGCTGAATACGCTGGATTTTTTCAATGAGTTGCGGCAATGGGCTGGGTGGGCGATGCACAAACTCCGGCTCTTCCGGGGACTCTCCAACTGCTCACGCGCGGTGGTAGAGCGTTTACGGACGAATGTCTTCATCGACGCGATGATATCCTCGTAGCTTTGCTCACCAGGATTGGTGACACGTCGATGAGGAAATGGATCCGCCATGAGATCTACTTTGAGCAATTCGTACCGCGCATCAATGATCGCGCAGAGCCGTTCCGGTTCGAAGTATTTGTCGAGGATGATTCGTGATGTTTCGCGGTATTGTTGAAGCAAAGCCGGATCCGCAATGATACGCTCTAACAAAGGATTCGGCACGTCTCCGGCCACAGGCCAGGCGGCATTCCAATCGGCGAGAACATGGATGTTTCCGAAGGCGACTTCGCAGAACCCAACGTCAAGATCCCACGGCAAGTAACGCCAGCGCTCAAGTTTCCCGTCGTAATACAGGTAGTAATTGTGAGGTTGCCAACCAGTCAATTGGTCGAACGCACCAGAAAACAGCATAACGGCGGTCACGCGAAGGAAGTCATCCACTTCCATTTTTGAAATCAAGTTCGCTGCGAAGTCCTTCTCCGTCGATTGATTGATCATCCTGATAAACTCGACCAGCCGTCGCTATCCTTTCTTCGCGGACTTGGTCTCCGGCTGGAAGGTCCGTTCGTAGGCGGAGGGATCGTCTCCGAGGAATTGAAGGTTGGCACCGGGTCCCCCTTCATCGATTTTGAACAGCAAGCCGTTCGAATCGGACAAATGGCGTTTGAGGAACGACTCGTCAATCCGCTCAACATTGACATAGACGCCATGAGATTCGGTCGGGCAATGCCGCCAGCATGCGCGTCATGTCTTCGTCGGCGACTCGCAAGTAGACCGCCTGAATTTCGTCGGGGCGGTAGAAATCGCCGAACCCCACGTCGCTGGACTTTGCAGGCGCCCGGTTCGCGTTCTGTGCCGACGCAATTTGCTCGGAGGCAATCGTCAGGATAATCGCCAAGACCACGAATAGGAGCCGAACGGCTGTGCAACGATTGATCTGCAGGGTCATGGAGATGTCCTTACAAAGCACCGATCCGCCTCCAATAACCGAAATCATGCCAGTCATCACTACCAAAAGACGCTCGTCGTTCTATTTGCCCCGAATCACCGCCACGACCGACCGCTCGGCCATGAGGTAACGGGCCGCCACCATTCGAACCTGTTCCAGGCTGATGGCGTCGTAGCGAGCGTCATCTCCATCACTATGATCAAATCCCAGGTCATAGAGTTCGTCCAAGGCCGCCGTCATCGCAAGATGCCCCAGATCCTGCCGCGCAATCTTGTTTTGGCCGATGATTTTGGCCTTTGCCCGTTCCAGTTCGGCCGCCGTCAAACCCTCCTGACGGAGTGCCTCTGCCTGCGCCCGGAGCTCCGTCTCCACTTTCTCAACCTGGTCCGGAGCGGTGCCACAATAGAAAGCGAAATAGCCGGGAACGCGACCTGGAAACTGAGTCGTGCCAACGTAGTACGCGAGGCCGAGTTCATCGCGGATTCGAAGAAACAATCGCGACCCCATGTCGGAACACGCTTCCTGGATTAGTTGCAGCACGTACCGGTCCGGTGACTCCATCGTCGTGCCCGGGAAACCCAATGCAAGTACGGCCTGATCTTTGTCCCGCTGCTCGCAGCTGCGTCGCTCGCCCACCGGAATCGTTGGAGCCCCGGCGGCGATCTTGTCAGGGAGAGGGCCCGCCCAGTCGCGGAACTGCCTTTCGACCGCGTCGCGAACGGCCGCCAGATCGATGTCACCAAAGATCGCCAGCACCGCATTGCTCGGCACCACGCGGCTTTTGTGGAACGCGGCAAGCTGCCGCGCGGTCAGGGTTTGCACGGATGTTTCGGTTCCGAGGGCGTCGAGTCCGTATCCGGATTTTCCAAACATTCCGCGCCGCATGGCGCTGAAGGCACACTGCAGCAATTGATCACGCTGCCCCCGAATGCCTGCCAACTGAATCTCCTTCTCCCGCTCCAGAGCATCGGACGGCCACTGCGGGTTCAAGAGGGCATCGGCGAACAAATCAAGTCCGGTGGCAAAATCTTCCTGCATGACTTCGGCGCTCAATCCGAAGCAGTGGTTGCCCGCGTAGGGTTCCAAACTCCCGGCAATGGACTCAATCTCCGTGGCGATCTGCTCCGCCGTTCTTCGGGCCGTTCCTTTGACGAGCATTTTGGACATCAGTTGAGTGATGCCGTTGTTGTCGATCGATTCGGTCAGGATTCCCCCCCCAAGGGCAATGCGCGACTGCACAAACGGCAACCGATGATCGGCCTTCAGCAAGAGACGCAATCCGTTGGGAAGCGTGATTTTTTGAACGGGCGTCTCCGTTCGCTCGGGAGCCGTCCGCGTTCGTTGCGAACGGGTGCCGGACGGCAGCAGGGCAAAGGTAGTCCAGTTCTCCAGCTGCAAGTAGTTGCAAGCCACCCTTTGGAGATCCTGGGGTGTCAGGCGACGGACGGATTCAAGGTACCGTTGACTGAAGGAAAGGTCGTTTGCCAGCATCCAATTGGAGCCCAGATCTTGCGCCTGTCCTTCCATCGTCTTACGTGTGGCCAATGTGCCGGCCGTGAATTGCTTCACCGCCTTGGTCAGTTCAGCCGTCGACACGGCTTCCCGTTGCATCCGCTCGATTTCTGCGAGTGCCGCATCCCGGGCGGTCGTGAACTTCGTTCCATCGACCACTCCGCTGACCCCAAACATCCCTGCCTGCCCCGGCGCATAAGTCCAGGCGCTAATCGAATGCGCCAAGCCCGCGCGCTCTCGTACGGCTTGGTAGAGGCGTGAACTTCGGCCGGACCCCAGCAGGGTCGACAAGACATCCAGCGCCGGGGTGTCCGCATGCCGCAGGTCGGGAGTATGCCAGGAAAGATGAAAGTGGCCCAGTTCGATGGGCGCTTCCTCGACCGTCTCCCGAGCCGACGTCTGCCGTGGTTCGGCTGGCAGGACCACAGCGGGTATCGATCGGGCTGGGCTTCCGGCAAATGCCGCCTCAACCTGTGCAATCACTTCGGTGGGCCTGAAATCGCCCACCACCACGAGGAAGCAGTTGTTCGGGGCATATTTTTCCGTGTAGTACGTGGCAATGTCTTCGCGGGTTAACCGGTTGAACAAGTCCGGCAACCCGATGATTGGGAAACGGTAGGGGCTACGAGTGAATGCCGTTTCAAAAAGGCGCCGACTCGCCCGGCGCCCGGGGTCGTCATTTCCCATGTCCATCTCTCGGCGAATCACATCGAGTTCCTTGACCAGATCCTCTGCCGGGAGCGTGGCCTTCTGGAGAATATCGCACAGGATGTCCACCGCCACTCGGCAGCCAGTGTTCGGCGCATTGATCCAATACACCGTACGATCAAACGACGTGTAGGCGTTCATGTATCCACCCGCTGCCTGCACTTCCTGATCAATCCGCCCGGCACCCCGGGTCGATGTCCCCTTGAAGAGCATGTGCTCGAGGACATGGGACAATCCGGCTCCTAACCAGCGACCTTCGTCGATGCTGCCCGCCCGGCACCAGGCCTGGACACTGACCACCGGGGCACTGCGATCCTCGTGGAGAATTAGTTGGAATCCATTTTTTAGGGTGTGAATTTCGCCGGGCGTTTCGTGAGAGTTCAATGTCCGCCGAGTGTAGGGAAGGGAATCGTGAGTGAAAGAACGGAGTGACGCTCGGTCGGGAGGGGGCGTGAATAAGATTGAGGAGCGAAATTTTCCAAAAAGGGACACCGTATCAAAAATCTCATGCGGCATCACGGTAATAGAATTTCAAGAGGCCATCGAGGCGCTCGCGGGTTTCGATCGAACCGGATGAACCACTGCCAATCCGATCGGCTGCTGCCGGGATGTGTGGTGCGATCCGTACCTGAAACGGGGCGGGGCCCAATGATCGGCCGGGAATACAAATCCGTGACCCGCAGAGCCGAGTGGATTTGGAGCCGGATTGATTCGGTCCGAAAGTCAGGTTGCGCTATGCCAGGATCCCCGTCGCCACCTCGCCCCTGACGTTGGTAAGTCGGAAATTACGACCACCGTAGTTGAAGGTGAGCTTCGTGTGATCAAGGCCGAGTAGGTGTAGCATCGTCGCGTGCCAATCGTGGATGTGCATCGGATTCAGCGCGGCTTTGTGACCAACTTCATCCGTCGCACCGTAGGTTAGGCCACCCTTAACACCGCCACCGGCCATCCAGATCGAGTAGCCTTTGTGATTGTGATCCCGGCCATCGCCGCTCTGCGCATAGGGTGTGCGGCCAAATTCGCCGGCCCACACCACCAGCGTGTCCCGCAACATGCCGCGAGCCTTCAAATCGGTGAGCAGCGCGGCGATGGGCTGATCCGTAGCGGCGCAATTGGTCGCCAGTAATTCTCGCAGCCGGTTATGATGATCCCAGTGGCCCGGCGAGGCGATTTCGATGAATCGAACACCCGCTTCGGCCAGGCGCCGTGCGAGGAGACACTGCCGCCCAAACTGATCCTTCCCCGGCCCGATGCCGTAGAGCTTCAGAATGTGCTCGGGTTCGCGGCGCAGGTCGAGCACGTCGGGAACTTCACTCTGCATGCGAAAGGCGAGTTCAAAAGATTGAATCGCTCCCTCGATCTCGGGATGAAAACCATCGCGCTCCAGCTTGCGCTCATTCAAGCCACGAATGAGATCCACCTGCGCGCGCTGGAGTGAACGCGGCACGTTTTTATTCTCGATGTTCCTCATCGGTGGTTCCGGAGCTACATCTTTCTTCAATAGCGCTGCATACAATTCCGGCAACTGCGATCCACCGATACGCGTGCCCTGACAACTCGCGGGCAGGAAAGCACTTCCATAATTCTGCGCGCCACCATTGTCCGCGGGTGGATTGAGCGTGATGAAGCCCGGCAGATTCTCATTTTCTGTGCCGAGGCCGTAAAGCGTCCACGCACCCATGGACGGTCGTACAAACTGAAAACTGCCCGTGTGCATCTGTCCGAACGCTTGCGCGTGATTCGGCAGATCCGTGTGCATGGAGTTGATGATGCAGAGCTCGTCCGCATGTTTGGCCAGTTTCGGATACAGCGTCGTCATCCATTGCCCTGACTGGCCAAACTGCTCAAACGGATGCACCGGGCCCAACAGCTTCGCCCCAGAAGAATCGCGGCCCAAACTCGCTACCTTGCCGTTTCGAGCGATCAACTTGGGCTTGTAATCAAACAAGTCCACATGCGATGGCCCGCCACGCATCGTCAGAAAAATTACCCGCCTCGCTCTCGGCGCAAAATGCGGCTCCTTGGCCGCCAGAGGGCTCTTCGCGTGGGCTAAAGCCGAAAAAGCCATCCAGCCAATTCCTGCGGACATCGCCCTCAGCATCTCTCGTCGTGAATGGGTCATGTCCATGGTGATTAATCAGCAAATCGAAATTCCGCACCCGACAACAATGACTGGCAGAACGCGGCCAGCATCTTCAAATCATTTGTCGAGCTGCCTTGGAAGAATCTTTCCACGAACTCGACCTCTTTGGCGTCGGGTGGCCGATTGAAACAGAAATCGAACGCGCCATGGATAGGGTTCGACGAAAGTTGAACGCGTTTTGCGAGCGCGATCGCCTGATCTTGGACAAACGGACTTTGAGCTGCCGTACGTGAGCCTCGGTCAGCGATTTGCCCGGGATCACCTGTCCTGGCACTTCCGGTAGGTGGATAAGATGTCCATGGTTGTTGTTCTCCGAGTCGATCCAGTTGCCGTAGAAAGTCTGCGTGCTCTTGAAGATCCCTGCCAGAGCATAGTAGTCCTCCATTCTGATCGGCTCCGCCTTGTGATCATGACAGCGCGCACACGCCACGGAAATCGCCATCACCGCGCGCGTCACCGTGTCGATCTGCTCGTCTGCCACGTCCGCAGAAAACTGGGCCTTGCTCATTTCATTCAGACCCTTTGGACCGAACGCGAGAAATCCTGTGGCGATGAGTAGCCTTGCCCGCTCTGCGTCATCCTTTGCTGGCAGAAGATCGCCTGCGATCTGCTCGCAGATGAATCGGTCAAACGGCACATCCGCATTCATCGCGTCAATGACATAGTCACGGTAGCGCCACGCATGAGGGAAGGTCAGATTCGATTCACGCCCGTTCGATCAGGGCAGTTTCAAGAAAAGTGGATTGGCCGGATTGGTTGAAGGATGGACCCGCGGAAGAACAATAGGCAGGCGGGATATTGAGAACTCGGCTGATTTTTCACAATGGCCACGCTTGAAAGTAAGCG
>CAMAUY010000126.1 GCA_945861565.1 Akkermansia muciniphila
CCAGATCGAGAATCCCGAATAAAGAAGGCCGCACCTCGGCGGGGGCGGCGAACCCAGCGTCGCCCTCGCCCATCTCGGAAATACCCCTCAATCACTGTGCGGTTTTCAAATCGGCACTTTCACACGGTTTTCAGACCGTCCTCCGCAATTCGCAAAGGCATGATCTTGCAACCCCAAGCGAGGGAGGTCACACCGATGCCATTATTGCTCAGCGCAGCCGCGACGCCGGCCACCATAGTTCCATGTCCATCGACGTCGGCGGTGTTGGAATTATTGTCGTAGAAATTCCAGCCGGCGACGAGCTTGCCGGCGAAATCCGGATGCGAAGCGGCGACACCACTGTCAAGAATGGCGATTGTGACCGCGCTGCTTCCCGTGGTGATATCCCAGGCTTGAGGAGCTTTTACTTTCGGCAGGTGCCAGGCGCTGGAATAGTATGTGTCGTTGGGAATTAATGTCGGTTCCAGCAGGGCATCCGGCTCGGCGAATTCAATGTTGGGGTTGTGGCTCAACGCCTCGAGAACGCGATCACGCGCGGGTTCAGGCACAGACAGGATTCTGACATTGATCTGTCCGATGACGTCTTCCTGCTTGGCACCCAATTGGGCAAGCAAGGTCTGCAACGCGAGCTCGCTAACACCCTCCTTGGGTTGCACCAGGATTCGTGCGACCGGCCCTAACGCCGCAGCGACAAACCTTTGATCACGGTTTTGCGCCCATGCTGAAACGCACTGCCAGATCAGGAGCACGAAGGTCAAGAGGGCGCGCCGCAGCGCGTCCCTGGTGGTCGGTTTCATAGTCATAGGGGTAAATCGGATACAGTTGGCACCGGGACGAGCATCGTTAGGATAATTTTAAACCGGCGATTTATTAAAATTTACTAAACAAGACGAGTTCGTCAAGAATGATTCTGAAAAATTATGAAAAAAAGCAATGGATGTGTTAAGCGATGCTTTTCATTTGAGTGTTAAACTCGACACAGAAATTTGCGCCATTAATCAACGTAAGTTATTTACAAACAGAGCATTACAGGTTTACAAATTAGAAACATGTCAGGAAAAATTATTAAAATTCTACTCATTTAAAATAGAATAATCCCTCATTTTAGCGATTCACTATCCCCTTACAAAATCGCTAAAAAGAACGACATGGGTTCATGTTATTTAAATATTTTAATATTTAAAACGATTGCGTAGGGTTCAATTGGGCCAAATAACTTTGCCGCGGACCCAGATTGTTGAGATCGAGGATTTCTGTCGCTAATAGCCCAACAAAAAGGTTTTTAATGGGATAAGTGAGAATTTTCTGCTCCATTCCTGGAGGGCGAATTCCATCAAAAAGACACCGACATCGAGGTTGATCGCCTTTCAGAAATTACAATAGCTAAGTATATGCTTATAATAGAATCGTCCCTTTTCATCGCCTTGAGCTGCTTTTCAGCACGTTGCGATGGGATTTTCTCCAGACAAAGTGATCGATTTAATTGAGTTCGAATTAAATCATGTCCAATCACTTCCACATTCTGTTCGAAGTGCCTAAACGTCCTGAGGTGCTGCCGTCCTCGGGTGAGTTGGTGAAGATGCTGGGACGATTATCGGGAAATGTGAGTGTCGGGACGGTGGTTCAACGGATCGAGATTCGAATAGGGGTAAGGGGCGGAGGCGACTAAAGTAGTGTTGGAATCGCAAAATTCATTGGGAGCGGTTCGATCCGCCCGCCCGCACCGCGTTGGCTGCCGTCGTCATCCCTGACTCCTAATTTGATTTGAAATTGTGGGCCAGCCCACAATTCTCGGGTGCGACAAGATGAACTCAAATCTCGCCTCCCCTGCGCCGGGTCCGTCGCAGAATGCGGATGCCCAGAGCCTGGGGCACATTTCCGCATTTGGACACCATTTCGCCGTATCCCTCCCCTCGCAATTTGCCACGCAAGCGGTCTTAGAATTTTTCAAATACTTCCGTGCCTCCGGGATCCTCATCGAAAACGAAATGGCCACGGGAACCCGGAAATGGCCTCTGCCCGAGACGGAATGGGCCTTTAGTGTCATGTTGTCGGAATTCATTCTGCCAATTCCAGCGTCGTTTGCGTTGATCCAAGGTGGGCCTGCCTCCTACGTGTTTCCCAAGCATTGCGTCATTGTCACCACCTTATCCGCCGCCAATCAGTTGCTTAGATCGCTGGAGGCCGTGAAACCGAAGAAGACCGACGTTGAGGGCCGGTTTCTTCCCTGGGTGCCGGTTCGCAAACCCGTCCGGCGCCTTGATGAAATGGCGTCGCGCGACGACGACGCGACACTGATTCCAGACGCCAAGGCGTTGCCTGCTGAGGAACCCGTTTCGGAGGCTGAGTTTTCTTCCATTACGGATCAGGACATTCGCCAGGAATTCGAAAACCTGGCCCGTGCACTGGGCTTCGATACGCCCCTTCCGCTGATACTGATTCGGGGCGACGAGCATCGATATGGGTTCACAACGGGCTCGGTATATTATAATTCAGATTATCGAATTCGACGGATCCGGCTCGTCACCTGTCCCAATTCTGACCTGGCTGAGATCCTGGCAACCGCTGTGCACGAACTGGCACATCCTGCCTCCCGTACGAGGATACATGGCCTCGAATTCAAGCGAACGTTGGTCGATCTCGCGTCACGATTCTGGGGGAGTTCATGGTTTGACGGAGCCCGAGAGCGGCTCGACGGTCCTTATCCGGTGATCGACTACTGGATCGCGACGGGTATCCGATCGGCCTTGGTCCATGGAGAACCTCCGTTGGCAAAGCGGGGCGATGATGGTCAAATGGCCCGGATCGTCACCAAGATCCGGAAACTCCGGGAACTTGCCAAAGACCAGATCGGCACCCCCGAAGGCATCACGGCAACCGCAATGGCCAATGATCTCATCACACTCTACGGTTTGGAAAGCTACAGCGTTCAGATTGATGCGGCGATTGACGACCAGATGATCGATCACTGGTTGTTGCTGGCAGACGCGGGAGTCTGGCGCCAAACACTGTTATTCTCATTGTGCAAGTACTGTGACGTGTTTGTCCTGCTAAACCGGCATGAAAACCAAATGCATCTCTTTGGCTCTTACTCTGATATAATTGCCGCTGAGTACTTATACAATATCAGTGCGGAGCGCATTCTTCGCGAATGCCAGGCCCATCTGGAGAGGTGGAAAAGAGATAATCCCCCTGGGCCGGGGGCAACCACCCGCGAGCGCACCAGTTTTTGCGTCGCCGCCGTCGATGCCTTTTCCGAAAGGTTAGCAGCGCTCGCCCGGCACGAGGCGGAAGATGGGGCTGCAAAAAGCCACCCGATGCCCGCCCGACCGCGGGCGGAAGGCTTTGCCGCGGAGGAATTCGCAAAGCGCGGACTCCGGTGGAGCCGGGGCAGTCCCCGGTACATCCGAGTCAACGAAGCGGGCAGCGAGGTCGGCCGTTCCCTCGAAATTGTTCGAGGCGTGTCGTCGACCACCGGCAGCAATATCCCAAAGCGAATTGGAGGATAGCGAGGAAATGGGGGCGCATCCAAAGGTTTGATGATTGTTGCGGAACAGCCGTTCCTGATCCGCCGAGCCGGTGAGGTAGGCGAGCCGTCGTTTCCAGTTCATTGCGGAAGAAAACAGTGCCAGCCCGGGAAGATTGGCGATCTCAGGAACAGGCGGAACTGATTGCAGATCAGTATATTCGATTGTTTTTGCCTCCCGACATCCTAAATTCAGACTCCCCTTGCCCGCAACCCGGCGACTTTGTAACGTCGGCAGCAGACACTTCATTTCGAATTATTTTCAAAATGGCTAAGCAAGCGTTTCCGAACATTCCAAAGATCCAGTACGAGGGACCTGGCAGCCGCAATCCCTGGGCCTTCAAACACTACAATCCTGACGAGTTGATCGAAGGGAAAGCGATGAAGGATCATCTCCGTTTCAGCGTGGTGTACTGGCACACCATGTGTGGCAGCGGTGCCGACATGTTCGGCTGGGGCACCGCCGATCGCCCGTGGGATCGGATCGGAAAACCTGGATCCGTCGACCAGGCCAAGCGACGGGTGCCGGTCTTCTTTGAAATCCTGGAAAAACTGCAGTGCCCCTTTTACGCATGGCATGACCGGGATCTCGCGCCGCACGGAAAGACCTTGCGTGAATCCAACGAGTATTTCGATACGATCATTGATCTGGTTAAACAGCATCAGAAGGCCACCGGGACCCGCCTCTTGTGGGGCACGGCCCAGAATTTCGCGCACCCCCGGTACATGCACGGCGCCGCCACCAGTTGCAACGCGGACGCCTTCGCCTTCGCGGCCGCTCAAGTGAAGAAAGCCATGGACATGACTCGGGAACTCAATGGCGAAGGGTACGTGTTCTGGGGTGGGCGCGAGGGCTACACAACGTTGCTCAATACCAACCTAAAGCGCGAGATGGATCATCTAGGGGCCTTCCTGCACATGGCGGTCGACTACAAGAAGAAGATTGGATTTAAAGGCCCGTTTTACATCGAGCCAAAACCGAAGGAGCCGACCAAACATCAGTACGATTCCGATGCCGCCGCGTGTCTTAATTTTCTCCGGGAATACGACTTGATGGAGCACTTCAAGCTGAACATCGAGACGAATCACGCCACGTTGGCGGGTCACACGATGCAGCATGAGCTGGAGGTGGCGAGCGCCGCGGGCGCTCTCGGATCCATTGACGCCAACACGGGCGACTTGTTGCTTGGCTGGGATACCGATCAATTCCCCACGGACCTCTACCTGACGTCACAGTGTATGCTGACAATACTGAAGTGCGGCGGGTTCACAACGGGCGGAACCAACTTCGATGCCAAGGTGCGGCGCGAAAGTTTCGCGCCGGAGGATTTGTTTCATGCGCATATTGCCGGCATGGATTCCTTCGCCCGAGGCCTGAAGATCGCCGCGGCAATTCGCAAGGATGGCCGGCTGGCGGAGTTTGTGCGAAACCGGTACCGCAGCTGGGACAGCGGCATCGGAGCTCGAATTGAAAAGGGCACGGTTGGTTTTAAGGAACTCGAAGCCTATGCCCTCGATCTCGGAGAAGTGTCCAGCAACGAAAGCGGCCGACAGGAATATCTCGAGAACCTCTTCAACGAATTCATCTAACGGAGCGACGCAACCCTGCCAACGCTGCGGCCTGCGGGTCCGTACGCTGTGGAGGGGTTCCCCTGTTCAACATGAAAACGGCTGTGCCCTGCACGCTTGGTCTCGATTATGGTACGAATACCGTCCGGGCACTGGTTGTCCGCACGGAGGATGGAGCGGAAATTGGACAGGGAATTGCCGCGTATTCACACGGTGAGTGCGGGGTCGTGTTGGATACCCGGGAGCCGGAGCTCGCCCGGCAGCATCCGGCGGACTATCTGGACGCGGTCGGCATGGCTGTGCGGGAGGCCCTCGTGGCAGCGAGGGAGCATCAGCGGGGATTTCTGCCGGAACATATCTTGGGAATCGGGGTCGACACGACCGGCAGTACTCCGCTGCCCGTCGACTCCCGCGGCCGAGCACTGGCGGAAGACCCACGGTTCGCCCGGGATCCCAATGCCTACGCCTGGCTTTGGAAGGATCACACGTCCACCGTTGAAGCCGGCCGCATCACCACGGCGGCGGCGAAGGAGCATCCGGAGTACCTGGCCAAATGCGGCGGCGTTTATTCGAGTGAATGGTTTTGGGCAAAAATCTGGCACTGCGCCCACGTGGCTCCCGAGGTCGCGGCCGCTGCCCATTCTTGGATTGAATTGGCGGACTGGATCCCGGCGATCCTGACCGGTACGGAGGCAATGCCCGTTCGGGGAATCTGTACGACCGGTCACAAGGGACTCTATCACGAGGCGTGGGGCGGATTTCCGGAGGCCGGATTTTTGTCCAGCCTGCACCCGGAACTGGGTCGTTTGCGCCGCGCACTGGGCAGCATTCACTGCGTGACGTCGGATCAACCGGCCGGCCGACTTTCGGCGGAGTGGGCCGATCGAATGGGATTGTGCCAAGGCATTCCGGTGGCCTCCGGAGCATTGGATGCCCATCTCGGGGCTGTCGGGAGCGGCATCGCTCCAGGCGTCCTGGTGAAGATTCTGGGCACGAGCACCTGTGACATTATGGTGCACCCTTTTTCCAAGGGTGCCCTACCGGATGTCCCCGGACTCTGTGGAATCGTGCCCGGATCGGTGTTATCCGGACATCACGGACTCGAAGCCGGACAAAGTGCGGTCGGAGATCTCTTCAACTGGTTCGTATCGCGCTGCGCTCCCGCCGATGCCACGCATGAATCGCTTTCGGCCGAAGCCTCCCGGCTGCGACCCGGCGAAAGCGGTCTGCTGGCGCTCGATTGGAACAATGGAAACCGAACCGTGCTGGTCGATCAACGCCTGACGGGGTTGCTGCTGGGCCAGACTCTCTCGACCCGCCCTGCCGATATCTATCGGGCGCTCATTGAAGCGACCGCGTTCGGTGCCCGTGTCATTTTGGAGCGCCTGAATGAGTACTGCGTTACGGTGGATCGAATCGTCAACTGCGGTGGTATCGCGGAGAAAAGTCCGCTGGTGATGCAGATATACGCGGACGTCACCGGCCGGCCGATGCAAATTTCCCGGAGCACCCAAACATGTGCACTCGGTTCCGCAATCACCGGTGCCGTCGTGTCTGGCATATATCCGGATATGGTCGCCGCGCAGCAAGCGATGACCGGAGTGCAGCCGACTGTTTACCGGCCCAATCCGCCGGACGTCGCCACCTACAACCGGCTCTTCCCGCTCTACAAGACGCTCCACGATGCCTTTGGGTTGGGACGTTCCACGGGCGACATCGGCCGGGTGATGAAGGATTTACTGGCATTGCGCGACGAGGCGAGAACCCGAAGGGAGTAAACCGACGGATTATCCAACTGCTCCTTTCGCAATGCGGGCAATGTCGCTATTGTTCACACTGTGCCGCATTATCACCGTTGGAAGGTCGTTTGGTTGCCCGCCTTGATCGTGCTTGGATTCCTCCTTTCCAAGCCGGCCAGTGCCGCCGACACGAAAGCTGTCTGGCTGCTGCTACTCGAAGGCGACTCGACCGCAACCACCGAGCGGGCGGCTCGAAAGTCCGGAGCCCGCCTCCTGGATGCCCGACTGGCCGTGGCGGCCAGGGCATCCGCCATCGCACAGCAGCACACAGAAATCACAGGAGCAATCGAAGGACTGGGGGGTCGTGTCACACACCGGTACTCAAAACTGTTAAACTTGGTCAGTGTCGAGATTTCCTCCGAGCAAACGAACCGGCTCAACGGCTTGCCGGGTGTGATCGAGATGCAGCCGCGCAAACTATTCTACCGCAGTTTGGAGACCAGCGTTCCGTTCATTGAAGGCCCGGTTGCTTGGAAAAGCCAGGCGAAGGGACTCAGTGGTGAAGGCATAACGATCGGGATCATTGATTCCGGAATCGACTACACCCACGCTGATTTTGGGGGCTCGGGAAATGTCGCTGTTTTCGACTCGAACAATTCCGCCCGGATCGAGGTGGGCAGCTTTCCAACCGCCAAGGTGATCGGGGGCATGGATTTCGTCGGGGACGACTATGACGGCTCGGATTCGGACCACAGCACACCGTTTCCCGACTCCGATCCTTTAGATTCAAAGGCCCATGGACACGGAACTCACGTCGCCGGTATCGCTGCCGGTTTTGGCGTGCTGACCTCCGGGAAAACCTACCGTGGCACGTATACAAATCTACCCCCGATGTCGGAGTTCCTGATCGCGCCCGGGGTTGCCCCCCGGGCCAGGCTCTATGCTTGGAAAATCTTTGGCCACGAAGGCCCCACCGCCACGGAGGCAGTTCTAAGTGCCATCGAAGCCTGCGCGGATCCCAACGGCGACGGATCATTTGATGATCGCCTCGACGTGGCCAACCTATCCCTCGGTTCCAGCTTTGGGACAGAAGGTGGACGCGATTTCGAGCAGTCCGCCGTCAACTCCTTGAGTCAACTCGGCTGCATTGTGGTCGTCGCGGCCGGCAATGACGGCAACGTGGTGGCGAATATGAGCAGCCCCGCCGTTGCGGCTCGAGCGATCGCTGTCGCCAATTCAGTCGACAACGGATCCGCCAGCCTGCAAGTCCGGGTGAATGCCCCGGTGAGCGTCGCAGGATTATACTCTGCCGTGGAGGGGGCCTTTACCGTTCCGCTGGCGGACATCGCAGCGGTCACAGCCCAGGTTGTCCAGGTACTTCCAACCCAAGCCTGTGAGGAGCTCAGCAACGGTGCCGCGCTCAAGGGGAAAATCGCCATGATCGAACGCGGGGTTTGTTTCTTCACCGACAAGATCCGCAAGGCCCAGGCCGCCGGTGTCGTGGGTGTCATTATGGTGAACAACGTCGACGGCGATCCGATTCCGATGGGTGGCAGCGGCGACACCGACGACATCAAGATTCCCGGAATTATGATTTCGAAAGCGGAGGGCGCCCGTCTCGCTGCGGAACTCGCCAACGGCGTCAATGTCACCCTCTCCGCCGACACGGTCGTGCCCCATCCTGAACGGGCGGATCGGCTGGCCGATAGTAGCTCCCGCGGGCCGTCCCAACCCAACTATCGCCTCAAGCCTGACCTCTCGGCGCCGGGCACCGAAATTCGATCCGCCCGTGCCGGTAGCGGGTTTCGCCCCGTCGTGCTCGATGGCACCTCCATGTCATGTCCGCACGTGGCCGGGGCCGCCGCATTGCTCCGACAGGCCCATCCCGCCTGGCCGGTGGAGGACATCAAGGCCGCACTCATGAACACCGCCGTGGGACTTTTTGATGAAAACCATCACCCGTATCCTGAATCCAAGGTCGGTGCCGGCCGCTTGAATGTGGCGGCCGCCGTCCGGACACCCGTGATCGCACGGGTTGACACGCAGGACGGCGAGGTCTCCGTAAATTTCGGCCTCCTCGAACTCTCCCTGCCCCACACCGAGACCCGCCAAATCCGGCTCGTGAATCATGGGACCAAGGCCGTGCGATTCGACGTCGCGGTCAGTAACACGATTCCGTGCCCGGGGTTCATCCTGACTCCAAGCCTTGCCACAATTTCCGTCCCGGGACAGGGCGCGGCGATAATGACGGTGCGAATGGATGCGGATCCCTCCAAATTCGAGCGAATGATGGATCCGACCTCCGGACCCCTGGATGCAACTCACCCACGCACTCTTCTACCCGAGGCAAGTGGGCAAATCTGGTTCCGGGGAGAGGAACTCGCCTTGCATGTCCCGTTCATGGCGGTGCCGAGAGCGGTCGGGAACCTCGCTTCCGCGCGATCGGAAGTCGGCGTCATGACGGGTGATCCGGGCCTGGCCGCCGTCGCGATTAAGGGGACGCGAGTTCACAGTGAACCGTTGGTTTCCGCATTCGTCCTCGGAGGAACGAACGGCGTTCGGGGGTTATCCGGCCCCCGCGCGGCGGCTGATCAAGTTGCGTTTGGGGCGGCCTCCGATTTCAGCACGGCTGGTTCGGTGAGTAACACCACGGTCTACTTTGGCATCGCACTCGCCGGCAACTGGACCACCCCGCAGCGGGCTTTTAATTCGATCAACGTTCAAATCGACCTGAACAACAACGACCGTCCGGAATTTGAAGTGATCAACACCTCGATCGAAGGTGTGGTCTCCAACTCGGTTTCCAGGCGGGATTCCATGAACGACGGGTTCGTGAGCGGAATTCTGAACAGCGCGACGGACGAGATCGTGGATGGCGGCCTGCTCAACGTACTACCGCCGGACAAATTCGACACGGCCCTGCTGGCAAATTCGGTGATGATTCTTCCCGCGCCAGCACGGGCGATTGGCCTTACCGAAACGACAGCACGGTTCCGCTATCGGTTTATGACTGTCGTGGAAAGCGTGACCGAATCCAGCAGCTGGATTCCCTTCGACGCCGCCAAACCAGGCATCGATACAACGCGCCATGGATTGGAACATTCGCCCCTATTTCACGAATCTGGGCCGATCAAATTTGAGGTCGATCGCAGTGAATTCACCAGGACTACGCCGACGGTTCTCCTGCTGCATCATAACAATACGCTGAAGAGTCGATGGGAACTGGTCCGCCTAAACCTGGCATCACAGGATCTTGATAGCGACGGGTTACCCGACGCCTGGGAGGCGGAATTCCTGAACGACTTCGCCAGCGATGGTCCCGAGGATCGTGACGGCGATGGGTATAACGATCAAAAGGAATATGTCGCCGGAACGGATCCGAGGAATGCTTCGTCTTATCTGCAACTGCAGCCGCCCAATTCTCCGGATTTTACCGTCTCCTGGCAGGCGGTGGAGGTCCGGACCTACACGTTGGAGCGGTCCAGCACGCTCAACGGTCCCTTTACACCGGTCCAAACCGGTATTCAGGGAAGCGTGCCACGAACTGATTTCAAGGATGCAAGCGCGACGGGCCCAGGGCCGTTCTTCTACCGGCTGCGGTCGCCGTGATTCCTGGCCTCAGATTCCGTAGAGAGCAACCCTTTTTAGTGACGATCCTGCTACTGTGCCGCGCGCGCGGTATGCTGAATGATCAAACCGCCGCGCACGATCGACGAGGACTCGTTCAAGAGGACCTGCGTTTCACTGGGATTGGTGGCACTGATCAGGGAGATGCGCGATTTCCACTTCACGGACTCGCCCGCAACGGTGCGAAAACCCAGCAACTGAATCCGCGCCTTCCGGGTAATCAGGTCCTGGATGAAAACACGAACGGCCACTTTGCCGGTGATCACTCCGAAGGGCGGCGGCCGGTCATAAACCGCATCCTCTGCAACGAAGGAAAGGGCGGCCTCCAGATCGCCCGCATTGATCGCTGCCGTATACGCATCAATGACTCCCGCCGGGTCGACGGGACGCAAGCCTAGGTCAATGACCGGCCTGACCTGACCTCGAATCTCACCGCTGGTATGTGCGGCCGTGTGGATGTTCAAGTAGGTCAATCCGTCGGTGAGGCCTTCCTGTTCTTTGGGTTTCAGTTCAAGAGAGCCGAGAATGAATCCAGTCCGGCCGAAGTTTCCAAGTGAGAACCCCTGGAGATTAATGAGCGGCGAAGCGGTCTGATCACGATCGGCCGGCCCGTGCAGGTGCGCGGAGGTTGCGTCCCCAGACAAACCGGCGTAGTCGATTTGGAAACTTAGGATTCGGCCCAAGTGTGCCACGCGGGCGGTACCCAGGGCGTCGGTCGTGACGGGATTAGGTCGTTCGTTGGCACCATTCATCACGGTATCAAGCAGGATCGGAGCGATCTGTCCGCGGATTTCACCCTTGGGATTTTTGGCGGTGTGGATGTTGATGTACGTCAGACTATTCAGGACGTTCAATCGACCCTCTTCCGTCAATTCAATGGTACCCGAGAACTCGCCGGCAGTCCCGAGGGCTCCCTTGTGCAATGGCGCGAGGTCGAACAGTACGTTGCTCGCTCCGCTCGCCGGGGCGGGCCCATGAATGTGAGCTGCGGTGGCAGGCCCAGAGAGGCCACGATAGACGATGTGTAACTCGAGTCGGTGGCCGCTTAGCCCGATGCTGGCGAAACCGGCGGCAGGTGAATCCACCGGATCAGGTCGTTCCGCATCGCCACTGAGATCCGCACTGAACGGCACCGCGTCATTGTGAACGGTGATCTGGCCGCGAACTTCGCCGCCCGGGTTAGCCGCGGAGTGGATGTTGACGTACGCCAACCCGCTTACGATTGCCGATAGTTGCGGCGTATCGAGCGCAACGGAACCCACGATCGAGCCGGACACCCCGAACCCGCCGACCGCGAAGTTCTTCAGATCGATGAGCGGCGAGGCCGTTCCGGCATCGGAGGCCGGACCGTGGATGTGCGCCAGGGTCGCCGGCCCGGAAAGTCCATGGTAGTTGATATGGAACGACAGGTCGTTGCCCACCAGCGTGAAGATTCCGAATCCGCTTGCGGGGGTTGAGATTGGGGTGGGGCGTTCACCCGCGCCGCTCAGGCTGAGTTTCATCACCGCGGTCGCGGCCTGGCCTCGCACTTCTCCGTTCGGATTCGCCTCCGTGTGGATATTCACGTAAGTGCGATTCGCCAGGATGTAGGCTTTCTGTTCTCGGGTAATTGGAGTCGCGCCAATCAGCGTTCCGGAAGTGCCAAAGCCCCCACCCTTGAAAGGTGCAAGATCGATCAGTACACCACCCGACTCGGAGGCCGAGGCAGGGCCGTGGATATGAGCCGCCGTGGCTGGCCCCGAAAGCCCTTGATAGGTGATGGTGAAGGACAGCGTGTCGCCCTTGACCCGCAAGTAACCAAACCCGCGCGCAGCGGTATCGACGGAATTGGGACGTTCGGCCGCTCCGCTCAAGCTCACGTTTAGCCACACGGTAGGCGCATGGCTCAGATCAAAAATGCGGTAAAATGCCGACGTGCCGCTGATCGTGTCGGTCGCAACGCGCTCCAGTGTCGTTGCGGCGGTGGCGAAAAAGACCTCTTCGAGTTCGTGCTTCTTTTGCAGCACATACGGGCCCGTTCCACCAATCCAATGCGCAGAGAACTGGGTGGGACTTTGCACGACATCCGTGACGAACAAGGGCTCTCCAGGCACGCTAAAAATAGGCGTCTGCGCATCGATGGATTCGACAAACGCCGCCAGCGCGGCGCGTTTGGCGGGGTCCTGCAACAGGGAAGCGTTCCCAGCGCCATGCTGCCAGTGGCGGGGGTCTTCGAGAAGTTCGGCCACGGATTCAATGGCACCATTATGGTCGTAGGGCTGCGCTGCGAGGATTCCGAGCAACGATGGGACGTTGAAGCCATTGCCAGCACCGTCCCCATTGTAGTCCCGGCCGAGCGCATCCGCACCGGGCACGATTACACCGTTGGTCGAAACGGTCGGTGCAACCCGTTCCACCGCGCCGATATTTTTTCCAAACTCATTGCCACCGCCGGGAACTCCGAGATTGAAGGATGACGCATCGCGGAGGAAGCGATTCAAATACTGAGCTCCGACGGGATTCCCCGACGTCGGAGCCGGCGTTCGCTCGGTGAATATCTCCGCGGCAGCTGGCGGGGAAGTGAAGTCTTTGAAAGAAAGGGTCCAGTGGCTTCCTCCGTGGCAGGTAACACAACCCACCTGCTCGAATAGCCGGCGGCCCTCCGCAAGCTGAACTGGATCCGCACCCGCACCTCCGTAGCCAGCCAACGGGGCACTGGGCGTTGGAATTGCGTGTCGGACCCATTCGCGCAGGGCGGTGAGCGCCGGAACTTTAACCGTGCTACCCGGCAAGGTGACGGTGAGTTGCGGCCGATCGCCATTCGCCTTGGCAAAGGCATTCACCACACCAGGCGCGTTATTCACATTGCCGTCGTCACTGATGAGAACGCCGTGATTCGGATCTAAGAGGGTTGTACTCGGCAAATTGCCTGGACCGGATACGTTGCGAATATTGAGTTCAAAATCCTCCACCTCATCAAAGATCGCGGAATAGTTCAGGACACGCTGCCGATCGGGATGCAGCGGATTAAATGTCGTGTTCATCTGAACGCTCTTGCGAGGGCCCGCGCCGAATTGCCAAACAACGCCGTCGGTCAGTCCGTTGGGATGGCAACTGGCACAACTCTGCCAGCCTTCGCTCGAAAGCCGGTCCCGCAGCGAAACCGTCGCACCGTCAATCGGATCAAAATTGCCGCGCGACGAGAAGAAGATCTCGGCACCCACCAGGATCTTCTCTTGCGGGGATCCCGCGTACGGCAGTGGCCTGAGGGGCACCACCTTGATCACGCTGTCCGTCGTCAGGTCCACGACCGTGACGTTTTTGGAGCCAACGTTGTTCACATAGGCGCGGGTGCCGTCGGATGCGATGACGATCCCTTGCGGATTCTTGCCGGCATTGCGCCCGCTCGTGAGCGCGTTATCCGGATCGTTGAGGTCAATATAGCGAGTCGTATTGGCATCGGTGGTAAAACTGAGAGAACCATCCGCCCCCACGTTCACCTTCACAAGCAGATCACTCGCGGCGCTGACGATGTAAGCGGAGCCCGCCCCGCTCTGAGTGGTAAATGCCATGGACCACGGGTTCGCGAAAAAAAGTTTTCGTTTACCGGGCTCCGGGTCCCGCGCACCGAGATGTAGGTTCAACGCACCGAGGTCGGTCGGTGTGTCGCTGTTGGCAGCACCGATGACATTGACAAAGGCGTGAGTATCCAGGTTGAACCGCAGGGGGCCGCTGGGAGACGCGGCGATGTTGGGCAAATACGCATGGTCCCCGCGGATCGCGATGGAATTGAGCTGGTTCGGGAACGCCGCGGTGGCCGCCTGCACAGGATCCGTCACATTCGGCACACTGAAGCCAGTAGCCTGGGGCGCCAGTCGGACGACACGGGCGACCTTATAGTCAGACAGCGACGTGGACGACGTATTGATGTCGAGCACGGCAACCAACCCTTCCTTGCCAAGATCATCGCCTTGTCGGCCTCCCGCCTTGGTGAACGAAATGAATCGTGTGACGTAGAGTTTTTTATTGTCGACCGTAACGGCCAGCCCGCCGGGTTGGAAATGCCGTCGCCGATCCGGGTCATTGGCGATGCTATTGCGCAAATCAACGTTGCCAAGGATCGTCCGGGTCTCGGCATTGATCACCGTGATGGTGTCCTGTTGGCCATTGGACACAAAGACGCGCTTGCCGTCCGGCGAGCAGACGACTCCGGTGGGTTCCGCTCCGGTGGTCAATCGGCCATTACTGATCAGTCTTTAGCATAGACTACACTTGGCATGTATCCTGCTAAGCAACTGCATGTCGAAAATTGATGGGCGCACATTGGATCACAAAACGCTTCAACATATCCGCATCTTAGCGGTGAAACGAGTGGTCGAAGGTGGAGAAC
>CAMAUY010000127.1 GCA_945861565.1 Akkermansia muciniphila
GGTTAGCGCTCAAAGCCGCCGGGTCAGGCAAAGAAGATCCAGGAAGAAGGAAGAAGAGATCTGTTGAAGTGTTTGAAGAAAATCCATCAAGAAAACTGTGCGGTTTTCAGACCGGTCGTTTTGCACGGTTTAGGTCCCGGCCTCCGCACAAAGTAAACACCCCTGCCATAGTCTTAGTGGGCAGTCTTAGTTTTCTGACTTTCGTTCGTAACCTGTTGCAATAGAGACTGGTGGGCGGTGAGGGACTCGAACCCCCGACCAAATGCGTGTAAGGCATCTGCGCTAGCCACTGCGCCAACCGCCCGAACCGAGGTTTTGATAACAGTCTGAGGGTGTTCCCACAAGGGATCAATTTAATGAGCACCGACTGTCGCTTGACATAACGCCGTTCTTGGTATCTCTTGGCGGCTGCAATGAAGCTAATGTCGCTCCAACGGATTACGAGCAAGCGCTGCCAAAGTGGCGGCTGTGCCGTATTTTCTGTTTCCTGGCATCCGGCTAGGTCCTCGGGCGCGGGCGACGTGGAGGTTCACTTCTAAAATCGATATTCCAGTTCGTTTTTGAAGAACCCACGGCAGCCCAAGGCTCCGTGGGTTCTTCGATTTTCGGGCTGCGAAGCAAGACCTCAAAACACTCAATGCAATGCACTAACCGTAACAGAAATGGCACCGGGCACCGGGGCCATAACGCTTTAGACTACACTATGAGAAATATGACAAGAGATGAAACAAGCTTCGCGGCGGAACGATTCGCCACGCTGACCGAGGTGGCGGTACCGTTCACCGAAGTTGGCGTCACCGACCTCGAACAATTGAAGCGACGTTTGCTTCAGGAGGTTCTCAAGACGGTGGTTAATACCGCCCTCTCGACGCCTCTGCGGCGTGCCGCCAATGAAGCGGCGGCACTCGCTTGGCTCGAATCCGAGCCGATGCTCGTCTTTCCAACGCTCTTTGAAGAGAAGGCGCGGCTTGCACGGCGGCAGACACACAAGCAACTGCTGGTCCGGGCTCGCTCGGCAGGCATAGTCGCGGAGGCCGCATGATCCCCCTCAAACCGGTGATACGGAGGCCGAGATCGACGGTGGGGCGAGTCGAGACGTGAGCACCGGACGGCGGTGGCCGTCCCGGTGTTCCTGTCTCGGCTTGTGCCAAGGAGGGGCGGAAGCTTGGTGGGGAAAAAATCCAGGCCGGGCATCGCATGCCCGGCCTGGTGCATTCTAAAGTTTCAGTAGACGCCTTCGACGATGCTCTTTTCCATGGCACCAAACGGGCGAACTTCGGCAACGCCGTCCCAGGCGTACGGAGCCCGCGGTTCGCGGCGAATCGCTTCATCCCGCTCCATAAATCGCGGCATGAAGAATTCCTTCGTGAGCGTGGTCAGTTCAACCCGGCCCCATTCGCCATAGCCGCGAGTAACCGCGGTATTGTTTGGGTCCACGACTCGAAGGATGGCCCTTGGTTGGGGGGCGTAGTACGTGATCGAGAATTGGTCCTCGGGGAGAAGTGGGACGCTGGCAGCGAGGCCCATCAACGTGTTTCCGTAGGTGGGATAAAACCCAATGCGACCTTCGAGGACTTCCTCGACGATGAAACGCACGTATTGGGGTGCCATGGTGGTGCCGCCGCAGAAAACGCCGCGAATCCCGGATTCATACAGGTTGACCTTTTCGGCGAGCGCCTCCAGAAGCTTCGGAGTGGTAAAAAGGCCGCTGACCTTGCGGTGTTTTAATATGGTCACCGCCTGATCCACCACGTGATCCATATAGGCCTTGGCCTGATCAAACTGTTTTCGGGTGATCACCTTTTTCACCCAGCGCGGATCCAGGTCGATGAAGTAGCAGGAACTGCCCCGGACATTGGCCAGGTGTTCAATGGCCAACCGCAGGCGACGGGGACCGGTCGGGCCCATCATCAACCAGAAATGATTCCGAGGGAAATGGGCGTCTGCAATCTTCTCACTAAACTCCGAATAGTCGACCTTGTAGTCGTTCCATCCGATCCGCTGTTTTGGCATGCCCGTCGTCCCTCCCGTTTCAAAAATGTTGAAGGGCTTGCCTTTGAAGGCGGCGGGCACCCAAACCTCGGGTTGGAGATCGCGGAGCCATTCGTCTTGGAAATGGGGAAACTTGTTCAAATCCTCCACGGATCGGACCTCTTGGCGGGGATCGAAGTTCTTTTTTGCCCAGTCGAGCCAGAACGGCGATCCGGTCTCCGGGCTGAAATGCCAGTCGAGAATCTCGACCAGGTGTTGGTTTAGTTGGTTCCGCGCCGTTTGAACGGCGTCCGGTGTCATTGCAGTACTCATGATCAGGGCTGGAGCGAATGGGATCTAGTTCTTGATTTGCACGCCGTCCGCCTTGTCGGACAGCACCGGAGTGGCGTTGGCCCCCACGGAAAAAAGATGATTCTGGCTCATGAGATATAGGGTCCCATTGGCCACTATCGGAGTTCCATAAACAGGGGATCCGAGGTTGGTCTCGCTCATGACCTTGAGTTTCTTGTCCGCCTTGAGCACCACCATGTCGCCGTCTTCGTCTCCGACATAAACCTTGCCGTCGGCGACCAATGTCGAGCCCCACATATGTGCCTTCATGTCGTAGATCCAGTGCAAGGTTCCTTTCGCCGCATCGAGGCAGTGGATGAAGCCGCTGTAGTCCGCTAGGAAAAGCAGCCCGGTGTCGGGATCAATCGAAACCGTGGAGATGCTTCGTTTCACCCCCTTGTAATCCCAGATAACCCCCGTCTTTGTGATATCTCCGGTCAGGGTCGAATCCAAGCAGACGAGGCGACCGACGCCCTCTCCGTGTTCGGGGTCCTGGCCGGTCGCGACATAGACCCGGTCTTTGTAGAAAACGGGCGTCGAGTTGATTTCACTCGGCCCTTCGGGCTCCGGGTATTTGATGGGCTTGCCCGCCTTCGTCTTGTACTCGGGCGGATTCAAATCGGCCCACCAGACCTTGCGGAGATAATTGTTTTCCGGGTCCTCCTCCCGCTTCAGTTCGGCCCCCGGTAGAACGGGGACGATCGGGGATCCGTTGCCTTTGGCGGGTTTTGCCTCCAACGCATAGCAGACGCCGTCACCACCGCCGAAGAAAATCTGCCATTTTCCTTTCACTTTTCCTGCGGAAGGGGAGGTCCATTGCCCGTGGAAAATTCGCGGACCGATGCCGGCATCGTCTTCGCCGAGAAGTTTACCGGTCTTCGGATCGAGCGCGATGAAGGAGGGACTGGTCGGCGACGGAATATTGACATGGGTCCAGTCCTGGCCATTCGAGGTGCAGATGTAGAGGATTCCATCGACGAGGATTACCGAGCAATTCGAAGCGTTGTGAGGAAAAACGCCGAGTTCATACATCATGTCGTAGCGCCAGAGGATATCGGCATCTTTTTTGCCGAGTTCCGCGGGGGGCTTGCCGGTGTCGAGGACGACATACTTGGCCTCGTCCTGATAATCACCGTCATTGCCATTGGCGAGGCCTTCCGTGTCGAGGCAGAGCACTTCGCATCGACTCGTCACGATCCAGAGGCGGTTGCCGATGACGAGTGGGGATGCCAGCAACCCGAGGCTTTCCCAGTCGTTGACCTTGCCGGATTTCAACTTGGGGACCACGAGTTGCCAGAGAAAGGCCCCCGTCTTTTCATCGAAGCAATACAAGATACTGCGGTCGCCGACGTGGCGTTTGTCGCGCGGGGATTCATTATTGGTGCCGACGTAGACCTTGCCGTTGCTGACCACGGGATTCCCGTAACTTTGGGAGCCCAGTTTTACCGCCCATTTCACATTCTTGGTCGTTTTGAGGTCAATGTCCTCGCTGCCAGCCTTTACTTTGCCAGGGTTGAAGGTGTCCGGCAGACCCTTGGCCGGAGCGTACATGTTTCGGCCCAGATCATTGCCACCCCATTGAGGCCAGTCTTCGGCATGGGTTAGCAGCGCGGCAGTGAGAAGGGCGGGAGTCAGAAGCGACAGTTTCATTGGATCTGCAATGCGGCAACGGGGTGTGAATTTGAGTTTGGGAAAAGTTAGTTGGCGGAGACCAGTACATTGTCGATGGCGACCCGCATTTCCTGCGGTGCAAAACCGAATAGCCCCGGAGAACCTTCCCGGTGAGCCGTCTTATGAGGAACCTCCAGGGTCCACGCGTCCGGCTCCGGATCGCCTCGCTTCCAAGCCTTGGCCCGGACCGTTCCCGAGCCGTCGTCGGCGAGGTCCACGCGTGCCTTGATCCGATACCACGTTTCGGGAAGCCATTTAAAGGATGCGGCCACCTTGAGACGTTCCTGGTTCGAATTGATTTCGAGCTGTTGGGCATTGCCTTTGAGGAGGATGACGTAGCGTTGGTTAATGACCCCCACCTCACTCATCTTGCGTTTCGTGCCTTCGCTCAGGACATCGGCCTCGATCGTATAGTTCTTCATCGAATAATGGCCAAAGAATACCTGGCCGCGCTGAAAAAGTTTGTTGTCGATGGTTTTCACGAGCGCCTGATTGGTGCCGGATTCCGTGTCCTTCTGCCGGATTTCGAAGCGGAATCGGGCCGAATTCCACGAGAGGGGGGGATAGGCAAACGGCGTCGGCATCTCCACGGAATTCGTGGTCTTATTCGTGATGGCATAGTTTTGGAAATCAAATGTCAACGGGAGATCCGGCAGCACCCGCCCCTTGATATATCCCGTCAACGCGGACCCGTCGGGTCCAGCCAGACTGCATTTGAACTGACCGGCGCTCGGCGTTGAGCCTTGGTCCGCCACCAACCGGCCGTCGGAGTCAAAACTCCCCCGCAAGGTGGCCCGCACGAGTGCGGTCGGCGGGATGAAGGACTCCCAATGCAGGGATTTTGGATCCAGGTTTTCCGAAACCGTGAAACCATTGGCATCGAGCGATCGGATCCGGAACGACTGGGCAACGCCCGGCTTGAGAAGCACTTCATAGGGAATCGCCTGGAGCAGGCGGGCCGGACCGGGCGTTGGCCACGCAACCGAGGGTGGCGTCGCCGCCAGGCCTGCGTTCCGGCCGCGGCGCCCGAACGCATACAGCTTCTTATCGGTCTGCACATATAACTTTCCGTTGTAGCCGATGGGAGAACCGTAGCAGCGTCCAATTAATTGGGTTCGGCTCAATTCCTCCACCCCGTCGCGACTGGGGCGCAGGACGATAAGGTCCCCATTTGCCACGCTGTCCCCATCCGAGCTGGCAGCGCCTTTGGCATCTTTCATGGTTACATACATCGCTACATAGAGCAGTCCGTTCGCATAGAACGGAGTGCTTTGGCGCTGTTCAATGCCGATTTTTTTCTTCCACAACACCTGGCCATCCCGCGCGTCCACCGCGCAGAGATCGCCTGTCCCGTTCACCTCATAGATCAGGTCCCCGACGAGGACCGGCGAACTTGCGAGCGAGCCGATCCCGTTCCGCCAGACTTCGAGATCCTTCGGGCCGAAGACGTGCGGCGTCAGATTGTTGGTCGGCTTGACGGTATCCGGTGTGGGGATTCGGAAGGCGGCCATGCGTCCAATTTCGGTCGAATCCAGGTTTTCGGATTCGTGTAAGGCAATCAGATGGTCGCCGTGACGAACGAGCCCGGCGTTGATGCCGCCTTTGGCGCCCGCCTTGGCGAAGGGAAAGCGCCACAGCGGCTCGCCGGTGCGGGCATTGATCGCCAGAATCGAGCTGTCGCCACCGGCGCTGTACAACACCCGCTTGCCGTTCCAGAAATCCAGCCACGGCTGAGAGAAGGTGTTGTCCTGCGGACGGTCGCCCGGCGCGGAGCTCCAGGCGAGTTCCCCGGTTCGCTTGTCGAAGGCGTAGAATCGGTCGCCGGCCGCACCGTGTGCGCCCCAGGCACTCGTGATGCCACGGAGGATGACCAATTCCCGATCGATGACGGGCGTCGCGGTCCGTGAGTTTGGAAAGGTCAGGCGTCCAAATTCCTCCATCATCGACCGCTTCCACAACAGCGCGCCGGTCGGGGAGAAACACATCACCAGCCCCTGCGTGTGCTGGACATAAATATTGCCCGTTTCCGGGTCGATGGTGGGCGAGGACGTGGCGTAGCGGAGATAAATTGTGTCGCTCAGAAAATCGTTCTCGGCGTGGTTCCAGAGGAGTTGACCCGTTTCGGCATCGAAGCACGCGGTCACCTCGCGAAGATCCGATCCCTCGCCGAGATAGCCGTTGATGTACAGACGACCGTCCGCAACGACGGCACTACTCTGGCCCGGAAACTCGGCGGTCCAGAGAGTTTCCCGCGCGTCGATGCGGCTCGGCAGACCGGTTTCGGTGGAAACCGACGTGCCGAGCGGCCCTCGCCAGGTGAGCCAGCCATCGGCGGAAAAGGCGGGGATAAGCGACGCGACGGTGAGGAACAGAGCCGTCACGGCGGGGATGGCGAGCGAGCGTTTCATGGTTGGCGGAAGAGACAATAATGGCACTACCTGACGGTGCCAAGCGGGGGCACCGCAAGGCGGCGACGAACAATTTGAACATGCCGGTGGCGGGAACGGCGCGCAAACGAAAATGATACGGGTGCGTATCAAATGCGATCGGGCCCTCAAGGCCTGCTCGACGCCGGAGCGAGGGGTGGCGTCAGAGAAGTTGGCTGAGGAACGTTTTGCCGGGAACCACCACGGGTCGTTGAATCTTAAAACAATCGGCCGGCTCATAAGGCAGGTTCATCACCACTTGGAAGGCGTGAGGCGCCTTGGTTTGGTCTTGGAAATAGGCGAGCGACGGCGAGAGATTCGTGTTGGTAAGCTTGACCTCGACCAGGAACCAGGGCTTGCGGTCGCGCACGACTAAGAAGTCCACTTCTCGCTTCTGTTTGTCCCTCAGGTAACGCAATTCGAAGTCGCCGAATCCTAGGTCGGTCCACCCTTCGACCGCTTTGAGCAGATGGCAGGCGACGAAGGTTTCTGCCCGCGCACCATCATCCGTCAGCCCGCTCCAGTCGCGAAGAAACCATTTGGGTTCCTTGCGCAAGGCCTTGGAGACATTCTTGAACCACGGACGAACGATGAATCCGAAGTGCAGGCGGCCCAGCAGATCAATCCAGCGTTTGGCCGTGTCGACTGCCACCTGGATTTCTTGGGCGAGGTTTGAATAGACCAATTGCTGCGCACTCCGTTCGGCGAGGATCTGCATCAACGTTTCCATCGTGCCTAGGTCGGTGATATGGGTGACATCGCGAAGGTCTTCCCGCGCGAGTTGCTCCTGCCGTAATGAACGCCAGCGGCGTGTGAAACGGATTTCCCGCCTCAGAAACGGCTCCGGGAATCCGCCGTGTTCCCAGAGCGCATCCCAATGCGCTTCGGTCGGTTCACCGGGCAATTGAATCTCCTGCGAAGGCAGCTCGGTTCTTAAGCATTCGCCCACGCTCCAGGGATGCATGCGATACAGCAGATAACGCCCCATCAGACTGTCCCCACCTCGCCGAAAAACGTCCAGACGGGAACTGCCCGTCACGATCAATCGCACCCGGTCGCCATGGGTGTCGAAAAACCCTTTGAGCAGCGTCTTCCATTTGGCGCATTTGTGCAATTCGTCGAAGACCGCAATCGGGGGTTTGGCGCGCAGCTGATCCAAGTGCAACTTTTTGGCCAGTGCTTCGGGGCCACGCAAGAGGCAGCGTCGGTCATCGGAATTATCCCAGTTGAGATAGGCATCGCTGAGGGATCGACAAACCGTGGTCTTGCCGACTTGGCGTGGTCCGGAGATCAGCGCCATCTGCCGGTGTCTCTGCAGGTGGTCGTGCAAGAAAGAGGTGTAAAGGCGAGGTTTGCCAACCATAGGACCAATATCGCGTGCATCGTAAAACAGTCCAGACCATTTTACGACGCTCGCGATAATTGGCCGGCCGCCGTAACGGACCCGATGAGCCGTGCACTAGATCCGGTCCGGATCGGAGCAAGCGGTCAGAATCACTGCCCCCCTGATCACTGACCACTAGACCACTGACCACTGACCACTGATCACTGATCACTGATCACTGCCCCCACCCCCCCGCCCCTCCCCCCCGTTCCCTAAGGCACCACCTGGACGACGCGGAATCGGTCCGAGTGCGAGCGGAACACGACGGGGAAGCGTGCGGGAGGTGTGTAGATCTCCGGCCCCTTGGTACAGACTAATACATAGTCCGCCTTAATCCCGCCCTGTGCGGAGTAAGGCACGGGACTCGTGCGGTAAGTCGGGTGGAAATAGTCCACGAGCAGGGGGCGACCGAGCCAGGCGTGAAAATGTTCGATGGGGAGCCGGAAGTCGATCGCTACAGGTGCCTCCGGGGGTGTGTTATTGCGAGTCCAGTCCGCGGCTTCCTTGAGTTCAGACAGGGGCAGCAGTTCCTCCATGTAGAGGCGATCTTTGCGGATTTTTTGCGCATTCGCGAGGAAGAGGCCGACGAAGATGGCGAAGGCTCCCAGGGTGACGCGCGATTCCCAACGGGCAGGGCGCTGGGTTTTTTGCCAGCCTCGCCATGCCCAGGCGAAGGCCGGGGTCAGGAACAAGTAGAAGTAGCGGTGAAAATGTTCGGGACCGAACGGAACCACCACGACTTGGAGCGTGTAGACGCCGGCGATGATGGCGAGGGCGCGGTCGAGGTCGGTGGTGCCGGTCCGCCAGCCTTTCCAGACGAGACGGGCGAAGATCCAGAAGGCCGCCATGGTGATGAGCCCTGCCAGAGACCCGGCGACCGCATTCTTTTCACCAATCCGCTCGGGAAGCCGGGCGATCGATCCGCAAATCATATCCCAGAACGGTTGACCGCGGACACACGAGCCAATGTTCTTGAGAACTTGCAGGACGTAGCCGCTCCAGCCGCCGAGGTCGCGGATGAATTCGGGCCAGATGGCGAGATACCCGGGGCTCCCGGCTGACAACGTGCGCCAGGTGAAAAACGCGATGCCGGTCGGCAGGCCGATTGCCAGCAGCGGGACAAATCGTCGCTGCCGAACCTGCCAGAGAGCGACCAAGCCGGTTCCGGCAATGAGGCCGACCGCGGCCGTCCGCCACCCATAGGCGAGCGCGAGGGCGAACCCGGTCAGCCACCAAGGGATGTCGCGGTTTTTCCAAGGCCGCAGCCAGACACACGCGATCGCGATGCCGAGCCCGCAGAATCCGATGTCGGATGAGAGCCAGAAGATAAAATTGGACCATTTCGCGGAAGCGCCCCAGGTGAGCATTGCGGCGGCGGCGGCGAGGGGCGGGACGGATTGCTTTCGAAGATAGTAGAAGCCGCAGCCGAGGGATCCGACGGCGAGGACAATCATGCTGGCATTGAGCCAGGGGACATTGTCGGGGAAATTGGGGTTGAGCATCCACCACAGAGCCATCCAGGCGGACTGCACCGGAGGGTAGAGGCCGATTCGGGGAGTTCCGTAGTGAGCGCCGAAATTGTATCCGTGGCCTTCCGCCAGCGAGCGGGCTCCGGCGATGTAGAGGGTGGTGTCCGACCAATAGCCGAAGTGTCGCCACTGGATGATCCAGTAATAGCCGGTGGCCACCACCAACAGGCTGATGAGCCAAAGCGCATCCCGTTTGCTGAAGAATTTGTGATGCGGGATGGCGGTTGAGTCCACAGCGGAAGAGGAGGTGGCCCGAACGCTGCGCTTAGACACTCCGACAGGCCGTGGCGATCCGCCGGATCTGGTCCTCGGTGATTTCCGGGAAAATCGGCAACGAAACGATCCGAGGTGTTAGTGCTTCCGCGACGGGGAACGATCCTCGGGCGTAGCCCAAATCCCGGAACGCCTCGTGAAGATGCACTGGGGACGGGTAATGGACACCATGCGACGCACCGGCCGCATCGAGGGCCGACTGCACCGCGGGTCGATGATCGGTTTCGATGACATACAGGTGCCAAACGTGTTTGGCATAGGTCGCGGTCGCAGGCGCCTGAATCTTGGAGTTGAGGAGCAGTTCCCCGTACCGGGCGGCCGCCTTGCGCCGACTCTCGTTCCATGCTTCGAGGTGACGCAATTTTACGCGAAGAATTGCGGCCTGCATCGTATCGAGCCGGCTGTTAAAGCCCTTCAATGGGTGAACATTTTTTGGCTGCTGACCGTAGTTGCGCAGGATCCGAAGTCGGTTGGCGAGATCCTCGCGTTGCGTCGTGATGCCGCCGGCGTCACCGTAGGCACCGAGATTCTTGCCCGGGTAAAAGCTGAAACAACCGATGTCGCCCAAGGTGCCGCATCGGCGACCTTTGTATTCTGCGCCGTGCGCCTGAGCGGCATCTTCTACGACGGAAAGTTTGTGCTTCCGGGCCAGATCAAGCAACGGATCCATATCCGCGGGTTGTCCATAGAGATGAACCGGCAGTAACGCCTTCGTGCGAGGGGTGATAGCTCGGGCGGTAGCCTCCGGATCCATGGTGTAACAGCGGGGATCGACATCGACCAGGACAGGTTTTGCGCCGGACTGCCAGACGGCGAGGGCGGTGGCGATGAACGTGTGAGTGGGGAGGATGACTTCGTCTCCGGGGCCGATCCCGAGTACGCGCAAGGCGAGTTGCAAGGCATCGAGACCATCACTGACGCCGATGCAATGCTCCGCCTGACAGAATTCGGCGAACTCTCGCTCAAAGGCGGCGACGTCCTCGCCGAGGATGAAATCGCCACGGCCCATGACCGCGGTTACGGCCGAGTCCATTTCGCGTTTGAGCGCCTGGTACTGTTGACCTAGATCGACAAAGGGTATTTTGGCAGCCGACATGAGGGCGGACTTTGGCGGGCAACGGGCAAAACTCGATAAAAATATTGAGCTTCTTCGCGAGGGGGCGTGCATCCCGAAGTTGTTGGAGAAGGTAGCGGACGCCGCGCTGCGGCGTCCCCGCGCCGTTCAGGCGCGGCACGAACCGCGCTGCGGCCCTGTTCCGCCCGCTGTACGCGGGCGGGGTTGTCGCAGCGCGACAACCTCTACCAACAACATCGGGATGCGCCGTCGCGAGGGGGGTGTGAGACAAAAAGCCTCACGAGTTCTAGAAAGCCCCGCATTACCCCTGTAAACAGGTAGAGGTAGAGATGGGCAACAAGTTGCTGTCAGGGCCAAAGCTCATCTCGTGGGGGGCATTCAGCGGCTCCAGCCGTGAATTCGGTTGATTCCCTTCGGTGCAGGCTTCGGAAAGTTCCAACTGCTCCAATGACAGCGTGTCGGCGATGCGCACGACCTTGGCACGGCTGGAATCGCGCAGGGCCAGGGAACCCAGGACTTGGGCAATCGCTTCGCGATCCGTGTCGAAATGTATCGGGATCTTGGCGGATTGCACCGTCAGTGACGTCAGGGCATTGATGAAGGTCACCTGCGGGTTCATGGCGCGGACTAGGCGCGTCGTGGTCACGTCTGCCATGCCGATCCCGATGGCGTTTCCGTGGCTTTCTGGCGTGATGTCACGCACGAAAAGCCGGCGGATGAGAGGTTTCCGGTGGCTGGTTTTTCCCAACACCGACTCATAACCATGCACTCCGCGTCCGATGATGTTTGGGTCCATCCCGGCACCGCTGATGTTTTTCCCCAGACGATCGACGATCAGGAGATCAATATCGTCGAACGGCAGGGCGGGCATCAGGCGCTGGGCGTCTCGAAAAAGTTCCTCTTCACGGCGCTCCATTTCCGCGGGCGGCAATAGGGTCAATTGCGCGGTTTCGTGGAATTGGTTTTCGACAATGGCGATCCCGCAAAGAATTGGCGCGGAGCGTAGGATGAGCCGAGCGGAAGTCCGCAGGGCTTGTTCGTAGCCTAAAAGTACCGCTGCGGCATGGTAGTTGGCGGCACCCGCGCGTTTGCCCAAGCCCACGACCATCATTTTCAGAATCCCGCTGCCCAGTGCTCCGCTGAAATCCGTGTGCGGTTTAACGCGGTTGACGAGGACCACGCCGTCCGCGCGCAACGCCTCGGCGCTCCAAAAAACTTCCGAACCTTCTTCCGTCGCCCCTAAGAGTTCGACATCCATGGCGGCGCGGATCGGGACATGAAGCTCCGTCTCACAGATGCCATATTCTGCCAATAGCTCCTTTTGCCCTTCGGCGGTCGCGCCGCCGTGGCTACCCATGGCCGGAACGATGAAGGGTTTGGCGCCCGCAGCCTTCAAGAGATCGAGCACTGCGCGAACTATCCCTTGGAGATTCGTGATTCCCCGGCTGCCAACGGCAACGGCGATGCGGGCTCCCGGTTTCAGTCGAGGAAGAATCGCGGCGAATTCACCTTGGAGCGTGGCGCGAATGTCGACCGGCGACGACTTTGGAAACGTCTGGCGCACGGCCATCATCATTGGAAAGGGTTTCATTATTTGAGCATCGCTGGGGCGTCCAAAAATAGTTGCCAGGAGTTGTCAGGGGGAAAAGTAAAGGGAAGACATCGCCGAACGCAACGCATCAAAGCAGGGTTCCATGCGGTTGGGGACCCGACTGGCACGGAGACCCGTTGTGCACCGTATTCTGTTGCCTAAACCTCTTGGGATCGACGATAAGGAAAGCAGACTTACCACACGCGCTGAGAGAATCCATGAAAACGTCTGCCATTGTTCGCCCGGGAAGGGGCTTCACGCTGATCGAGCTCCTTGTTGTCATCGCCATCATCGCCATTCTGGCGGGGATGCTTCTGCCCGCCCTCGCGAAGGCAAAGTCCAAGGCCTTGAGCATTGCGTGCCTTTCGAATGGCAAGCAATTGGGATTGGCTTGGTTCACCTACACTGGAGATAACCGCGACAACCTGGTGCCAAATTATATCGGCGGCGGGCAGAATTCGTGGATTCCGGGTGCCAACGACGTCAATTCACTGCCGGGAGCGACGAACGTTAACGCGATCAAAAAGGGGATACTGTATCCGTATAACGAGGCGCCCGGAATTTATGTGTGTCCGGCGGACGATTTCAAGTTAAATGGCAGGCCGATGAAGCGGGTGCGTAGCTTTTCGATGAATGGTCAGATGAATAGTGACGTGCCGGGAGTCAACGCAAGGTATCCGATCTATAAGAAGCACGGGGATATCGCGTTTCCATCTCCGTCGCAGGCGCTCGTCTTTATCGACGAAAGCACCCTAACCCTTGAAGACACCTATTTCGCGATCCAGGTCGATGCCAAGATATGGCAGAACGATCCATCCGACCGGCATAGCAGGGGAGCGAATCTGAGCTTTGCCGATGGCCATGCTGAGATTTACAAATGGGTGGAGCCGCAAACGGGAAAACACACATGGAATGCCCCTGCCAAGACGCCATTGGACCGGGATTTTGAGCGGTTAAAGGTAACCATCGCAATTCCTCGCAACTAGTGGGTGTGCGAACAGCCAGTCGCGTGTTGACCGCAGACGTTCGGAAGGGGATCAAATTTCAAACATTATGAAACACCGGTGGTCTTGTCAGTACGGACGAACAGGGCTTCTTGCCAGCGGTTTTACGCTGATAGAACTCCTCGTTGTCATTGCGATCATCGCCATTCTTGCGGGGATGCTCTTGCCAGCTCTGGCGGGTGCCCGGGAAAGAGCCCGGCGCGCCAACTGTTTGAGCAACCTGCGCCAGATGACCTTGGCGTGCAACGTTTACGCGCTCGATAATGGGGACAAGCTTTTTAACGGTATTCGCGACAGCGGGGATTCATATACATTGAGTATTGCATCATCCATGTACCGCAGCATCAGTAACCAATATGGCGACAAGGTGTTTGATTGCCCGAATGTCTATCCGTTTAGCATCCCGGGTATTACCGATACACCCACCACTCGATTTCAGACCGGCATCGGTTACTACATTAGCTATCATTACCTGGGTGGGCGCGTCATGCCGCCCGAGTCCGGCTGGAAATCGCCGATTAAGACCACGGATTTGCCGGAGCGTAACAACCCTAAGATCGTCCCGGTTGACCAACTGGCCTTGTTTTCAGACGCGAACCTCTGGGGAAATATGGGCGGAGGTTATCCCCCGAACGTCATGGCTCCCCATACCAAGAGTGGCGCGGTTAAGCGCAAAGGCTCGGCTTGGATCATGCCCTCGGAGGGGCAAACCTCCAAAGGTATCGGAGCCACGGGCGGAAACGTCGCCTTGATCGACGGATCGGTTGCTTGGAAGAGAATTGAACTGATGAACCAAACCTACTGGATCTATTCGCAAAGTGGCATCTATCGCGGTGCGTGGTAGTCTTCGACCAGGGCGAGAGCCGCCAAAGCCGAAGGGCACGGAGGTGCCCCTCCGCTCGCCGGTGTTTTGACGGTCCGGCGCGGCAAATTTCGCGCCCATCTCGGTTGGAGCGCGGACGAGAGTCGGTATGGGCGTGATTCGCCAAAGAGGGGTCGGCTTCCCGTGCATCCCGATGTTGTCGGTAGAGGTTGTCGCGCTGCGACAACCCCGCCCGCGTCCAGCCGGCGGACAGGGCCGCTGCGCGGTTCGTGATGCGCCTGAACGGCGCGGGGACGCCGCAGCGCGGCGTCGGCTACCGTCTCCGACAACATGGGGATGCACCGGTCGGCTTCCGGAGCCCAGATTCGCTGTTGCCAAAACGGCATCGGGTCGGCGATAGGGGGCGTCAATTGACCACACGAGCCGCGAGAAACATGAAA
>CAMAUY010000128.1 GCA_945861565.1 Akkermansia muciniphila
GAATCAAAACCTGGCGCTCATGTTGAACGTGGAGGTTGGCCTGGCCGAACGCCGCCGCTCAGTGACGCCCCGCCGAGGGCATCCAGCATGGAACCACGACGCATCCGGCGCGTTCATTGGAGCAGCCTGGTTCGGCCTCCGGACCTCGATGAACTCCCGCGTCAATCGGCTCAGGCATTCGTGTGATTGGTGTGATTCGTGGGCAAAAGAAAATGCGGGTGTGCCCACGAATGACACGAATGGCACGAATCAAAACGCGGCGCTCATGTTAAACATGGAGATTGGATCGGCCGAACCGAGAAATAAGTCAAACGGTCACATCCTTGCCCGAAATCAGCCACTCTCCGCTCGACCTATTCCGCTTGGGTGTTTGTGATCGCGCGCCGTTAATTACGGGTGATGGTCTCGTGCAAGTTCAGCAGGGCGCGTGTGACGCCCGTCATCGCGGCCAGATCGACGGCGGGCAGATCCCGGGGCACTCGGGCAGTGCCGGCCTGAATGAGCTGCGCCGCCGCCGCCGGGTCCCGGCTGAACTCCAGTTGTTGACGGGTGTGGAGTTCGCGGAGGACAGCGAGTTCGGAAGCCTCGGGCGGCCGACCGAGCGCTCGGAGCCAAGCCCAGCGCAATCGTGCATCCCGAGTGCGTCCACCGTGTCGCAGGGTCTTCTCGGCAAACACCCGGGCGGCCTCGGTGAAGTTTGGATCATTTAAGAGCACGAGCGCCTGGAGCGGTGTGTTCGAATTAATCCGATTCACGGTGCATTCCTCGCGACCGGGCGCATCGAATGCGAGCAGGCTCGGATGCAGAAAGGTGCGTTGCCAGTGAGTATATAATCCCCGCCGATAGAGATTTTCAGACCGGTCGGTAACATATTCCCGCTTGGGAAAATTCAGCGATGCCCAGTAGCCGTCCGGTTGGTACGGGCGAACGCTCGGGCCGCCAAACGTGCCGGAAAGGAGACCTGAAATGGCGAGGGCATTGTCCCGGACGAATTCCGCCTCAATTCGGAAGCGGCTTTGACGGGCGAGCAGACGGTTGAAGGGATCGCGTTCGTCAAGATCCGGCCGACTGACCGATCGCTGCCGGTAGGTGGCACTGGTCACGATAAGTCGAATCGCGTGTTTGACATCCCAAGCGTGGGGCTCTTGCCGTCCCACTTCCTCGGGCATGCGGTAATGGGGTTGGCGAAATTCGGCCGCCATCCAATCCAGCAACTCGGGGTGCGTCGGCCATTCGCCCTGGCTGCCGAGGTCGTCCAACATCTTGCTCAGGCCAGTACCAAAAAACTGTTTCCACAAACGGTTGACGAAGGCGCGGGCGGCGAGGGGATTCTCACTCCCGGTGAGCCAGTTCGCAAGATCGAGGCGGGTGGCGCGCCGGTTGCCGGTGTCCAGACTTCCGAGGAACGCTGGGATGCCCGGATCCACCACCTCGCCGCTATCATCCATCCAGTTTCCGCGCGCCAACACGCGGGTGGTTCGCGGTGTTGTCGACAAGCTAATCAAGGTACTCGGAATACGGGCAGCCAATTGGCTGCGCTGGGCTCTCAATTTCGCAATCTGTCGTCCGAACGGGATTCCTTCCGGAGCGACCCTGCGGTACGTTGCGACGATCGCCATGCGCTCCGCTTCGGAGCGTTCCGCCGCCGGCTTCCGGATCGCTTTGAGGGTCTCCTCCGGCAAGGTATAGCGATCCAGAAGCGGGTTTTCCCGATCGGTGCCAGACACCCGGAATTTCGCAATCGTACAGCGGCGCTGCGGGGAATCGTGATGCAGGCGGAGGACCAGTACGGTGTTGGCATCGGCCAAGAATGGCCGGGCGAGATGAAGCACCAGCTGGAATTCGATGGACTGCCCCGAGGTGATCGCCCAGCCGGTCGACGGATTGTGGTCCATCGCGGCGAGAGCCGGGAATCCGTCACCCTCCTGGTTTGCGACAGCGTGGGCGAGACGCAGCGGCCGATCCCCGCGAGCTCCCCGGGCGTCGCGGACCGCCAGATCGACTTCGGTGAGCAGGAACGAAATCCCCCCCCGACCGATGCGATTGCCCGGAAACGATTCATCGGATCCCGTCTCGATCCGAAACGCCGTGAACCGGCCGATGCCCGGTCGAAACGTCACCTCATACGTCTCGGTATCAGGATTGGTTCCTTCCGCAGTCATCCAGCCATTCGTTCCGATCGAGAGAGATGCTCCGTTGCGCGTTGAGGCTGACACCGGTGTCTGGACGAGCCATTCGAGTCGCTTTTCGCGATCCAGAACCTTGATGGACTCTTCCCATTGAGTGCGGGCCATTTCGAAACCGGCCGTGTTGGTAATCGCTGATTCCAGTTGATTTGTGGCACGCTGCATCTGCTGGTTCAATCGTTCCAATTGGAGTTCCTGCTCCCGGGTGGCCAACGAAAGGCGTGGGCCCCAATCGTTGGAGGCAAACCCATTGCCATAAAATCCTTTCTCCTTTAGGTCGGAAAAAAAGGCCTCAAATCGGTAAAAATCGCGCGTCGTGAAGGGGTCAAACTTGTGATCGTGGCACTCCGCGCAGCCCAAGGTCGACCCGAGCCAAATCGCCGAAGTGGTCCGAACTCGATCCGCGGCATACTTCGCGAGATACTCCTTGTCCTGGGCTCCGCCTTCGTTGCTGATGCGAAGCAGCCGGTTGTAGCCCGAGGCGATTTTCTGACGCTCGGTAGCGCCCGGCAGCAGGTCGCCCGCCAGTTGTTCCCGAGTGAATTGGTCGAACGGGAGATTCTCGTTAAACGCCCGCAGGACGTAGTCGCGATACGGCCACAGGCTGATCGGGCAATCGCCGTGGTACCCGATCGTGTCCGCATAACGCACCAGATCCAACCACTGAACGGTCATGCGCTCGGCGTACCGGGGTGAGGCGAGAAAGTCGTCCACCAGTTTTTCATAGGCCCGCGGATCCCGCGATTTAACGAATCGCTCGACCTGCTCCGGCTGGGGCGGCACCCCGTGCAGATCCAAGGCCAGGCGGCGTATCAGCGTCCGGCGGTCCGCTTCAGGGGATGGCTCGATCCCGGCCGCCGCCGCGCGGCTTCGGACAAACCGATCGACGGGATGTTCGGTCGGTGCAGGACCGTGCTCGGACCCTTTCACCCGCCCGGGAGGCGGTGAAAGTGGAAGCGGGAGGTAGGCCCAATGCGCCTCGTAGCGGGCACCCTCCTCGATCCATCGTTCGAGCAGCGTCTTCTCCTCTGACGTCAGCGACTTCCCCGTTTCCGGCGGCGGCATGACCTCGTGGGGATCCAGATTTCGGATCCGTTGGACGAGTCTGCTTTGGGCGGGTTGGGACGGGACGATCGCGGCGCCGTCTTTCCGCAACGCGGTCGCCTCCTCGAATCCATCCAGGCGAAGCCCGGACTTGCGAGCCGTGGGATCCAATCCGTGGCAGCGAAAGCATTTGTCCGAAAGAATCGGCCGGATATCTCGATTAAACTCCACGGCGCCGAAAGTTGCAACGGTCGTGCCGATCAAGCTGGCCCACAGGACGGCAGCGAGCGCGAGGCGGGACGAATCGCCGGGAGGGAGCAGTGGAAACCTCATGGCGGACTGCCGGGATTACTTGTCCAGGAGAACGTGGCAGTTGTAGCCGCCGGGATTCTTCACGAGATACTTCTGGTGGTAGTCCTCGGCGGAGTAGAAGGGAGCCGACTTCGAAATCTCGGTCACGATTGGCCGCTTGAATCGACCGGACTTGTCGACGTCCGCTTTGACTCGTTCGGCGGTCTGCTTTTGTGCATCGGTGGTGTAGAAAATCGCCGACCGATACTGGGTCCCAATATCGTTGTGCTGTTGGTTCTTCGTCGTCGGGTCGTGCATCCGAAAGAAATAGCCGAGCAACTGCTCGTAACTCAGCTGGGTCGGCTCAAAGACAATCTGGATCGCCTCCGCGTGACCGGTAAGCCCCGTACAGACCTGCTTGTAAGTCGGGTTGGGAACGTTGCCGCCGCAGTAACCCACCGTCGATTCGATCACACCGGGAATCTTTCGCAATATCTCCTCCATACCCCAAAAACAGCCCCCGGCAAGAATGGCCGTCTCGCGATTCGTCGTTGCCGTCGCCGCCGCTGGGACGGGCGCAACCACCGGCGCCGGCAACGCCGCCGCAGCCACGCTTACGCTCGCCTTGATCAAGCCCGCCTTCACAAAAGGTTCCAAATGCGCGCCGTACCCGGCCGTTGCCAGTTGTTCCATGGGGATGAATCGGAGTGACGCGGAATTGATGCAGTAGCGCATCTGGGTTGGTGCCGGTCCATCGTTGAACACGTGGCCAAGGTGCGAATCCGCCTGTTTCGAGCGCACCTCCGTTCGCACCATGCCGTGGTTGGTGTCCTTCTTCTCGACGATCCCGGTGCCAGCGACGGGACGCGTGAAACTCGGCCAGCCACTGCCCGAATCGAATTTATCAAGCGAACTGAAGAGAGGCTCGCCCGAGACTACGTCCACGTAGAGGCCGGGCTTGTGGTTGTCCCAATAGGCGTTGCGGAACGCCGGCTCGGTGCCGCACTGCTGCGTGATGGCGAATTGTTCGGGGGTGAGCTTTTTCTTCAATTCCGCCGGGTCGGGTTTCTGGAACTCTTTCATGGGGGTCGAGGGATTGGTGGAAACTTGCGGCAACTCGGTCGGACTCGCTTTACGCACCCCGGTAATGATACCGGCCGCCAGCACGGCGACGACGCCGATTCCGAGGAGGGTGATCAAGGGCATGCTTTTCATAAACTCTGAACTGCCAAATTGTTTCCCGGACTATACCTAATTCGGACGGGCCGTCGAATGCTTCGAGCCTCTTTGAAAAGCGTCTTTCGCCGCAGGACGCCTTTCCATTTTCAAACAGGCTCTCATCCGGAGGGGTCACGCGCCTAGCAAGGCATATTCCAGGCTGTCCACCAGCGCTTCCAGGCTGGCGGTGATGATGTTCTCGCTGACCCCCACCGTTCCCCAATCGCGCCGGCCATCGCTGGACTGCATCAAGACTCGAATTTTCGCCGCCGTTCCGGCGACACCGTCGAGAATGCGAACTTTATAGTCAATCAGGCGCACCGATCGAATCCGCGGGAACGATTTCGCCAACGCGGCCCGCAATGCCGAATCCAAGGCATTCACCGGGCCGTCGCCATCGGCCACCGTATGATGCACCACGTCACCGACTCGAACCTTGACGGTGGCTTCGCAGACGGCTCCCTCCGGATTGCCCCGCATGGAGACATGATACCCGTCCACCGAGAAGAGCAGTTCGGGATTATGATCGAGAACGCCGCGGATCATCAACGCCAGGGACGCTTCCGCCGCCTCGTATTCGTAGCCGGCGTTTTCTCGCTCCTTGACCTTCGCCGTGATCGTCCGCGTCTCCGGTTGGTCCGCCGCCAGCTTGAATCCAAGCTCGGCCGCCTTTACCAGAATATTGGTGCGTCCGGACATATCGCTCACCAGCACCCGCCGATGATTGCCGATTTTCTCCGGTTCAATGTGCTCGTAGCTCCGCGCCACCCGCTCGATGGCATGCACATGGATGCCACCCTTGTGGGCAAATGCCGTCTGCCCAACCCAGGGTTGCCGGGTATCGTGACGCATATTGGCGATCTCGTTCACAAACTCCGACAATTCCTTCAACTTCGGCAGTGATTTCGCGGGCACTCCCGTCCGGCCCATCTTGAAATGAAGCGTTGGGATGAGCGTGATGAGATTGCAGTTCCCGGTTCGTTCCCCGTAGCCGTTGATCGTTCCCTGCACATGAACCGCACCGGCTTCCAGGGCGGCCACCGCATTGGCAGCGGCAAATCCGGCGTCGTTGTGTGTGTGGATCCCAAGGCGGGCGTTCAGACGGCCCCGCGCGTGGGTGGTAATGCGTGCAATCTCCGAGGGCAGTCGGCCCCCGTTGGTATCGCAGAGGCAAACGCAGTCCGCCCCGGCCTTCTCGGCCGCCTGCCAAGTGGCCAGCGCATACTCGGATTCGTCCAGAAACCCGTCAAACGCGTGTTCGGCATCGTACACCACCGTCCGGCCGTGGTCCTTCAAGTAGCGGATCGTATCGCCAATCATCGCCAGATTTTCGTCGGGCTTGACCCGCAACACCTCATGGACGTGCAAGAGCCACGATTTTCCCACAATCGTAATCACGGGAGTTTCCGCATCCAGCAACATGCGGATCTGATCGTCGTTCTCGACCGGCACGGATTTCCGGCGGGTAAAACCAAAGGCGGAAATTCGCGCGGATTTCCAGCGTCGCTTGCGGGCTTGGGCGAAAAACTCCATGTCCTTGGGATTGGACCCCGGCCATCCACCTTCGATGGTATGCACCCCGAACTGGTCCAGCCGCTCGGCGATGCGCAGCTTGTCCGCGAGCGAAAAATTGATGCCTTCCGCCTGGGAACCGTCCCTCAGGGTGGTGTCGTATATCTCAACTGGAGGTGCTTTCATGGGAGAAAATAGAAAACCCCATTCCGCCCTCGCGGAACGGGGTTTTCTGAAAAAACTCGTTCAGCGCGGGATCCGATATCCACGAATCAATTCAATCCGGGCAATCATGGACACCGAAACGCAACCCTTCAACCGGGCACACACGCCATCGGCAGTAGGCGACGTTTTCAAATTGGCTGCAAAAGGCTGATCCACGGCTCCGGAGAGTATGTACATGAGAGCCGTCGGACAAGAAAATCCGATCGCATTTCCCATCGGCCCATCAGCCCGTTGGGAGGTGAGTGACAAAAATCTTCACGAGTTCCTCACACAAAGAAACAATTGACCTGTCCCTTTATCCTGCGTGAAAAAAGGCATCTCCTTTTTCATCAGATTTCGTGACGCGGAACACTTGAACTTCTGCTGCTGCTCCGCGGGTGCCAGCGCCTCGGTGGGGCGCACGCCAAGGGTGAAAGGATCTTCCGCGCCGAGTGGCGAATGAAGCGTGAGGAGCGACGCAGCGATCACGAGCGCGTGAAACGTGAGCCGTGAGGCACGAGAGCGGGCCGGGAGGCGCATGGTGAACACGAACGCGGAGCGTAGCAAAGAATTCAGCCGCGGGAAGCCGAAGCTTCGCGCGAGAGAAAGCGACCCCGGGGTCTGTCCGTTTGTTTTCCAGGTCACGAATTGCACCCCGGGCTGCGACCCCGGTGGTTTTTGCGTTTCCTTGCGTTCGTGCGTCCGGCAGCCTGCGGCCACCATGGACCCCAGTTCGGCCCTGCCCTACCGCGAGCAGGTGGACGAGTTTCGGCGGCGCTGTCGCACCGGGCTGGTCACGCTCGTCTTCACCGACCTGGCCGGCTCCACGCAGCTCAAGCAGGCGCTGGGTGACCGTGAAGGGGTCGCCCTGATCCAGAATCATCACCGCGGCGTGCGCGAACTGCTGCGGGAGTTCGCCGAGGCCGAGGAGATCAGCACCGCCGGGGACTCGTTCTTCGTGGTCTTTGCCCGGCCATCGGATGCCGTCCGGTTTGCATTGCAGCTGCGCGCTCGCAACCGCGCGACGGCCGGGGCGGGCGGGCCCGCGATCGCCGACCGCATCGGCATTCATGTGGGCGAAGTGGTGATCGAGGACGAGCAGGCGCCCGGCAAGGCGCGGGATTTCTACGGCTCGCAGGTGGACACGGCGGCGCGCGTGATGCGCCTGGCCGGGCCCGGCCAGGTGTTGCTGACCCGCTTCGCCTTCGACAGCGCACGCGCGATGCTCAAGGGCACCGAGATCGAGGGCTTGAATGCCCCGGGCGCCGCCATCCCGTTGCAGTGGCTGAACCACGGAACGTATCTGCTCAAGGGGATCGACGAGCCGGTGGAGGTCTGCGAAGTGCGCGTGGGCGGCGAAGGCCCGGCCCCGGCCCCGGCGGGTTCGGAAAGCGCGCAGCGCAAGGTCTCGGCGGACGAGGAGCCGGTGCTCGGGTGGCGACCGGCGCTCGGTCAGTCCGTGCCGGGCACGCAGTGGGTGATGGAACAGAAACTGGGCGAGGGCGGCTTCGGCGAGGTGTGGTTGGGACGGCATCAAAAACTCAAGGAGCGGCGCGTCTTCAAGTTCTGCTTCCGGGCCGACCGGGTGCGCTCGCTCAAGCGCGAGATGACGCTTTTCCGCGTGCTCAAGGAACGCGTGGGCGATCACCCGCACATCGTGCGGCTGCTGGAGGTGAATTTCGAGGAGCCGCCGTTCTACGTGGTGATGGACCACGTCGAGGGGCAGGACTTGAAGGCGTGGTGCGAGGCGCAGGGCGGCGCGGCGAAAGTCTCCCTCGAGATGAAGCTGGAAATCGTGGCGCAGATCGCCGATGCGCTCCAGGCCGCGCACGACGCGGGCGTGATCCACCGCGACGTGAAGCCGGGGAACATTCTGGTGACCATCGCCGGAGGGACGAGCTCCGCGAGTCCCTGGAACTCTGCTCCATCCGGGCCGGGAGAAGCAGGGTCTCGTGGAACTCGACCCTCCGAAGGGGAACGAGGCGGTTCGTCGCTGATCGCCAAGCTGACGGACTTCGGGATCGGGCAGGTGGTGTCGGCGGAGGCGCTGAAGGGCGTGACGCGGGCGGGCTTCACCGAAACGCTGGTGGCGGGCGGTTCGTCGTCGCAGACCGGCTCGCAGATGTTCATGGCGCCGGAGCTGCTGGCGGGCAAACCGGCCTCGACCCGTTCGGACACCTATTCGCTCGGCGTCGTGCTCTACCAACTGCTCGTCGGCGATCTGACGCGCCCGCTGACGACCGACTGGGCGGAGCACATCACCGACCAGCTGCTGCGCGATGACCTGAAGCATTGCTTCGCCGGCAATCCCGAAGATCGCTTCCCGGGCGCGGGGCAGTTGGCGAAGAATCTCCGCTCATTGCCCCAGCGACAAGACGCCTTGGGGAAAGAACAAGCCGCGATTGCCGCGAGTGCCAAGTCCGCGTATCGTCAGGGAATCATCCGGGCCTCCAGCATCGCCATACTGATTGTGGCGCTGCTGTCCGTGCTTACCTCTGTCTCCATCACGCAAAGCCGCCGCGCCAGAAGCGAAGCCTTGAGGGCGAGCGAAAACCTTTACGCCGCCGACATGAACCTGGCGCAACAGGCTCTTGAAGCCAACAACCTGGGGCGTGCCCAAGATTTTCTGGAGCGACATCGACCCAAGGCGCACGAAAAAGATTTGCGTGACTGGGAATGGCGTTACCTCTGGCGGCTCTGCCGTGGCGACGAGCTGTTTACGCTGGAGGCGCACTCCAATGCGGTCTCGGCGGTCGCGTTTTCTCCTGACGGCAGCTTGTTGGCGACCGCGAGCCACGACGGAACCGTTAAGCTGTGGGACGGTCACATCCAGGCACACGGCTTCACCTTGGTGGGGACAACAAATCACCTCGCGACTCTGAACCATGAAGAATGGGTCACTTCCCTGGTATTTTCACCTGACGGCAAAACGCTCGCTACCCGATGCAATGATCAGAAGGTCAGAATATGGGACATCGCAACCCGGCGTGAAACAGTCCAGTTCCCGACGCCAGGGCATACCGTGATTCCCCGCTCGCTCGCGTTCTCTCCTGATGGCCGGATTCTGGCCATCCCGGATTCGGAAGGCGTTCACCTGTGGAAGGTGAACCCGAAATCCCAACTCGGCGTTCTGGCAGAACACAGCGATTACTGCAATGGCCTCGCATTCTCACCTGACGGCAGGACCTTGGCTTCGGCCGGCGATGACAAAACGATTAGATTATGGGACGTGCCGACCCAATCCTTGCGGGCTGCTCTCAGCGGACACGAACATTGGATAAGCAGTCTGGCCTACTCGCCCGATGGCAAGACGCTGGTTTCGGGCAGTTGGGATAAGACGGCTAGAGTGTGGGACGTCGCCACTCGGCGGGAAAAGGCCCGTCTCACAAATCACACCGCCATTGTTTTTGCCGGGGCGTTCACACCCGACGGGTCGACCTTGGCCACGGCCAGCGGCGACCAAATGATCAAGCTCTGGGATGCGGCCTCCTGGCAGGAGATCGCCCCCCTCAAAGGTCATCTGAGTGAGGTTTGGGCGCTCGCCTTCGCTTCCAAGGGCCAGATTTTGGTCTCTGGCGGCAAGGACGGAACGGTGAAAGTGTGGAGCGCCACTTTGAAGCTGCGCGAAACCAACCGAGTGGCATTTCCTGGCGACACTCTTGAATTACGTGGAGTGGCGGCATCCCCGGATGGTAAAACTTTTGCCGTAGCGACCGGTGAAGGGGCGGTCAAAGTTTGGAACCTGGGCTCGTTGCCGGAAATGACGAACCTTCTGGCAAAGGTTCCTGAGCCAACCAGTATTGCGGTTTCTCGGGACGGGAGGGCGCTCGCGGTCGGTTCTCTCGACGGGCCGGTCCATCTGTTGGACTCCGTCATGAATCGTGAGGTCGCAATTCTTCGAGGACACACCAATTCCGTGGGGGCCTTGACGTTTTCCCGCGATGGCAAGCTTCTCGCCACGGGAAGCATGGACCAGACGATCCGCTTGTGGGAGGTGGCGACGAGGCAGGAACTCGCCACGCTCAAAGGGCACTCTAAGGAAGTTCTTTCGCTAACGTTTTCCCACGATGGCCGCACCCTTGGCTCCTGCAGTGCCGACGGCACGGCCAAACTGTGGGACATCGCCCAAAAGCGGGAGATTGGAACCCTGAAGGGGCATAAGCAAGGTGTGGGAGCCGTGGCGTTTTCGCCTGATGGCAGCTCGTTGGCAACCGCGAGCTATGACGAAACAGTGAAACTGTGGGACCGCGCGACTCAACGCGAAATTCATACGTTTATTGGGCGGTTGTTGAGTTACCACTCCGTCGCCTACTCGAAGGACGGGCGGAGACTGGCAGCCGGCACTGGAAACGGCGCGGTCAAGATATGGGATGCCATCACGCATCAGGAGGTAGCGACCCTCAAAGGCCATACGTGGGGTGTCGAGAGAACAATTTTCTCTGACGACGACACCCTAATCACCGCCAGCAAAAATGAACTTCTTGTCTGGCGGGCCGCATCCAACGCGGACATCGATGCGGCCGAAAAAGCCAAAGTGCAACAACCATGAACCTTCCAGCCGCCTCCGAGCACCGCACCGGCCTGGTGACGCTGGTGTTCACGGACCTCGTCGGCTCGACGGCGCTCAAGCAGCAGATCGGCGATCGGCAGGCCGTCGCGTTGATGCAGAGGCACCACGCCCTCGTGCGCGAGTTGCTCGCGGATTTTGTCGGTGCGCGGGAAAAACAATTAAAAACAATTGACCTGTCCCTTTATCCCCCTTTATCCCTTTTCAGCCCGTTGGGAGGTGAGTGACAAAAATCTTCACCTTGTCTCCCTTTATCCTCCTTTTACGGGCCTATCACGCGGTCTTCGCTGCGGCGACCTCGCGCGGGAGCGTCATCGTGAACGTGGACCCTTGGCCGAACTCGCTCATGACCGTGAGCTCGCCGCCCATCATCTCCGCGAAGTTGCGCGAGAGCGCCAGCCCGAGGCCGGTACCGCCATATGTCTTCGCAGTGCTGACCTCGGCCTGAGTGAAAGCCTGGAAGAGCCTGCCCAGTTGCTCCGGTGTCATGCCGATGCCGGTGTCGCTGACTGAAAAATTTATAGTTCCGAGTTCCGAGTTTGGAGTTGATTGGGTGTTCGATGTTTTTGGAAAGTCGTCCGTGGTTGGTTGTCCGCGATCCGTTGGCGTTACCGTCGCGCCACGGACGCCTGACGACTGACGCCTGACAACAAGCTTGATCACCCCCTTCTCCGTGAACTTTGCCGCGTTCGAAATCAGGTTGAACAACACCTGCCGGACCTTTGTTTGATCCGCCCGCATCGTGCTGATGTCCGGCGGGCATTCCACTTCGAGCCGGTTCTGCTTTTTCGCCACCAACGGCTGCATCGTCGCTTCGACGTCACGCACCAGCTTCGCCACGTCGAACTCCTCGACGAACATCGTCATCTTGCCGGCCTCGATCTTCGAGAGGTCGAGGATGTCATTGATCAAACCGAGCTGATGGCGCGCGGCGGTGTATATTTTCTGCACGTTTGGAATGAGCGCTTGCTCGCCCATGTCCTGCAGTTCTTCCTCGACCATTTCGCTGTAGCCAATGATGGCGTTGAGCGGCGTGCGCAACTCGTGGCTCATGTTCGCGAGGAACTGCGACTTGGCGGCGTTGGCCTCGCTGGCGGCTTCCTCGGCCCGACGACGTTCCGCGTTCTCCTTTTGCAAGGCCGCGGATGCCGCTTCGGCGGCGGCGCGGGCGTGACGCTCCTTCTCCAGCATCCGCTCGCGCAGTTCCTCCGTCTCGCGTCGTTTCCCGCGATACAACGATCGCGCCACAAACGCCCAGCCGACCAGTCCGAAATTCACGACCACCACCGGCCCGAGTACGCGCGCGTTTCGATACCACGGCAAGAACGCGTCGTAGCTCGCCAATGCGGGCGCGGACACGTTGCCATCGCGATCGACAAACTGCACCGCCAGGGTCCACGGACCGCGCGCGTCGGGCGACCATTCGAAATGATGGCGGCCGATGACATTGGTCCAACTGGGTTGCGCCACAACCTCTCTGGCGTTGAAGTGGCCGGGTTGCAGGAACCGGCGGAAGACCCGTTGTTCACCTGGCGTGGTGAAATCCGCCAGGCCCCACTCGATGGTCTGCGGCGAGCCGAGTTCAACTCGAATCATTGCCGCTGGCTCCGAGCGCGTTGGAAGTTCCAAAGTGCTCGGATTGCCCGCGGCGGCTGTTGTGGTTGTCGAGGTGCCCGCGCTCCCCATTTCGACGAGTAGTTCCCGCCCCGTCGCGGTTCGGCGATAGAGCACGGGGCTGAACGGGGTCTGTGCAGGCCGGCGATACCGTGCCACGCCGCCGTCGGTCGTGAACCACATCTCGCCCGTGGGCGACTCCGCGATCTGATGCACATTATTGCCGGGCAAGCCGTGCCGGCGGGTCAGCGTGACCCAATTGGTTCCATCGAAGCGCGAGACTCCACTGTCGGTGGCAAACCAGAGCGCACCATGCGAATCGCGGAACACCTGGTTGACGGTGTCGGAGGCCAAACCGCCGTGGCTTGCCCGGTGCTGCGTCTCGATCTGGCCATCCCGCACGCGGATGGCGCCATGCTGCCAGGTGCTAAGCCACATCGCCCCGTCGCCGTCGCGGGTGATCCAACTGACGCTGATGTTCGTGAGAGCGCCGAGCCACGGTGGGCGGAAGAAGCGCTGGCCATCAAATTGAAACACGCCTCCGATTCGAGTCCCGGCCCACAAGGTTCCGGCGTGGTCGAATTCAACAGAAAGCATGCCGGCTCCGGCTGGTAATTCGTTGGAATCGAAGATCTCAGTAAGCGCGAAGTTCTGGCACGCGTTGGTGCCTTCGGATGCGCGGCGTGGGTCGAGATGAGATAAGCCCTCCCCGAAGGGAAGCCACAACGTGCCATCGGAAGCCTCGGTAAATTGACCATAGACATAATGTCCAGGCAATCCCTGTTGAGTGCCGAAGGGATTCTTTTGCCCGGAGCGATAGCGAACCACTCCTAATCCGAATTCGGCATGCCACATCGCACCATCGCGAGTTCGCAAGATGTGACAGACACCCCAGCCATCAAGGCCAGTCCGTCGATCCAAAATGGTGGAGCGTTCCCCATCGAATTGCCACAAGCCGCCGATAGTTTCTCCAAGGTCCCCGCATCCCACCCGGAGGACTCCGTTGCCATCGAACGCGACTCCCACCGCGTTCTTCGCGGGCAGACCATCGGCACGTGTGAAGGCGGTGATGATGCCAGAATCGTAACGCGCCACTCCGCCTGGAGTCGCAAACCAGACGCTCCCGTCGGCCGCGGCTTGAATATCCACTACGGTCCGGTGTGGAAGCGGGCTTGGGCTCGTGAACCGCAGACAAGTCTGTCCTTTCCATTGGACGGCTCCATCAGCCCCAAACCAATAGCTGCCGTCGTCCTGTTCAAGGAGGCAGGTGGGGTTGCGCCACGCCCAGGAGAGTCCTCCGTCCGCCACAACTTCGGCCCGGTCCCCTTCGAGACGTCCCCAACCACGGTCTCTCAATGCAAACCAAAGTCTCCCTTCGCGATCGAAGTTCAGGCCATCGACCCAGTCGTTGGTGTGGATTATGTCGGTGGCAACCCGTTGCAAATTCTGACCGTCCCATCTCGAGAGAGCGCCCAGATCCGACGGCACAACCCACACCGTTCCGTTGCGCGCCACCGCGAGCGGCTTGTTCTTCCGCCTATAATTTAATCGTCCAACACCGGGAACGGACTGGAATCCCTCGCCGTCGAAACTGCACAAACCGTCGCGGGTGCGGAACCAGAGTCGACCATCGGGTGCTTCCTCAATATGGAAGACCTCGCCGCCAGTCAACCCGCTGGTCTGAGTGTAAGTCTTTGTGACGCGCATATCCTCAGACCTCAGTAAAACCGGCAAAATCGGATAGTAAGACGCGGAAGTTCAATTCCGTGAAAGTGACGATAAACGGAGGCGCGCGGCGGCGCGGTTTTCAGACCGTTTTCCCCCCACTCAACCCGGGTGGGCTTTAGGTTTTCTGCGG
>CAMAUY010000129.1 GCA_945861565.1 Akkermansia muciniphila
GTTCGTCGGCGGCAGCGAGCGCAGCGAATTGAATGCCCCGAAGGTCGGCCAGTTGGCGGAAGTCATGCTCGGTTCCGCGGCGTAGCGCCGGGAACATCGGCTTCGGTTTCGGGGGCGGCGGCGGCGGTGGCGGCGCCGGGGGCGGCAGCTGGGCTTCGATAGTCCCGCCAAGGAGCCATCCCCGCGGTTTTGCCGGCGGGTGGGCGATGGATTCACGAACTTTGTGAACCAGTTCAGATTCAGACCACGGTGGCAGGCATTTCGGATTCCATTCGAGCAACACGGTGAGCGCTTCCGCTTCTGGCAAACAAAATCCCCAAGTCAGCTTACCGGCGAGCGATATGGTGGCATTGTGTCCGCCCTGTCCCGAAACCGCGCCCGGTGTGCCGCCCGCATATCGGCGCGCCCACTCAAGCGGTGGCCTGGGCGTTGGGGTGTAAATCTTGCGGGCGACGGGGGGCTTCGGCGGTTCAAAATCAGGGCATTCGACGCCGTGGTTGGTGGTGCGCGGGCTCAAAGTACCACCCCCTTCCCGCCGTCAACTGCGGCGGTCGAGGTTTCTTCGCCCTGCTCCGCGGCGAGGGCGGCGGCTTTCCGCGCTCTGGAAGACCGTGCCGCTGCCCCACCAGGCGGACGTGAGAATTCTCCCGAGGCTGCCCGCTTATCAAACTCAGCGAGCGAATCCAAGTCGACGTAAGGTCGCCCGGAAATGTTGACGAATCGCAGGTACCCGGCCTGCCCCCAGCGCCAAAGTGTGGTAGGTGAAACACCTCGATCTTGAGCCACTTTCTTAGCCGATCGAAGCCCATTGATTTGCTTGTCGTATAACACGCCAATAGCAATGGCATGCATCGACAAGCTTCGCTAACTCTTCAAAGTGTCCTCGGAGAGCGAGCGAAGGACACTTACCCTTCAACGTCGGTTGTCTGTGTCGTCCAAATAGGCAACGGCGTCCCCCCATGTTTTCTTGGTCATGCCATACGCGCTTTGGATTTCTTTGTACTGGGCACCATCAAAGCCCACTAATTTCCCGAAGCTGTCAGTGACATCTTTTCGCAATCTGAGAGCGAGAATCGCCCGCTCAATGGCGGGTTGTTCCTGTACGAAAATGTGGCGCAAAAGCGTAAGCATTTCGAGCGTAAAATCAAAATGATGGGTGAGCATAAAACGGAGCCACCTGGTTCCCGCTCGGTTGTCTTGTAGCGCTTCGCCTGGACTGGCAACGACCCACACCATTGCCGCATACATAAATCCCAGTTGAGCTTGGCCCATAACCTCTTTGTCTTTTTCACTCGATGCAGCATCCGCATGAGGCTTTGCGTTGGGAGGAACGAACTCACGGGCTTGACGCTGGAATTCCGCCAGCGCCAGCTTCGAGGAATCCTTTTCCAGGAATGCCTTCCACCGAAGGGACCGATGGATTGCCAGCAGGAAGGCGGCGTCGTCTTCCCCGGCGCCGGTGGAGAGCATAGGGTCACCCAGAACGCCCCGCCCGATTGAAAACGTTTGGGTTGATCCCTGAAACAACTTCTTCTTCGGCCTAGCCATTGTGTCCTCCTTGGTGTGCGGGTGTGCTTTAAGCGGTTGCCAGTTGAGGCTGTAGAACGGCCGGCCCGAAGTTGAGCCGTTGCGCCTGGAGTTGGGCGTGCTCGTTGCTCAGGTGCCCGTAAGTCTTGCCGATCAAAATTCCGCCGTCCGCGTGGCCGACCCAGCGGGCAATCACCATAAAATTAATCCCGCTCATCACGCTGAACGAGATGAATAAGTGCCGGCAATCGTGGAACCCGAACCCCGGCATATCGGCGGCCATCCGGGCGAGCCGTAACGATTCCATGAAAGTCCGGGCCGGTGCGTCCTTGTCCCCGCGCTGGGGGCTCGGGAAGAGCCATTGTGAATCAGGCGCGCGACGGCCGTGCATCTCTCTCAGATGGTCCCGGAGGTTCGCGTTGAGATCGACGTGTCTAGGTTGGCGATTCTTGGATCCGCCCTCCGCCCCGATAACGAGTTGATTCCGATCGAAATCAATGTCGGCCCAGCGGATTTGCAGTGTCTCGTCCCGGCGGGCGCCAGAGTACGCCATAAACAATAGGTAGTCCCGCAGCTGCACACCATTCTTGCTGACGCCGAGGGCCTTTTCGCAAAGGTTGTTGAGGTCGGCGGGGGTGACCAACTGGCGCTTCTTGGTGTCCACTTTCAACCAGCGGATGTCATGGGTCGGAAGATTCTGAACGTACCCGTCGGCTTTCGCATCTTCAAAGAGACCCCGCAGGCTCATCAGCGCAATGTTTACCGACCGTGTGGCCAATCCGCGCTTCCGAAGTTCCGTCAAGTGGCCGTTGACGTGGTAGGGGCGCACCTTGTCGAGGTGGTGGTGCCCGATTGCCTCGGCCCAGCGGCGGAGGTTGGTCCTGCTTTTGCTGACGGTGGCCGGCCGAAGTCCGGAAGTCTGAAGCTTCTCCAGGTGCGTGGTGACGTAGTCCGCCAATTTCGGAGTCATGCCGACATGGCGCATCCGGTTTTCCTTCCGCTCGACGTGAATCGTCCGCATCTCCTCCGTTGCTTTCGCCATCGTCGCGGCTTCAAGCGTGATCCATCGAGTTACCTTGCGGCCGGCGGCGTCTTCGACGGCGAGACGGGCCACGAATCGCCCATTGCGTTTCCAGAGTCCGCGGACGGGCCGCTTGCTGTTGTCCAGAACCTTGGTGTACGAATACCGGCCGGTGCCTGCTTTGCGAGACGTTTCAAGGGGTTTCACAGGGCAACACTGTCGCAAAAAGTGTCGCAATGTCAACTCGGGCCAGAGTTTTCATTCGTAAGTAGTTTGTAATTAACGGTAGCCGGTGTGGCGAAATGGCAGACGCACGGGACTTAAAATCCCGGGAGGGTTAAACCTCGTGCGGGTTCGAGTCCCGCCACCGGCACCAATCAATCGGCGGCTCGATGGACCCTCATCGGTCACCACCGCATCAGGCACGGCTAAAATCTTTTTCCATTCTCCGCCGCGCAGAATTCAGTCCGGGCAGTTCCAAGTCGAGATGCACCGGAATGTCCAGTTCCTTCGCCACCGGGGACAACATCGCCGCCACACGCGAACGCTGCACTCGGAACGACTCCGGCCGATGCCCCGATGTCGTGATCGCATTCTGAACGACCATTCCCAGGGTCGCCGCGCCGTCGCGGTCGGCGGCCTCGCTCAATCGTAACCCCACAATTAAACCCGACGCGCGATCCACAGCCATCGCCAGTTTGGGAAAGCGCGGACGATCGACACCCGCAACCGCCATGGTCGAATACATCACGTCCACTTCCAGATGTAACCCTTTCGCTGGGGTGAAGCTTAGCAACCGCGTCCAAGTCGGTTCATCGAATGAAATCAACTCGGGCAGCGGCAAGGGCGGCGAAATCATCGGCTGCCAGTCGATCGACTCGCACCGCAATTCACCGGCCGCCGGATCGTAATCGTCCGGCAGATAGGCGACGTCTCCGTCCATGTGTTTGTCCCAGACCTCCGGATTATCGCGCGCCAAGCGGGCGGCGGCGGTCACCCGCGGCAGGGCAAATAGCAGCGTGTCCGCCTCCGCCTGCGTGATGTGCCACGGAAAACCACCAGGAACCCAACTTCGGAAAGCCGGCCAGATGCTCCCGCGCTTGACGGTGGGAACATAACCAGCGGCATCCAGCACGGCGCGATCTTCCTTCACCAATTCGCGCTTCCGAATGAACTCCACCTTTATCGAGTCTTGTTCAAAGGCGGTATCCTCCTGCTCCAAACCGCCTCGATCGTCATCGTTCAAAATGGTATTCAATAGCCAACGATGTCCCGTGTCGCGGCGATACACCAGCAGGGCGAACACCGTCCGCAGTCGGCCCAGAATCGAAGCGAGCAAGACCTCTTTGGTGACCGGATGCCGCAGGCCGACAATATGCGAATCGTGCATCCACACCCACGGCGCGAGGCGTTGAAAGTCAGCCGCCGCTGCCAGCAGCGCCCTCCAAGTTTCCGGTAAGACTTCGGGAACAACGGGTTGGTTCGTGCGGCGCTTCGAGTCAGACATGACCCATTAAAAGTCGGGCACGACCGCTTTGCCAACATTGGAATGTGCACATTCGACCCATCCACAGGCACAATCTCGAGCGTTTTGGCCTTGAGGGCCGAAGGCGAGTCCTTCGGCATCGGATTGGCATCGGGCAGAAAGAGAATGTAACCGCGGAATCGAAATGCCGTCTTGCCGCTTTACCTTACCCGAAATTCGACTACTAATGTTGACACCTCAAAACGATGCACGTCACGAGAACTGTCGAGCCTATGAATTGTCTCCGTAATTTGGCGATCAACCTTTGTGTCGGTCTGCTTTGGTTACCGCTGGCCAGCGTGCCTGCCAGTGCTGCCGAGGTTGTTCCCAAACCCGTCAGCTTTTACACCCAGATTCGCCCGATCTTCCAAGCGAACTGCCAGGGCTGTCATCAACCTGCCAAGGCCAAAGGCGATTATGTGATGACGGAGTTCGATCAGCTCCTGAAAGCCGGCAAGAGCGGCGACAAACCGATCGTGTCCGGCAAGCCGGTTGAAAGCTTCCTCTTGCAGCAGATTACGCCAACGAATGGCGAGGCCGAGATGCCCAAAGGCAAGCCACCCTTGCACGAAGTCGAAATCGAACTGGTGAAACGCTGGATCGCGGAAGGCGCCCAGGACGACACCCCCGCGAACGCGAAGCAACATTTCGACGCGCAACATCCGCCGGTCTATTCCCGGCCGCCGGTCATCACGTCGTTGGACTATTCGCCCGACGGTGCCTTGCTCGCGGTGGCGGGGTTGCATGAGGTTTTGCTGCAGCGCGCCGACGGCTCGGGCATTGAGGCGCGGTTGATCGGTCTCGCCGAGCGCATTCAATCCGTGCGCTTCTCGCCGGACGGAAAATTTCTCGCCGCGGCCGGTGGGCAACCGGGTCGCATGGGTGAGGTCCAGGTCTGGGATGTGGCGAAGCGGGAACTGAAAGTCTCAGTGCCGGTGGGTTACGACACGGTCTATGGCGTGAGTTGGTCGCCCGACGGAACGCTCATTTCGTTCGGAATGCCCGACAAGACCGTGCGCGCAATTGAGGCCGCGACCGGCAAGCTGGTCTTGAAGCAAATGGCGCACGAAGACTGGGCGCTCGACACGGTGTTCTCAACCAACGGCACGCACGTCATCTCGGTCGGTCGCGACATGACCGCCAAGCTGACGGAGGTTCCGACGCAACGGTTCGTGGACAATCTTACCTCGATCACCCCGGGCGCGTTGCGCGGCGGCCTGCTGAGCATCGCCCGGCATCCTTCGCGCGACAACGTCCTGATTGGCGGTGCGGATGGCGTGCCGCAGATTTATGAAGTCTTCCGCACGGCGGCGCGTAAGATCGGCGACAACGCAACCCTGCTTCGAAAATTCCCCGCGATGGGGGGCCGCATCTTCAGCGTGGACTTTGCGCCGGCCGGCAATGTCATCGCGGCGGCGGCCAGCCTTGACGGCAAAGGCTCCATCAATCTTTACGCGGCCGACTACGATCCGAAGATTCCGGAGATTCTCCTCAAGGCCTACGAAAAGACGAGCGGGGGATATTCGAAGGAAGAACTCGCCGCGATCGAGAAATTTACGACCGACGGCGTGAAGTTATTGCACCACCTCGACGTGCCGTCCGCGGTCTATGCGATCAGTTTCAGCCCGGACGGCAAACGGCTTGCCGCGGGCACCAGCGCCGGGGTAATCCTCAGCATCAACGTAGAGACCGGGGGGCTGGAGTTGGTTTTTTCCGCCGCGCCCATTACGTCGGCCAGCGAGACATCGGCGCCGGTCGTGGTGGATCGTCCAGCCCTGGCGGCCAAAGTGACCGAGGATTTGAAACCGGAAGCCTTGCCGATGGGGGCACACGTGGTCGCGCTCACCGCGCACCCGGAAAAGATCACGCTCGCAAATCGCAACGAGCACGCTCAGCTCATCGTCACCGCGGTGTTGGCATCCGGCGACACGGTGGACGTTACGCGGCTGGCGACCTTTGACGTGGGTGAGGATTTGGGTTCGGTTAATTCGCGCGGACGCTTCACGGCACGCCGGTCCGGGCAGGGTTTTTTACTCGCGAACTTTGGCGGCAAGTCCACCCGAGTGCCCGTGGACCTGGCTGGTTTTGAAACGGCATTCCGCGCGGATTTTATTCGCGACGTGAACCCGGTTCTCTCGAAGCTGGGCTGTAACGCCGGCACCTGCCACGGAGCGAAGGATGGGAAAAATGGATTCAAGCTCTCGCTGCGCGGGTATGATTCGGTGTTCGATGTGCGTGCGTTTGCGGATGATCTGGCCTCGCGCCGCGTCAACCTCGCCGCGGCGGACGAAAGCCTGATGTTGTTGAAAGCGACGGGAGCCGTGCCCCACGAAGGCAGCCAGCGCACGACGATGGACAGCGAATATTACGCGATCCTGCGGCAGTGGATTGCCGACGGTGCCCGGCTGGACTTGAAAGCCTCGCGCGTGACCGGCATTGCGATCTTTCCGCGTGATCCCACCGTGCAGGAGATCGGCTCGAAACAGCAAATGCGGATCGTGGCCACCTACGCGGACGGGGCGACGCGCGACGTGACGGGCGAAGCGTTCATCGAGAGCGGTAACATGGACGTTGCGGGGGCCGATGATCGCGGGTTAATCACCACCCTGCGCCGCGGCGAAGCGCCGATCCTCGCCCGGTTCGACGGCAACTACGCCGCCACGACGTTGACGGTGATGGGCGACCGCTCCGGATTTGTCTGGCAGGAACCGCCCGCCAACAACCGCATCGATGAGCTCGTCGCCGCGAAGTGGCAGCGGTTAAAAATCCTGCCCAGTTCGCTCTGCACCGACGATGAATTCATCCGCCGTGTGACCCTCGACCTCATCGGTCTGCCGCCCACTGCTGACCAAGTGCGCGAATTTCTCACCAACCCACGCGATCAGCGGAGCAAGCGCGATGCATTGATTGAGCGACTGCTCAACAGCCCGGATTACGTCGATCACTGGGCGAGCAAGTGGGCTGATCTGCTCCAAGTGAACCGCAAATTTCTCGGCGAAGAGGGCGCGCGGCTCTTCCGGGACTGGATCAAGGACCAGATCACCAGCAACCGGCCGTACGATCAGTTCGTCGCGAATATTTTGACGGCGACCGGCTCAAACAAGGATCATCCCGCCGCTTCGTATTGGAAAATTCTCCGCGAGCCGACAGAGGCAATGGAGAACACCACCCACCTGTTCCTCGCCACGCGGTTCAACTGCAACAAATGTCACGATCATCCGTTCGAGCGCTGGACGCAGGATCAGTACTACAACTTGTCGCAATACTTCGCGCAAGTGGACTTGAAGAAGGACGACGCCAGCGGCGACCGCAAAGTCGGCGGCACGGCGGTCGAGGGCGCCAAGCCGTTGTTCGAAATCGTGTCGGACAAGCAGGAAGGCAGCGTCTCGCACAACCGCTCGGGCAAGCCGGTGCCGCCCCATTTCCCATTCGCGGCCAAGCCTCGTACCGAAGGTACGAATGAAACGCGCCGCGCCGAACTTTCAGCGTGGATCACTTCGCCCGACAACCGTTACTTCGCTCTCAGCTACGTGAACCGCTTGTGGGGCTACCTCCTGGGCGTCGGTATCATCGAACCGCTGGACGACATTCGCGCCGGCAACCCGCCCGGCAACCCGGTGCTGCTCGATCACCTCACGCGCGAGTTCATCGAGAGCGGCTTTAACACGCGCCACATCATCCGACAAATCTGTCAGTCGCGCGTCTATCAACTCTCGCTCACGACGCAAAAGTGGAACGTCGACGACAAGCTCAACTATTCGCACGCCCTGCCCCGCCGGCTGCCCGCCGAAGTATTGCTTGATGCCGTGTATGCCGCGACCGGTTCCACGCCGAACTTCCCCGGCGCCAAACCGGGCGTCCGCGCCGCGCAGCTGGTGGATTCGTCCGTCGATGTGCCCAGCGGTTTCCTTGCGAACCTCGGCCGGCCGGCCCGGGAGAGCGCGTGCGAATGCGAGCGGGGCAGCGACATCAAGCTGAGCTCCGTAATGGCGCTCCTGAGCGGACCCGCCGTGGCCGACGCGGTGAGCGATCCGGACAATGCGCTGACCCGCCTCGTGCGGACGCAACCGGACAATGGCAAGCTAGCCGATGAACTATTCCTCCGCGTGCTAAACCGTCACGCGACCGCCACCGAGTTGTCCTCGGTCGCCAAGTACGCGACCGCCCTGGAGCAGGAACACGCGCGGCTCACGAACGATTTGGCGAAAGCGGAAGAGGCGTGGGCCGAGCGCAAGCCCAAACTGGAACAAGATCGTGACCTGGCGATTAGCGGGGCGGAACAGGCCCTGACGGAATACCTTCAAGAACAAGCCCCGAAACGTGCCCTCGCTCAACGGCAGCGCCACGAAGGAATCGCCCTCACCGAAGGGCAGATTACGGAATATGAACCCGCCCTCGCCGGCGGTGCCGCCGCCTGGGAAGCCTCCCTAACGACAAACCACTTTGCCGCAGTCTGGGAACTGCTCGACGTGAAAAACGTCGAGGCCGGCGGCTCCGCGCGCTTGCGCACGCTGCCGGACGGCTCGATCCTTTCGGTGGCCAGCATCGGCGAGTTGCCTAGTTACACGGTCACCGGCGAGACAACGTTGCCAAACATCACCGGCCTAAAAATCGAGGCCCTGCCCCACGCGGATCTTCCGAACTTCGGCCCCGGCCACGCGGACGGCGACTTCATGTTGAGCGAAGTCGAGCTGCAGTTCGCGTCGAAGACAAACGCCACTCAGTTTGCCACCGCCAAGATCGCGGAGGGTGCCACCGACCTGATCGTCGCGGGCCATCAATTGAGCCAGATGTGGAACGGCATCGGTGAACAAGGCCGGAAAGAAGGCTGGAGCATTGGCAAATCGGCGATCGGCCGACCGCACTGGGCGACGTTTGCCCTGGCGAAACCGGTGGGTGACACGAATGGCAGCTTGGTTCGTGTCACGGTCCAGCATCGTTACGAGGCTCCATTCGAGATCGGGCGTTTTCGAATCTGGGTAACGAGGAGCGCGGCGCCGACGGCGGAGGGTTTGTCCAGCGAGATCGCGGGCCTCGTCAAAATCGCGCCCAAGCTGCGCAGCGAGCCGCAACGCGCGCGCTTGCTGGCGCATTATCGGACACTCGACTCAGAGATGTTGAAGCGCGACTTCCGCGCGGAACTGGCGCGCAAGGCATTGCCCGAAGACGACCGATTGAAACAATTGGAACTGGAGCTCGCCCGAGCGACGAAGCCGGTGTTAACCGATCCGATCGTGGTGCAGTTGCGGAAGGACGTTGCGTTAAGCAACCAACAGTTGGAGCGCAAGCGCCTGACGGCAACTCAGGATCTGGCCTGGGCGCTGATCAACACTCCGTCATTTTTGTTTAATCGGTAATGGAGCAATCGCCAAAGAACACCCATAAACGAAAATTCATTCAGCGACCCGACGTTGATTTAAGACTAGCGACCTAGCGACGATTGGCGTCTATTCGGGTTGATAAGCGGCGAACAACTCAGTAAGAAAGGCAATCCCATGATTCACATACCCGGCGGCACCTGTAGCGATCTGTGCGATAGCAACCTCAAGCTGACCCGCCGCAATCTGCTGCGGTTGGGTGGTTCGACTATGCTCGGCCTGTCCCTCGGCCAGCTCCTCAACCTCAATGCCCGCGCCGGCGAAGCGTCCGCGGTCACCGGTGGACCTGGCTGGGGCAAGGCCAAGAGCATTATCCTCGTTTATCTCCAGGGCGGCCCGAGCCATCTCGACCTCTGGGATCCCAAGGAGAACGTGCCCGACAAGATTAAGAGCCCGTTCAAGTCGATCCCAACAAAGATTCCCGGCACGCATTTCACGGAACTCCTGCCGAAGCTCGCCCAGGTGAATGACAAGTTCACCATGATCCGGTCGGTGAGCTACACGCCCAATGGATTGTTCAACCACACCGCCGCGATCTACCAGATCATGACGGGTTACACGACCGACAAGGTGTCGCCCTCCGGTCAGCTCGAACCGCCAAGTCCCAAGGATTTCCCGAACTTCGGCTCGAACATTATTCGTTTGAAACCTGTGACCGAGCCGATGCTTCCGTTTGTCATGCTGCCCCGGCCGTTGCAGGAGTCGAACGTCGTCGGCAAGGGCGGCACCGCGGGTTTCCTCGGCAAGGCTTACGATCCATACTACCTCTATCCCGAGGGCGACGACATGGACATGGCCAAGATGAACCACTTGAAGACGGACGACCTCAAGCTGCCGCAGGAGGTATTCGCTCTGCGCCTCGATCGGCGCGCGCGATTGCGCGATGCCCTCACCCTCCAGATGCCGGAAATCGAGAAGGCGGTGGAGAGCTATAACCTCGATGAGTATTACCAACGGGCTTTAAACCTGATCATTTCGGGCAAGGCGCGGAGCGCCTTCGATCTCGAGCAGGAGGCGGACACGACACGGGATCGCTACGGCCGGAATACGTTTGGCCAGAGTTGTCTGCTCGCGCGGAGGCTCGTCGAGGCTGGCACCAAGGTCGTTGAAGTCGTCTGGCCGAAGGTCGCCAATTCGGACAACCACTCCTGGGATGTGCATATCGGACTGTATGCACGCATGAAGAACCAATCGGCGCCCATGCTCGACCAGGGCTTGAGCGCGCTCTTCGAAGATCTGGATCAACGCGGATTGTTGAGTGAAACGCTGGTCGTCGCGATCGGCGAATTTGGTCGCAGTCCGGAGAAGGGCGTGAGCACGTCAGGCAATTCCAACAGCCCGGATGGCCGCGATCACTGGCCCTACTGCTACACGTCGGTCATCGGCGGTGCCGGCATCAAGGCGGGCTACGTCCACGGGAAGTCGGACAAGACGGCATCCAGCCCGCTCGAAGATCCCGTGCATCCGATGGAAATGCTGGCGACGATCTATCACGCATTTGGCATCCATCCGGAGACGATCGTTTACAACCACCTCAACCAGCCCCGCGAGTTGGTCAAAGCCAGCGCTGTGACCAAGCTGTTTGCCTGACGCGTAGGGCCCGAACGTTTTCGGCTCCGCGTTGAGTTTAAAACAGACCCAATTGCTTGAGTCGCTTGCCCATGACCGCGCGGCAGCCGTCCTCGACCACGCCGGGTTTGTAGCAAAATGTCGGATGCACCTCGCACAGGGAATGTGGATGGTAAGACCGCTCGCCATTTTGGGTCTGCTCCTCGCCGGGACACTCGCGAACGCGCGACCGGCGTGGATCCGTGCCAAAACCCCGCGGGCAGGGGCGGCGAATCCAACCGCAGCGGCGCAGGCATTTGAACAGCGGGTGTTGCCTCTCCTGAATCAATTTTGCTGGGACTGCCACGGCGACGGCATGAAAAAAGGGGACCTGACGCTCGACCCCTACACCAATTCCGCGGCCGTGCTCGCGAATCGTAAGACGTGGGAGCACGTCCTGCTGAACCTTCGCAATGGAGAAATGCCGCCGCAAAAAAAAAGCCAGCCGACTTCGGCGCAGCGGGAACTTATTATTAGTTGGATCGAGGAAACTCTCTTTCCCATCGATCCTAATCACCCCGATCCAGGCCGCGTCACGGTGCGTCGTCTAAACCGCACGGAATACAATTCAACAATCCGCGACTTGGTGGGAGTCGATTTCAAGCCCGCGGATGATTTCCCTCAAGACGACATTGGGTACGGGTTCGATAACATCGGGGATGTTTTGTCGCTCCCGCCTCTCCTGTTGGAGAAGTACCTGCGCGCGGCCCAGCGAGTGACCGATGCGGCAATCGTCACTGGCCCGCTCCCGCCAGCGGTGAAGATTTTTGACGTTGATGCCTTTGCAGGCGGTGAACGACGACCCGACGGGCGGAAGCTGGATTACGAGGGGGAGTTCACCCTGAAAACCACCAACACGCAATCGGGCAACCATATGCTCCGGGTCATGGCTGGGGCCGTGCTCGGAACGAAAGAACCCGTGCAAATGCGAGTCTCCGTAAATGACGAGCCGGGGAAGACTTTTGAGGTCAAGTCAACGCGTGAGAACCAGAAGACGTTCGAGTACCCGGTGACCTGGAATGTCGGGGAGAAACGGCTGAAGATTTCGATGATCAAAGCCACCGAGCCGATCCCGGAAACGAACGGTAAAAAGGCGGAGCGAAAGCTTGTCGTTTCAAAGATCTGGTGGACAGGTCCAACGAACACCGATTGGCCGCCGCTACCCGAGTCCCATCGGCAGATTCTCTTCCGAATGCCCGCGAACGGAAACGATTCTGTCGTGGCCCGGGAAATCCTCGACCGTTTCACCAGCCGGGCATTCCGTCGTCCGGCTACCGGTGCGGAAGTCGATCGCGTGATGGGACTGTATGAACAGGCGCGCGAGAACCAGGAAAACTTTGAATCCGGTATTAAGTTGGCGTGCAGTGCCGTATTGGTCTCTCCCCATTTTTTGTTTCGGGGCGAACTACAACCGGAACCGGACAATCCTCTCGCGGTTCACCCGGTTGGCGAATATGCGCTGGCATCGCGGCTGAGTTATTTCCTGTGGAGCACCATGCCGGACTCCGAGTTGATGGATCTCGCGAAGAAGGGCCGGCTCCGGAAAAATCTCGCCCCCCAGGTGTCGCGGATGATTGCCCATCCAAAGTCCGCCGCTTTGGTAGACAATTTTGCGTCGCAATGGCTCAACCTCCGGCTGTTGGACGTCGCGGCTCCCGATCGGAAGAAATTTCCTAGCTATGACAACCGACTGCGGGACGCCATGCGCGAGGAAACGTCAAGATTTCTGCGTCATGTGGTGCAGGCAAACCGGCCGGTTACGGAATTGATCGATGCCGACTACACCTTCGTGAACCAACCGCTCGCAGAGCACTACGGTATCGATGGAATAACTGGCGACGACTTCGTGCGGGTGTCGTTGAAGAACACGCCCCGCGGAGGACTCCTGACCCACGGCAGCCTCCTCACGTTGACCTCGAACCCCACTCGCACTTCGCCGGTGAAACGGGGCAAGTACGTCCTCGACAACCTGCTCGGCGCCCCCCCGCCTCCCCCGCCCCCGAACGTCCCGGAACTCAAAGCCGGGGAGGAGCTTACCGGCACCCTGCGGCAGAAAATGGAGCAGCACCGTGACAACGTCTTGTGCGCCAGTTGTCATGCCCGAATGGATCCCATCGGGTTTGCTTTCGAGAATTTCGATGCGATTGGCCGCTGGCGTGATCTTGATGGAAAGGACCCAATCGACCCTGCCGGAGAGCTGGTGAGTGGAGAGAAATTTGCGGGCCCCGACGGCCTGATGCGAATCCTGGCCGGGTCGCGTCGGGCCGAATTTCTGCATTGCCTCGCCGAAAAACTGCTCACGTATGCCCTTGGGCGCGGGCTCGAGTACTATGACCAGCCCGCAGTGAAAAAGATTCTCGTCCACATGGAAAAACAGGGCAGCACTTTTGCCAGCCTCGTACAGGGGATCGTGGACAGCGTTCCGTTCCAATACCGCCGAGGCGACGGGGATCCCAACGGTCCATCCTACCCTCCGGCCGAATAGGCCGGATGAGAGTCTCCCGAGGGCGATTTCTTGTTTGCCGGGGTCTCCCTCCCTCTTCGACACTCAGCGGGTGACCACGAGCCAAAAGGTTTTTCCCCTCGCCGAAATCGCCGCCTGGCGCGAGGCCCAGCGAAAGGTTGGCCGACGCGTCGTTGTGACCAACGGCTGTTTCGATCTGCTCCACGTCGGCCACATTGCCTACCTCGAGGCGGCCCGATCGCAGGGAGATTTGCTGCTGATCGGAGTCAATAGCGACGCGAGTGTCGCCGCCCTGAAGGGGCCGGCGCGCCCAATCAATCCCGAGGTGGACCGGGCCCGCCTCCTCGCGGCGCTTGCCGCCGTGGACGCTGTCACGATATTCCCCGAGAAACGGGCGGGTAATTTTCTCGAACGCGTGCGCCCCGATGTCTGGGTCAAAGGGGGCGACTACTCGCTGGGGACGATCGATACGGACGAACGGCGAATTCTGGAATCCGTGGGTGGCCGGATCGTCTTCATTCCGTTCATCACGGGTAAGTCCACGAGCAGCCTCCTCGAAAAGATCCAGCGCCTCTAACCACAGTACTCCATGAACCGGCCATTGCTTCGCCCTCTTCGCCACTCCGAGTGGGGGAGAGGGTGCCCGAAGGGCGGGTGAGGTGGTGCTTCGGTTCAGGGTCCCAATTCATGTCCATTCTTTGGAAAACTTTGCTACCCATGAACCGACTCCCTGGGAGCGCTGGCATCCTGCCCAATGCCACTCAGATTTGGGCTTAGGTTAGCGAGGTAATCAGAGGTCGGTGGAGCGATTTTGCGGGACTTACTGATCAGTCTTTAGCATAGACTACACTTTCTGCCATAAAAAATGAACGCACCAACTCTGGATTATTGTTGAGGTTCATAAGATCTTCCTCCACACGGGTCCGTAACGCTTCGTTCTTCTTTAGTGGCCTCTTGGATACTCCGT
>CAMAUY010000130.1 GCA_945861565.1 Akkermansia muciniphila
CGCCTGCCTGCTGCTGGAAAGCTCGGCCAGCTCCCCAGGGGATCAGTGGTCAAACGTTGGTGAGTTCAGTAGCGCTGTAATTCATTGATAGCATGCAACTTCCATCTGAGTACATTCAAATTGTACCCACAGATTCTGCTGAGGAGACCTAATCCATAATCCTCAATACGCTTGAAGAAGCAAACACTGGCAGCCACCGTGATCGTTGTCCTGGCACTTTTTTGCCCAGGCTGTTCGTGGCGAACCCCGGCGACGGGGAACACCTCACTCGTCGTCAGTGCGGAAGGAAACAACCTCGTAGCCTCGAAAACGCCCGAGCTCATTGCCGCCACGAATCCGACCCCGGGATGGTTGGGTTACACCATCGAGCGCGTGAACGGCTCGGCCGAACGCACGCCGCTGCCGGCACATTTCCAGCTGGTTACCGCTGCGTGGGGGCACGAAAACGCACAGATGCCCAACCTCGTCTATATGCCGGAGAAGAAACGCCTGCTCATGACGATTGAGTATGGGCCTCCGACGGTCCGCACCGTGGTGATTCATAGCGATGACCTGGGAGCAACGTGGAGTGAACGGCGGTGGCTGCACACGAACGAGCAAGGCAAGCCCGATGTTGGTATCACGGCGGGCCTGACTTATTTCGAGAACGGATTTCTGACAACCAGCCCGGAATCCGGCACCCGCTACTTTAGCCGAGACTATGGGATGACGTGGACCGAGATGGCGCCGGTGCCCAAAGGTGCCAACGGCCGCGATCTCTACCATTGGGACCCGTTGCTGGTGGATCGGGACAGGTCCGGGCAAATCGTACGACTAGCCGAAACTCGGTGGAACGAGACGGGCGCGCGACGAGACGACCCCAAGAGTAAATACTCGCAAGGCTATCTATGGTTCAGCGAGGATCTCGGGAAATCCTGGAGTCGTGAGACTCCCGTGCCCGCTTGGCATGGCGTCAACGAGATCGCACTGGTGCGGGCGAGGAATGGTGACATTGTGGCCGCCTGCCGCACGGACAATCCCGTGCGATTCACGGGCGAACTCGACATGTACTCCGGCATGGGCATATCGATTTCACGCAACAACGGGGCGACCTGGTCCGATTTGAGCCCCCTTTATGAGTACGGCCGGCATCACCCGAGCTTGGTGGTGCTTCCGAACGGCGACATCGTTATGTCCTACGTTGTGCGGATCGGTTACACGGACGCAAAAACCGGCTTTCCCCGTTTCGGCATTGAAGCGGTGATAAGCCACGACAACGGCAAAACGTGGGATCTGGATCACAAATACATCCTCGCCCATTGGACGGGCAAGATTACCGGGCGCAATTCGTGGTGGGGTCTGAGCCAAACCACTTCCACAGTTCAGTTGCCAGATGGAGCGTTGCTGACTACTTTCGGGACCGGCTTCCGCAATGAGCCCACGCAGCCCTTGTGCAAGATGGACGTGGGGTTGGTACGATGGCGTGTCAGCGACAAGCCGATTAATTCCGACCGGGCTCTTCGTGATGCTCCGTACGATTCCGAACTCAGGAACACGTTTGACCCGAAAAACAGTAACCCTCGCTCTCAAATCAAGTGACGATGAAAACAGTCCAAAGCCCCCCTCCTCCTCCCGTAAAAAGGAATGCCTTCACTTTGATCGAACTGCTCGTCGTCATCGCAATCATCGCGATCCTGGCTGGCATGCTCCTACCGGCCCTGGGGAAGGCCAAAGCGAAGGCACAACAAACCAAGTGTCTATCGAACATGCGTCAGATTGGGCTGGGATTTACGCTCTATGTGCACGACTTTGAGGATACATTCCCCCCCGCCAATCTCTGGCCAACTCCCGTCTGGGCTTACTGGCCTGGAAAGACGCCCTTCTCAAACTACATGCTGTATCCTTATATCAAGAGCCAGGATTTCTGGTTTTGTCCCACCAAGACCAAGGACGACACCTGGGTTGGCGCTTCGGGGATACCGGCTTCCTATGGCTGGAACCACTTCCTCGGCGGCGGCATTTCCCTTCAGGGCAACACTTGGAAGACCTTCAATCCACCGCTGAAAATGACCTCCATCGCTTCCCCCAGCCAGACTGTGCTGGCCCTTGAAACCGTCGGAAGCAGCGTGGCACTAGGCCCCCCGAGCGGGGCCGGAACGGATGCCAGCACGAAATGGTCCATCTATCCCACCTCGGCTAATTTTCGGCATTCGGGGGGTATGAATTTCACGATGGCGGACGGCCATTCGCAATGGTTCAGAAAGAATCACGCCGACTTGACCAATCGCGATGACAGAATGTGGACTGGCAAGGGCTTATAGCCTATTCATCCGCATCGTAATCGTCACGCGAGAGACCACAGGAGCGGCCTGCCCCGCTCAGAAGGCCAAGATGTAGACCTTCCGCGAATGCGCTTCCGTGGGTTGATACGGATCGCTCTTTTTCGTTCCGGGATCGACGAGGCCGAAGTCGCCGCTCTCGAGTCGCCGGTACTTGCGATAATCTGCATGACCGTCGACGTAGATCAGGTTGCCCCCCTCATTGTGGACATTGCTGAACCGCTCGATCCCCGGCTTGTCCCACCAACCGCCGGTAGCCGTGTCAATCCAGGTGTGCCATTGAGTGAAGTGTGTCGGAATGACGCCGTCCCCCCGCTCGATCGGTTCGGGCTCGAGCAATCCGTAACTGCTTCGCGTCCAACCCTCCTGCATGACGATGATGCTGGACGGCGTTGGGACGTGCGACAACGAACGACCTAGAATGGCCGCATTGCCGATGTAGCTGGCACTGCTTTCCAATGTGGGCACGAACTGCGGATCCTCATGCGGCCGGACGCTCGGGCAGGCGAAGACGCGGTGACCCGCATAGGGAATCAGCGCCTTGAGAAAATTGAGCGGCGCATTGCTGGCCCCGAACTGCAGGACGGCCATCGTAAGCGGGGGAAGTTTACCGGCGTTGTCTTCTCCATAAAGGACGAGGGCCAGACCCGTCTGCTTCATATTGCTCAGGCATGCGGTGCGTCTTCCCCGGTCCTTGGCTTTGGCGAGGGCGGGCAACAACATGCCCGCCAGAATCGCGATAATCGCGATCACAACCAATAACTCGATGAGGGTGAAAGCCTCTCCCGGCGCTCGGCGAGCGGGGCGACGGCGCTTTCGACCCCAAATCGGGGCAGCCAGAGGCGTCATGGACGATGCCGCGTCGATAGACCCCAATACATCATCTTTGAGCGGCGACGGCGGAGGAGGCATTAGTCGCGACGCTACCCCCAGCAAAATGATCTACAAGCACAAAAACGAGACGCTTAGCCGGCGTCGATTCAGCTTCCCGGATTAGACTGATCGGCCGTCCGAGTAGCGGGTTCCGCCCTTTCCAAATGACGCGCCTGCCGGACCGGCAATCCGGACGCTCGTGCCTTCTTGGAATTCCCTCGGTCATTGCCGCCCCCCAACAACCAGCTTGGAAGATCGCTACGCCCAGATCGTCGATAGTCCTGGCTGAGCACCGGACCGAACTTCAGCCGATCGCCAGCCCGCACCCCCACGATATATTCCCAGAGCAATTCGTATTGTCGCGTGAGAGCAATGCCTGAGGTCTTGGTGCCACGCTCGTTGAGCCACGCGCAAAAGGATTGAAATCCAGCAAACGGAGAATCGCCGGAACCGTCGGCCCGTTTCCAGATCCATGGAAGTGACTCTAGAAAATGGCCACTGTTGGAGTATAGATCCCAAAAACGCGAAAAACGACGGAGGAATTGGACAGTCGCAAAGTCAAGCAGCCGATTCTGCAGAATCTCGTAGGGTGGGTGCGGGTTATAAACCATCTGCCACTCGGCATCGTGTCGCCCGATCGGTGTCCCACGGAGGCGTTTGAGAATGCCCACCTGGATCTCTTGAGGGCGCATCGCCACCAAGCGATCGAACCCGGCTGCGAAACTGACGAGAGTTTCTCCGGGGAGACCCGCGATCAGGTCAGCATGTACATGCACCCCGCTCTGCTCACGCAGCCAATGGAGATTGTCGTTCAACCGTTCGTGGTTCTGCCGGCGGCTGATGAGCCGTTCCACCTCCGGGTTGAACGTTTGGATGCCGACCTCAAATTGCAACGCTCCGGGTGGAAATTGAGCAATCACCTCCCGCAAGGCCTCCGGTAAGCGGTCCGGAACCATTTCAAAGTGGACAAATAGCCCGGGTGTCCATCGAGCGAGAAAGAATTGTAGAATGGATCGACTCGTCTCCAGATTAAGATTGAAGGTGCGATCGACAAATTTGAACTGGCGAACGCCGCGATCCAACAGGCGCTGCATCGCGTTTAAGAATGGGGGCAATGGAAACTGCCGGACGGGAATATCCAGGGACGAGAGACAGAACTCACAGGTAAAGGGGCATCCGCGGGACGCCTCGACATAGATCACGCGATGAGCTGCATCCCGATCGTCATAGTCGTCGTACGGAAGCTGCATGCTACCAACGTCCGGAATGTCCGCAGGAATGATCTTGAACGGCGGACGATTCCCCGTCAGCAGGGTCTCGCACACTTCCGCGAATTTGAGATCCGCTTCCCCGGTAATGACGTAATCCGCGAGGCGTACGATTTCCTGACGGTCACACTCATAGCTCACCTCGGGGCCTCCCAACACAATCACCAGATCGGGACGGGCGGCGCGCAAGATGGCGACGAGCTCAGTGGCAGGCGCAACATTCCAGATATAGACTCCGATCCCGACGATTCGGGGATGATGCCCGAGAATTGTCCCGGCGATTTCGACGGGTCTCTGGTTGATGTCGAACTCGGCGATCGCCGCCCGAGACCGGAGCCCACCGAGATTGGCCATGAGATAGCGCAGGCCGAAGGCGGCATGGATATACTTGGCATTGAGCGTCGTGAGCAAAATGTCGGGCATCGATGGAGCGAGACCCTGCGGGATTGCGCCAACGCTGACAAGACGGCACGGCGAAGCAGAACCCTCCCCATTCTGAGGTAAAAACAGGGGCATTGACTGGTTCTGGCTCTCGATACCTCGCCGCTCGAATCGTTTTTTCGCTGGATTAAGATGGTAGGAAAGTAAAAATCCGGGCCTCGAGTCGGACGAAAACAGTTTCAACGCTCACCTACCCTGCCCTTCTCCCTGAGGAGACGATTCATCCATTCCAAAATGAAGACACCGACTCCCTCCCGGCAACGCAATCGGAACACCGCGGACCCCGCCTACTCGTTTGCTTGCGAGCAATTCGCGGAACGAGGTGTCGATGTCGAAGCCGCACTGCGGACACTCGCGGGCATCAGCGTATCGCTGCACTGTTGGCAGGGCGACGATGTCGGCGGATTTGAAAATAACCGAGGCCCTATTGGGGGCGGTCTCGCGGTGACGGGTAATCAGCCCGGTCGTGCCACCAATGCCGCGGAACTGCGGGCGGATCTCGACCAGGTGTTGGCGCTTATTCCGGGAAAGCATCGAATTAACCTCCACGCCATGTACGGGGACTTTGGCGATCGGCCGGTGGATCGCGATGAGGTGGCACCCGAGCATTTTCGGACTTGGATTGCCTGGGCCGCTGACCGTCAACTGGGTTTGGATTTCAATCCGACGTGCTTTGCCCACCCGAAGGCGGCGGATGGCTTTACCCTGTCCCATCCCGACGCTTCCGTCCGGCAATTCTGGATCACTCACTGCCGGCGGTCGCGGGCAATCGCGGCGGCAATGGGGCACGCGTTGCACACCCCATGCATCAATAACCTCTGGATTCCAGACGGATTCAAGGACACACCGGCGGATCGGCAAGGGCCGCGGGAGCGCCTCGCCGAATCGCTCGACGCCGTGTTTCAAAAACGGTATCCGGTCGAGCACCTACGGGATGCGGTCGAGCCCAAGCTTTTTGGAATCGGAGCGGAATCGTGCACGGTAGGCTCCGCCGAGTTTTATTTTGGATACGCACTGACTCGACGGAAACTGCTCTGCCTCGATTCGGGGCATTTTCACCCCACGGAATCCATCGCCGACAAGATTTCCAGCGTGCTGCAGTTCCTTCCAGAGATTCTGCTCCATGTCAGTCGTGGTGTGCGTTGGGACAGCGATCATGTGGTCACCCTCGCGGATGAACTTCTCGCGATGACGCGAGAAGTGGTGGCCAACGGACTATTGGGGAGAGTTCATTTGGGACTCGATTATTTTGATGCCAGCATCAATCGAATCGCCGCCTGGGTCATTGGCGCGCGTAATCTCCTCCGGGCACTATTGATTGCTCTGTTGGAGCCTCCCGGAATCCGGGAGGCGGAGGCTTGCGGAGACCAAACCGCCCGGCTCGCCCTGCAGGAAGAGGCCCGTTTCTTGCCCGTCGGCGCCGTTTGGAACGAACACTGCAAACGTCTGAATGTCCCGATCGGAGAAGCTTGGCTCAGCGATGTTCGACGTTACGAAATGCAGACTCGGGTCCAACGAGCGTGACGTCAGCCTTGCTCCAGCTCGTCGGGATCAAGAAGACGTTTGGCGCGGTGACCGCCCTGAACGGCGTGTCCTTCGACTTACGCCCAGGCGAGGTCCACGCGCTCCTCGGTGGCAATGGTGCTGGAAAGTCGACACTGATCAAGGTAATCACCGGTGCCCATCCCTCGGACGCCGGGACGATGGCGGTGGGAGGACATCCCATTGCGCGACTGACCCCCGCAATGGCTCGCAGCCTAGGTATTGCCTGCATCTATCAGCAACCGGCGCTTTTTCCCGATCTCACCGTCACTGAAAATATCGGCCTGCGGCTCGAATCGACATCACCGTTTCGTCGCGTCCGTCACCGTGAGCGCCGTCGACTCGCAGCGTCTCTGCTCCGTCAGGTGGGCGCCGGATTCTCCGGCGAGACCGGGGTACACGATCTTTCCATGCCCCAGCAACAGTTGGTTGAGATTGCCTGCGCCATCGGAGCCGGGGCGAAGATTCTCATCATGGATGAGCCCACCGCGTCCCTGACGCAACCGGAACAGGAGCTCTTGTTTGGGGTCGTCGACCACCTCCGCCGCAACGGGTCGGGGATTATCTATATCTCACACCGCCTCGAAGAAATCTTTCGGATCGCCGATCGGGTCACGGTTCTCCGTGATGGCGAAAGTGTGGTGACCCGGGACTTGACGAGAACGGGCAGCGCGGAAGGGACAGCCATCGGTCAGGGTTTCGACGAGGCCGATCTCATCCACTGGATGGTCGGGCGACACTTGGAGCGGACGTCCGTCGCAATCCCGGCCGCAGGCGCGCCGGATCGCCTGACCGTTCACGGATTGGGATGTGAAATCAGCGGAGTTCACGACATCACATTCGCTGTTCGTGCCGGCGAAATTGTAGGATTGACCGGGCTCGTCGGTGCCGGGCGAACCGAGTTAGCCCGGATTCTGTTTGGGCTAACCCCCGCGGATACCGGTGAAATCCGGCTGGACGGCATTCCCGTAACGATTTCATCCCCGGAAGAAGCGATCGCACTTGGGATCGGTTACCTGCCGGAGGATCGGCGCCGGCATGGAATCATTTTGGATCTTTCCGTGGCGCAGAATATTTCCATGTCGGTACACACTCGGTTGTTTCCCGGGGGATGGCTGCGGCCCGATGCGGAGCAGACCCTAGCGGAACACTATATCCACCGCCTGGGCATCAAGACGGCTGGCACCAGTGCCGAAGTCGCTACGTTGAGCGGAGGTAACCAGCAAAAGGTCGCCATGGCCCGATGGCTGGCCGCGAACCCGCGGGTACTCATCCTGGACGAGCCAACTCAGGGTGTGGATGTCGGAGCCAAGTCTGAAATTCATCGACATATCCGCAGCCTCGTTGATCAGGGACTTGCCGTGCTTTTGATTTCGAGCGAGTTGCCGGAAATACTGGCCTTGAGTCACCGCATTGGCGTCATGCGATCGGGAACACTGACAGCCCTATTTGAAGGGCACCCCAGCGCCGCACAGTTGATGCGAGCCGCTCTGGGAAACCTGGAACCTGGGGATCCGCCGTGCTGAAGTGGAATGCTCGCGAATTCACGGTGGCGACCGTCCTTGCCATCCTATGGCTCGGCCTCGCCGTGTTTGCCCCGGACTTCTTTTCCCCACAGCCACTGCTATCTCGTCTTACATCCTCGGCGCCCAAACTCTTGGTGGCTTGCGGCATCGCCCTCGTCATTCTTACCCGCAACATCGACATCTCCGTAGGCTCTCTCTATGCCGTCGCCAGCGTCGCCGCCGGGCACGCCTCCCACGTCGCTCCCACTCCCGTGGTAATCGTGGCCGTTGCCATTGTGACCGGCCTCGGGGGCGGTGTGATCAACGGCTTCTTGGTAGCGACTTTACGGTTGCCTTCCATCGTCGTGACGCTCGCCACGATGGTGACGTGGCGCGAATCCCTGCGGCTGGGTCAACAAGGCGTTTTCATTAATCTCCCGGATAACACCCAGTGGTTCAGCCTTTCGATGGTGGGTGGGCAATGGGCGATCGTTCTGGCCGCTCTGGGGGTTCTCACCGTTCTCGCCTGGGCTCAAAAGAACCTTGCGGCGGGTCGGCACCTTCATGCCGTCGGGTCGGATCCCGAGGCTGCCCGCCTAGCAGGGATTTCACCGGGCCGCGCAACCTTCGCAGCATTCGGCCTCTGCGGAACTCTAACCGGACTCGCCGCAGCGCTTAATATTGCCCAATCTCCCCAAATTGATCCCAACACCGGGCGACTTTTAGAACTCGAGGCAGTCGCCGCCGCAGTCGTTGCCGGGTTCGCGGTGTCCGGCGGACGAGGCCGCCTGCTCACACTCCTCCCGGCCACCCTCCTGTTGGTGAGCATCAGTCCGGCGCTCACGTATCTTGGAGCCAAACCGTACTGGGACAAAGCCGTCCACGGAGCCATCATTCTCACCGCCGTCATGGCCGACGGTCTCCGACGTCCGAAACGACAGTGCCGTTCTCAGGCGACCTGACCTCAACCCATCTCTGCCATGCCATCAAGCTCTGCCCCGTTCATTGGGAAATTGTCACGCTTCCGATTCCGCCACGAAGTCGGATTGATGCTGTTGCTGGCAATTGAATTAATCGTGTTTGGATTTTTTGGGCGCCGATTTCTGACCGCAGACAACGGAATCAATATAATACGGCATTCCGTTGAAATCGGAATGCTGGCGTTGGTGATGTTGCCGGTGATTCTGACGGGCGGCATCGATCTCTCCGTCGGCTCCCTCCTGGGACTCTGTGCGGTACTTTTCGGAAAGCTCTGGCGAGATGTGGGGGTCGACTGGCCGATGGCGGCGGTGGGTTCGATTGTGGTTGGCCTGATCGGTGGTGCGATGAATGCCTTCTTGATTACCCGCCTCCGCCTGCCTCCGCTGATTGTCACCTTGAGCACCTATTCCCTGTTCCGAGGATTGGCGGAGGCGATCACTCAGGGGACGGATGCGTTTACGGGCTTTCCGGAATCCTTCCTTTTCATTGGCACGGGCGCGTGGGGCGGTCTGCCTGCCCAGGCTGGATTGCTTCTGGCCTGTACCGTGGGCATTGCGATGCTCATCCATCAAACCACCTGGGGCCGAGCCATCCGAGCCATCGGCTTTTCCGCCGAGGGCGCCGAGTATGCCGGACTCCCCGTCCAACGCCGGGTGGCCAGTGCCTATTGTCTCGCCGGTGCAATCGCGGGTCTGGCCGCACTGACCTATACCGCGCGCTTTGGAACGGCGAAGGCCGACGCCGGCACTGGATATGAATTGGCGGCGATCACGGCGGTGGTGCTGGGTGGCGCCAGTATTTTTGGCGGACGCGGCAGCGTTGCCGGCACCGTCCTCGGCGTCGCTGTCTTGGGTGTTCTCGGGAACGGACTGACACGACTCCCCGCGACACTCAGCACGGCGTCTGAACTCACCGGAATCGTCACGGGACTGTTGCTCCTCGCATCGCTCGCGTTGCCGCGCCTGGCGGCCATGGCCGACCCGTCGGGCACGGTGAGGACCGAGAAACAAGAACGGCCATAATCAACCCAACCGCAATGATCACTGGCATGCCTGTCATAGCGGTACGAGAAGTCCTTCGGCTCTGGCCAACTGCTTTTGTTGGCTGTCAAAGGTTAGAAATTCCGAAACTCCGAGATGCAACGCCGTGGCCACATGAAGGATGTCGAAAGCCCGATAACCCCGAGCCCAGGTATACTGCGTTGAGAGGCGTTCCCCGGTGCTCGCCACGTCCGCCCAGTCCACCGGCACCACGACGATGGCCCCTCCGGCAATGTTCGCCTGGAGCATGGCCAAAGCCGCTTGGGCCGTCACCCGGTCAAAGCCTTTCGAAGAATCCTTCGCATTCAGGAAAACCTGCCAGCGGGTAGACTGCCGGAATTCGTAGAGTAGCGGGGATGCGACGCGCAGCGGCTCCGGCATGGCGGCAAAATACGTTGCGGCTCGGAGGGAGTTAGCCTGCAGACGATACATCGCACACAGAAACGATGTGTCTGGATAGGCGCTCATCCTAAGTCCTCCGCTCTTTCTGCGGCTCGCATCGCTTTCACCTCGTCCATCGTGAAAACCTTTTCCCCCCAGACCTCGCGCAATTGAGCCATGATGTCCGGTTTTAAAGCCGCCACTTTGGAGGCGGCGGCGGGAATCGCTGACAATCGAGCAAATGGCCTTCCTCTCTTAATGATCTGCACCGTCTCACCGTGCTCAATCCATGACGAAATGAGACGGAACCTGTTTCGTAAATCGGCGACTGTGGCAGTTTTCATGATACCAAATATCTATCACAGATGAGCACCCTGTCAAGAGCCACCCTGAACCACGGATAAACGCCGATAGACGCAGATTCCATGCCCTTTCTATCCGCGTCAATCCGTGTTCATCCGCGGTTCTCCTTATCCGCGGATTTGGGAGCCACTCATTTCTGCAACGCTTTGGCCGCAATTCAGATCGCTTGCCCGAATGGCCGTGGCGAAAAAATAAGCATGAATTGGGACCTGGAAATTGAATTGACGGCTGGTCGGGGCAGAGGGAGGGTGCAGAACGTGAGATACAGCCTGGACTCTCCGTCGGCACGTTCAAAGGTGCGCAGCGCCTTCACTCTTATCGAACTCCTCGTCGTCATTGCGATCATCGCCATCCTCGCCGGCATGCTTCTGCCGGCTCTGTCCAAATCCAAGGCGAAGGCGCTACAAATCAAGTGCCTTTCAAACATGCGGCAGATCGGATTCGCCACGATGATGTATGCAGGCAACTATAACGATTTTCTACCGTATGGTTATGCCTATAGTTGGCCGGGGCAACAGGAGCTCTACTGGTGGCAGGATCTGTGCCGGCCCTATATCGATAGTGAGATCATCTACAGCTGCCCCAGCGTCGTGACTCACGCCATCTGGACGGATCGCCGTCCACCTAAGACGCCCAAAACACTGGTCAAAGATTTTATTTGTAACGCCCAAGCCGGCGCCTATCCGGAAAGCGGGAAAACGGAGTGGGTGGGTGCCAGCGGTCCCTTCATCAACAATTGGAATAATCCCAGTCGATCCATGGCGGACATCCAGAGCTCCGCAACGACGATTGCGATCTGCGACGGCAATACGAACGTCTTCGAAATCTGGCGTCTCGAACAAACGGATGCGTGGTACAACGCGGGCTTCGGCTCGGCTTTTATGGGCAACGCCAAAGACTCCAAAGTGGCGACCATGGGCCACGTTGCTAAGCGCCACTCGGGAGGCTTTAGCACCAGCTTCTGCGACGGCCATGCTGAGTTCGTCAAGAAATCAACCCTGGGTATGTGGACCAATCGAGCCAACGACTAATTCCCGTTGAAGCTCTGGCTGGCGTCCGCGCCGTTCTCTCGATCCACTGTGCTCAGGAGGCGCGGAGCGCCGCAAGAACTTAGCCCATGGTCAGCCGTGGGATTTCAGGAACGCGGTGCGCGAGCCCAGGAGGGGCGACAGAGAATATCGCCACAATTTGGCGCATTGTCATCAGGCTCTAGATAATTTCCTCGATGACGTTGCCCTCGACAAAGGTGAGTCGTTCGTTCCGGCCAAGGTGCGGGTAGGTCAACTTGCGTTGATCAAGACCCAATTGATGAAGAATAGTGGTGTGCACATCCCGAAAATGGTACGGCTTTTCGACAGCATGCAAACCGATGTCATCCGTTGCACCGACTACTTGTCCGCCCTTGATTCCGCCGCCCGCCATCCACATGGAAAAGCCCAGATTGTGATGATCCCGGCCTCTGCCAGATTCCGCTTCCGGGGATCGGCCGAACTCGCCGCCCCACACGACCAGCGTGCTGTCGAGAAGGCCGCGGCGCTTAAGATCCATCAGCAACCCAGCCATTGGTTTGTCGGTCTGAGCAGCCATTCGCAAATGGTTTTCTTCGATGTCACCGTGCGCATCCCACGTGAGATTTCCGGAGCCACCGCCGGAGACGACCACAATGAAACGGACTCCCTTTTCAACCAGTTTGCGCGCCAGTAAACAGCGGCGACCGTAATCGTGGGTCAACCCGCCGCCAATGCCATAGAGATCGAGCGTTTCCTGCGGTTCTCTTGAAAGGTCGAGGACAGCAGGTGCCTCGGTCTGCATCTTAAAGGCCAGGTCGTAGGCGTTGATGCGGGCTGAGAATTCGTAATCGTCGGGCTGCAGATTGGCCGCATTCAGTCGCTGAATCAGGTCCAATGTCTGTTTACGCTCGGCTAAGGAAATTCCGTTCGGAAAGTCGAGGTTCAGCACCGGCTTTTCGCCGGGCCGAAACATCGTCGGTTGAAAAACAGCCGGTAAGAATCCCCGGTCATACATCGGCTGTCCGGCCGGCAGCGCGCCATTTGGATCCGGCATCACCACATAGGAAGGGAGGGAATCACTTTCCGATCCAAGTCCATACGTCATCCACGAACCCATGCTCGGAAAACCAGGCGTGATGCGGCCGCTGAACAATTCATACTGGGCGGCGGAATGGACGACGCTGTTGCCATGACAAGACCGAATGACCGCGAGATCGTCCACGCAGATCGCAACCTTCGGAAAAAGATCAGACACCTCAATGCCGCTCTGGCCAAATTTGCAAAACGTACGCTTCGTGCCAAGCAATTTGGCCGTGGTCTTAATGAATTGATATTTCGCCTCTCCGAATTCCTTCGGACGCACCGTCCCCGAAAGTTTATTCAAGAGCGGCTTCGGATCAAACGTCTCGATATGGCTGGGACCGCCGGCCATGAACAGAAATATTACGGAGCGGGCACGGGCGGGAAAATGGGCCGGTCTCGACAACAGCGGATCGGTTGCGGCAGCCCGAGCTGCCTGCTCATTCAGAAGCGAGGCGAGCGCCAATCCCCCAAAGCCGCCAAACGCATCCCGAATGAACTCGCGTCGGGTCACGGTGGGGCGGGAATGTTCGGGCACTCTATTGAACATAAAGAAACGCGTTGAGATTAAATAGAGCCAGAGCGAACTCCTTCGGCGACCGGTCGCGCAGGAAATCGAGCGACAGACGGCGCTCTGCAATTGTGGGTGGGCGTCCCAACACGAGCCAATAGGCGCGCTCAACCATCCGTTGCGGCTCCAAGCCGGAATCGTGTCGAAGACGCCCTGCAAACTCCCTGGCCAGGTCGTTGGATAGTTTGCCATTGAGCAACTCCAATGCCTGGGGCGCGTGCGTGCTGGATTCACGAACCGGGCAACTGGTCAGCAGCGCCGGGGCATCAAATACCTCCATGAACGGTACGCGCAGATTGCGTTTCGCAATCATATAGATGGAACGCCGATCATGTTCAGCCGCATCCCGGGTGACTTGCCATTGCGACGGTTTGTAGAGTTGCCCCAACAGCTCCTTGTCCACCGGCACCATGACGCTCGGTCCCCCCTGCTTCGAATTCAACCGACCGGAGACGGCCAGCATGGCGTCACGGATTTCCTCGGCGGAAAGGCGCCGTCGATTGAACTGCCACAACCAGCGGTTCTCCGGATCCAGTGCCATCGCCGCACTCGCCGTCGGGGAACGGGAAGCCTGCCGGTAGGCACTGCTCAAGAGGATCATCCGATGCAACGGTTTGAGTTTCCATCCGTTCCTAATCAGTTCTGACGCCATCCAATCCAGCAGTTCGGGATGGCTCGGACGATCCCCGTTGGCTCCGAAATCATTCGCTGTCTTCACCAGGCCCAACCCGAAGTGCTGCTGCCAGATGCGATTAACCACCACGCGCGGCGTGAGCGGATTATTGGGGTCCGTCAGCCATCGGGCAAGTTCGGTACGGGGATTCGGAGAGTCCGCAGGCAGTTCCGGAAACGAGTTCTGCACCAGCGCACTCAAGGGTCGCGGGCCGACCTGTTCGCCCTTGTTTTCCCATACGCCGCGTTTAAGGACGTGAATCTCCGTGCGATGTTCGGCGACATGGGATTGCTTCGAAAAAGTGGAGAGAGAAAGAGGAGCTTTTTAGTTAGTTGTTTTTGAATTCGAAGTCAACGGGCGATTTGAAGTTTAG
>CAMAUY010000131.1 GCA_945861565.1 Akkermansia muciniphila
CACTCCAGGGTGGGCTAACCTTCAGCGGATGAGCCCGCCAAAAACTCCTCCAATCGGTCCTCGACCCGACCCCGCTTTTCGCTCCTTTTCAGGGAATTGAACTTCCACATCTTCTCAACCAATTTTGCCGGTTTTACTGAGGTCTGAAGGTACGCAAGCGATTGTCGACGGATTGGGGGGGCGTGCCGAGGGGAATCCAACTCGCGGCCGGACCCAGGTGCTCACTCGCTTCCAAAACGCAACAGGCACATGCCAGCGGCCATTCGACGATGACCCGGTCGCCGGAGGCACGGATGGCGAGTTCGTAGCGGTTGCCCAGCAGCCCGACGACTTCGGACGTGGCCAGGGGGCGATCAAAGATCTGAACTTCGTCAATCAGCCCGTTAAAATGCCTGCCCCCGCCGCCCCACGCGCTCAAGCGCAGGAATTGCGAACCGTCGTATGAAATCGGGCCGCTTCCTTCCACCGTGCCCAGAAGCTGCCCATCCAGGAAGACGCGCAACTGCCGGTTCGTGTCTACGGTCACGACGAGATGCTGCCACGTGTTCGCGGTCAGGTTGAAATTCAAGCCGCCGAGGCCGTTGGCACCAAAATGGAACTGCAATCCGACGTTATCATATTGGATCACCCAACTCCGGTAGTCGGTATGATTGTTGTCAATGATGTCGGCGTAAGCTTGCTGGACGGGCTGGGGGTTCACCCAGAGGGCAAGCGTGAAGGCCTGGAGGTTGAACCAGTTGCCCAAGTCCACGTAATCGTTCGCGCCATCAAAATTGAAAGCCATGTCCACCTTACCCGCGGCGAAGCCCGTCCCGTTTTGCAGCGTGCCGTGATGGATTCCGGCGGAATCCTGGGCGTTGGTTCCGCCGCGATACCAAGCAACCAGACCCGCCGGGACGGATGGCTGACCCTCCAGACATTCCGCCGGGCGAAACGCCAGATGATCGAACGAAATGCCATCGCCGCCCTCGTTGACAATGGTAATGCTATAGATGATTTCACCTGGCGAGGCGTCAACGCGCAGGTAGCCGTTACGGCCCGTACCAGTGCCCAGGTAACCAGTCAGCGAGGCGAAGGGGTTGCCATTGATTCGCAAGGTCCCAGCGACTTCGTTTTGCTGGACGCTGAAACCAACGGACGACGCACCGCCAGGGAAATGGAACGTGAGGTCGCCCCAGTTGCCGTCAACGTAACCGGTGGGCACTGGCGTGCGGCGATTGATCAGAGTCCGCGCGCCGTCCCACACGCCGCCGACAAAGACCTGCGCGCCGTTCGGGTCGTGCGTGACGGAATGAAACGCCAGCGGCAGGCGGTTCGTCGCGCCGTAATTGTCGCCACAGTCCGACAACTCGACGAGCAAACCGGGCGACAAAAACTCGTCCTCGAAGTCCTCGACCATGAAACCGGTCACGCCGATCTCTCCATCGAGCCGCGGCCAGACGGAAGCATCGGAACCGGTGGCGATGAACGCCCGGGCGGCTGGCGTGGCGAACGAGAGGGTGAGAAGAACCAAGGTTAGCGCGGCGGATGACCGCGACCAAACCGGTGAGGTGACCATCCTGCGACCCGCGCGGATGTGCACGTATGGCGATGACGCGGTAAAGTTCATGAAATTGTTGAGCGGGGAAATGCCACGGCGAGACGGTAAAAGCGAGGGCCATTTTCGATGGGGACATGGATCGGGATCGGCGGCCAACAGATACTTCAATCAGGTTATGGACATCCGGACCAATTCTCCACAGCCCCGCCTGGCAGGCCCTCAAAATGGCGGAAGTTCAGCGTGGCGATAACGAGCCCGTGGGCCTTGGGCCTTGGCCGCCATCAGGGAATCCAAGTCGGACGCGTTCAACCCCTTCCTGCAGGCGGTTACCCCGTCGTCTTCACCTCGATGATGTCGTGCGGCACGGCCTCCCGATGGCCGGCGGCGGTGACGCCGATGTAGCGAGCCCTTTTGCGCAATTCTGGAAGCGTCGCGGTTCCGAGGTAGCCCATGCCGGACTGGATGCCACCGATAAGTTGAGTGAGAATTGTATCCACCGAACCCGAGGCTTCTTTCAAAGCCTCAACGCCCTCCGCCGCCGCTTTGTGCGCGGAATCTTTGACATGGCCATATCGCGCGGCCGATCCCGCTTTCATGGCAGCGCTGCTCCCCATCCCGCGATACTGTTTGTAGACCTTGCCGTTAATTTCCAAAATCTGACCGGGAGCTTCCGGGCAGCCGGCGAGGAGCCCCCCGCAGACCACCGCGTGGGCCAGGGTGAGGGCTTTGACAATATCACCGGACTTCGTGATTCCGCCGTCCGCGAGAATGGTCACTCGCCGGGAGGATGCCGCCCGGCTGGCCACATAGAGGGCCGTGAGTTGGGGGATGCCCACGCCGGCGACGATGCGGGTGGTGCAAATCGATCCGGGGCCCTGCCCGACCTTGATCACGTTGGCTCCGGAATCAGCAAGGTAGGCCACCCCGGCCGCCGACGTAACGTTGCCCGCAATGATCGGGAGCAGCGGAAATGCATCGCGCAGGACGCGGACGGCACTTCCCACTCCGGCACTGTGGCCGTGGGCGGTTGAGATTGCCACGCAGTCGACGCCTCGGTCGACCAGTGCTCCGACGTGGCCGGCAAACCGGTCTCGGTCGATTTGACCATTTGCCAGCCTGGGTGTAGAGACTGCCACCCCGCAGAGCAGGCGAAAACGCGAATCACGGGCCGGCTTCAACTGGGCGCCGCGCTCCTGCGTAATTCGTTCGATGTCGGACATCGTGAAGAGGCCCCGGAGGTGATCCTCATCGTCGACCACCAGGAGTTTGTGAATCCCAGGATGATCCGTGAAGAAGCGGTCTGCCCGGGCGATGGGGTCGGCCCGCAGCTCGCGTTCATGTATCGTCTGCACCTGGGATCTAGGGGTCAAGGCCTCGGCAACTTTGCGTTTGGCGTAGCGTGGTTTCGCGACGTGTCCGGGAAGTAGCCCCAGCAGTTTGTTGCCTGAGTCCACGACGGGAAAGGTGCTGAACGAAAATCGCTTCTCTTCGATCATCCGCAGGACATCGCCAATCAGCTGATCGGGCGAGACTTTGATCGGCTCCTGGATGAGCCCGTGGACGTGGTATTTGACCCGGCTGACCTCGGATAATTGGTCCTTTTCGGGCATATTGTAGTGGATCAGCCCGAGGCCACCATTCAGCGCCATCGCGATCGCCATGCGCGACTCCGTCACCGTATCCATGTCCGCCGAGATGACCGGGATGTGCAGTTCGAGGCCGTCGGCCAGCGACGTGTCGAGTTGGGTTTCCCGCGGGAGGATATCGGTATAGAGCGTAGCCAGGGTGACGTCATCGTACGTCAGTGCCTGGCTGCGATGGTTTTGAAAGAATGAATCCGCGGGCTGGTAGAACAGTTTGTCGAGATCCACGGGCGATTGGGCGGCTGCCATGACCCAAAATGGGCGACCTCCCCGTAAACTGGCAAGCGGGGAAAGGAGAAGTTTTTCACCGCCCCACCGCGATCGGGGTTGATTTCCACCCGATTGACCACTCCGCGAGAGACTGTTATCAAGGGTGTGCCGATGAAGAAAAAACCCTCAAAACTTACGCCGCGGTACCGTCGGATCCTCCTGAAGTTGAGCGGGGAAGCCTTGGGCGGCACCGAAGGCTCCGGGATTTGCCCCGAGGCAGTGCACGACATGGCGAGCCAGGTGTCGGGAGTGCGAAAGCTGGGGGTGGAGGTGGTGATCGTGGTCGGAGGAGGCAATATTTTCCGTGGTCTGCAAGGCAGCAAACGGGGAATTGAGCGAGCAACGGGTGACTACATGGGCATGTTGGCCACGGTGATCAACGCCCTGGCCTTGCAAGACGCCCTTGAAAAACAGGGCGTTCCAACGCGTGTCCAAAGCGCTATTCCAATGTCGCAGGTCGCCGAGCCGTTCATCCGCCGCCGGGCCGTCCGCCACCTGGAAAAGGGCCGAGTGGTCATTTTTGCGGCGGGAACGGGGAACCCCTACTTTTCAACCGACACCGCCGCCGCATTGCGAGCCAATGAAATGGGGGTGGATGTCATCCTGAAAGCTACAAAAGTGGATGGCGTGTATGACAAGGATCCAAAACAATTTTCGGACGCGAAACGCTACGCCAACATCAGTCACATCGAGGCACTCGAGAAACAACTCAAGGTGATGGACGCCTCCGCCTTCGCCTTGTGTCTTGAAAATAAGATGCCCATCGTCGTTTTCGACTTTTTCGTTCCAGAGAACCTGCTCCGAGTTGTCCTCGGAAAAAATGTCGGCACCTCCGTGTCGACCTAAATGTGACCGTATCCGGTTCAGCACCCGAACGCACCGTTTCTCACTTTGTCCTGCTCCATTGGTATTTGAGGTATTTATGACGATCGACGATGTATTATTAGAGACTGAAGAGAAGATGCTCAAAACGGAGGAGCATATGGTTCATCAGTTCCACGGTGTACGCACGGGCAAGGCGTCCCCAAGCTTGGTCGAAAACGTCATGGTCGAAGCCTACGGCTCGCACATGAGGCTTAAAGAACTCGCGACGATCACCGCGCCGGAAGCGCGCATGCTGGTCGTGCAACCCTTTGACCAAGCCAACATCAAGGCGATTGAAAAAGGAATCCAAGGGGCCGGACTTGGTCTCAATCCGGCGGTACAGGGCCGGTTCCTCCGAATTGTTCTGCCCGACCTTAGCACCGAGCGACGCCACGAGTTCGTCAAGATCTGCAAGCGGATGTCCGAGGAAGGGCGGGTCGCCATTCGCAATGAACGCCGTCAGGCGCTCGAAGCGCTGAAAAAGGTTAAGAACGATGGAGGTGTTTCGGAGGATGAGGTCAAGACAACGGAGGCGGAAATTCAAAAACTTACGGATCAGTACATCCTGAGACTGGATCAACACCTCGCCGTCAAGGAGAAGGAAATTCTGACGGTTTGACCTGCGGTCCTCCCGTCGACGTCGGACCCTCTTCGCAACCCGCCGGGCGGATTCTCGGGTGGGTCCGATTGAATAGGACCGCCTCGGCGTACTTCACGCCGTAACCCCCGAAAATATCCAGGGCGCTTCCGATCGTCAGATCGATTCGCCCGTGGCTGAGAACCTCGACTTCTTCCAGGTCGGCCAGGGATCGCGCACCGCCCGCGTACGTCGTGGGCAGCGAAGACCATTGAGCAAGACCGCGCAGTAGCTCGGTTTCCATTCCCCCGCAAAGTCCTTCGACGTCGGCAGCATGGACCAGAAACTCGGAACAGGACGCCGCAAGCTGATCTAATGTTTCCGGGCCAACCACGAGGTCCGTAAATTTTTGCCAGCGGTCGGTGACGACGTAATACCGCCGGTCCCGGCGGCGGCAACTTAGATCCAGGACGAGTCGGTCACGGCCCACCATCGTGACCAACTGCCGGAGTCTCTCGGCATCGAGCCGTCCCTCACGAAAAACCCAGGAGGTGACAATGACTTTGGAGGCTCCGGCATCCAACCAGACGCGGGCGTTGTCCGGGGTGACGCCGCCGCCATACTGCAATCCGCCCGGCCAGGCGCCGAGGGCTTCCCGGGCGGCCGATTCATTGTTCGGTCCGAGCGCGATCACATGGCCGCCGGTGAGTTGATCGCGACGATATAATTCGGCGTACCATGCGGGCGGCTTGTCGGAGACAAAATTGGTGCGGACACCGGTGTTCTGGTCATTCAGAGTACCGCCGACAATTTGGACCACTTTGCCAGCACGCAGATCGATGCAGGGACGGAACACGGGCAGAGAATAGCGGTGAACGGTCAGGGCGGAAGTCGAATTCAGATTGGACATCCCGTCGGGGGTGTCATTTTTTAATTAGCCAATACGTGATGTAGGGATCCACAGTGGCGAGAAGAAAATGGGACCAATATTCCTTCAATCGAGTCAGAAATGTCCTTCGGATCGAGAGCGCTTGGGGAGTAATTCGCTGACTCTTTTGCAGCACCGATTCGAATATGTCCCGTGATTCATTCACTGCCGTCGGGCCGTCGAGCCGGGCCATGAGCTCATGATTGATGCGCAGGCTCCGGACATCCAGATTGCAGGAGCCGACGTACACGGTGTGATCAAAGCAAAGCAGCTTCGCATGGAGTATCTGTGGCTGGTATTCGTAGACTTCAATTCCGGCTCGAATCAGTCTGCGATAGAGACTTTGGGCCGCCAGCTGTGAAAGAGCGACGTCCGATTTGCCCGGCAGCACCAGGCGGACGCGACCGCCTCGTCGGGCGACTTTTTGAATCGCCATCCGAACGCGTAATGGCGGCAAAAAATAAGGTGTGAGAATGTCTAGGTTGCCAGTTCGGCTCAAGTCCCGGTGCAGTTCCACGACCAAGCTGCTTCGACGCAGGCCGGGGCCGCCGGAAAGGACCGCGCCCTGCGGCCGTGCTGCGATGGGAAGGGGTTGATCCAGGCGGCTCAGCAACCTCCATCGCCGGTTGCCGATGGACGCCCGCTTGAACAAAGCATCGAACGAACTCGCGAGTGCCGTCGCCATCGGCCCCTCGATCTGGACAGCCACCTCTCGAAAGCCGCTGGTAATCCCGTCGCCGGTATACTCGGGGGCCAGATTGCAGCCACCGACGAATGCGATCCGGTCGTCACAAATAATGGATTTACGATGATTGCGTATCGGGCTGAGGCGACGCGGATTGAACCACCGAAAATCCCCCCCCGCACTTCGCAATGGGTTCCAGAATTCGTCCGCAAGTCCATAGGATCCAAGGAAATCAACCATGACGTGGACCCGAACGCCGCGCCTTGCCGCCGCGACCAATTCGTCAAGAATCTCAGCGCCCGGAGAGAGAGAGCTGAAGATATACGTCTCGAGACGGACGGACTGTGCCGCCGCACGGAGTGCCGGAAGGACGGCATCAAAGAACCCATCGCCGGTCGGCAACCATTGAATCCTGCTGGGCATTCAAGATTGAGTGCTACCCGAGATTTCGTTCGTCGAACCCATCGATTCTTGATGTCACCCCATCCATTCTCCGATCTGTCGCCGCTCCCGCTTGGTCGGGCGGCCCTTGCCTTTGGGCCGCTGACCGACCCCGGCCCAAAGGGCGCCCGGCGGCCGCTTGGCTCCCGGCGGTGGGGTAAGGTCTTCCAGGTATTGGGACACGAGCGGTGCGGCGACGCGCGCGGGCGGACTATTGAGAACCTTCACCGTGCGGGTGAGATCTCCCACCCAGGCAACGACAACGTCGCCGACCTTGACTTCATGGGCCGTCTTGGCAGCCCATCCCGCCAGTTTGACATGCCCGCCGCGGATCGCTGCGGTCGCCAAGGTGCGGGTTTTGTAAAGCCGCACGCACCAGAGCCATTTGTCGAGACGCATAGTCGGTTCAGCGGGTGGATACCTGTCGTCGTCGGCGGGTGGCATCGCCGAATATCCCCCAGACCGGCGGGGCTACGGGCGGAGCGAAGATCGAACAACAACTTCTTCTTCTGAAAATCACGCTTCTTTACGATGCCGGTCCGGACGAGTTTCGACAACTCTGAACCTACGGTTTCCGGGGAGGCTTGACATCGGGGGCGCGGTCGAGAGAGGTCTGGTCGGACAAACCGCCCCCTTCCGGGCTCCAATAGTCGGGTAGCCCCCGTTTTGTATCGCGAAGAATTTCCAAAATGGCGAGCCGGTCGGCGGGTTTGAGCGAGCGGAATTCCTCGCTGGAATTGCGCCCGGTTAGGATATTGTAGAGCTGCCGGTAGATACGGTCCCGCAGCGGCACCGGCAGCTCGTCAAAGGCCTCGGAATAGATCAGATAGCTGCAGGGATACTTGAACAGCCGTGTCTGCAGATCGAAGTCGCGGAGCGAACGTCCTCTGGAATCCCGCAGACCCACTTGGCTGAATTCCCGGGCGAAGGCGCCGGATTTGTCCAGCGCGACAGGAAAGGGTGCCTCCTCCGTAAACAGCAGATAGCGAAGGAAGGCTGCGATCTGATTGCGCAGGTAGTCGAGATGCCCGTAGGCCGAAAGCTGAATGCGTGCTTCGCAATGGAGGCGAGTCAGGTAGTTGTGCAGGTGAAGTTGATGCTCGAACACAAGATGAGCTACGGCGTCGCTGGATTGCACCGGGTAGCGGCTCACCTCGAAGAATGGGGAAAGATCCGTCACCGGGCTCGCAGGCGGCTCCTTCGATCCGAACTGATTGCCCCGATGCGCGAATCCAACCGGAGCACCGGTGACGTACCATCCGCCCCAGCGGTCGGAGTACGGGGTGCGATGCGTTACCGGTGAAACGTCACTGAGTTCTTCCATGCGGCCCGATTCGTCAGTCCGAAAACTGCGGGCAAAGTGACCGGGCACACCCATCGTCCGACCGGATGCATGGCACTCCAGGCACTGCTCGGAACGGCTCAAGCGGGGACGTTCCCGAAACCCCTGATCAACCGAGTAGAACACACCGCCTAGAGTGGGATCCGCCACCGAAACCTCCAGGATTGGTGACCCCGGGATGTAGCCGATGTAAAAGTCATCATTGAAATACAGGGCCCGGGGCGTCGTCGGGGAAATCCGATCCCGTTGCAGGGAGCTCTTGGAAAAAATAATCATTTGCGAGCTGCGGGGAATCTTCAGGTGATCCAGCAATCCTGTCAGCCACCCATGATTGGTGTCATACCGCGGATTGAGCAGGCCCTTCCGGAGATCGGCGTCCAATCGCGCAACGGCCCCCGATGGCTCCGATTTGCTGTAGGAAAAGATCCCCTGTTCGAAGTCGATCAGGTGGGTAGCTCCCTGGAAATCATCAGCCCCCACTCGGTCGACGACGTTCAACATGGACAGTGCCACGCCAGCGAACAGGGCGGCCATTCGTCTCGGCGGAGAGTCATGAATCCTTTTCATTGGTTGGAACGGTGACAGCTCCCCGTGAGTGGAGTCTTGCAAAAATTGCTATTTGTTAACCTTCGGTTGCTGCCGGCTGGCCAGCCTCAGTGCGCGCGTGGTTTTCGGGAACGTGTGGTCCGATGTCGACGATCTCTCCGCAGGCTGCCAGTCTGCGCTGGCATGCCGGTGACACGGGAACAACTTGAGGCGCGAGAACGTGCGACGCTCGCTCCCTACGCCCAACGAAGCGAGGACAGCCGAGGTCGTGTCTATCCAGAGTCGGATCCGGTATGGCGCACGCAGTTTCAGCGAGATCGTGACCGGGTCATCCATTCGCGCGCCTTCCGACGGCTCGAATACAAAACCCAGGTCTTCCTCAATGGAACGGGCGATCATCTGCGCACGAGGCTGACGCATACCATGGAAGTTACGGGCATCGCCCGGAATATCGCCCGGGCGTTAACGTTAAATGAGGATCTCGTCGAGGCCATTGCCCTGGCCCATGACGTCGGCCATTCGCCGTTCGGCCACAAGGGCGAGGCGGCCCTAAATCGGTTGATGAAGGATCGGGGCGGATTTGAGCACAATCGTCAGAGCTTGCGAGTGGTGGAGTTGCTCGAGCAAAAGTACCCCGGCTTTCCCGGTCTTAACCTTTCCTGGGAAGTGCGCGAAGGACTCGCCAAACATCAGCGAGAGCTACCGCCCCCCCGCCTGCCACTGGGATTTAATCGACACCAACCCTCACTCGAAGCCCAGGTGGCCAATCTCGCCGATGAGATCGCCTACTACAGCCATGACCTCGACGATGGACTCGATTCTGGATTGCTGGACGAGGGGCGGCTGGAAGAGGAGGTGGAATTGTGGAGCCGCGCGGCTCGTGATGTTCGCCGGTTGCACGGAAGGCTTCCCGATGAATGTCGCCGCCATTTTACCATTCGCACCATCATCGATGCTCAGGTCGTCGATGTGGTGGCGACCACTGAACAATCGATCGCGCAGGCTGGAGTGGAATCCGCGGATGACGTCCGCCGGGGTCGTCGTCGTCTGGTTCGCTATAGTCCGGAGCGGGCCCAGTGGAATTCGCTTCTGCGTCGGTATCTTTACCGGAATCTCTATTATAATCCGGTCGTTCATGGCCCCAATCAGCGCGCGGTCGAAATGCTCAAGGAGCTCTTTGCGCATCTCGATGCCCGCCCGGAGGACGCCGGATCCTGGGCGCTGCAGCGTGCCACCCGCGATGGATGGCCCCGCGCCTTGTGCGATTACCTGGCGGGAATGACTGACCAGTACTGCATGCGCGAACACGCGCGGCTGGTGGTGGGGCCTCCGGCTGCGCAATCGCCGATCAGACGCTCCCACTCGTGAACCCGATTGCTTCCGAGGAACGGTTGGCCTGCGCCCGTGCCGGTGGTCCGGACGAGGGACCCCGACTGGATTCCCGGGTGACAGTCCTGCGAGGTGTGGGGGGGGAGCGCGCGGCGCAAATGGAACGTCTCGGACTACGCACCGTGGGGGACTTGTTTTGGCATCGTCCGGCGCGGTATGAGGACCGGCGGAAGTTTACTCCAATTCGCGACGTGCTCCTGGGAACTCCCGTCACCGTCTGCGGGCGGATCATTGCGGTGGGAAATCACCGGTTTCGAAAGGGTACCAAGTCCTGTTTTGAATTCATCCTCGACGACGGGACAGCACGGCTCCATTGCCGATGGTGGAATCTGCCCTTTCTTGAAAAATTTTATTCGGTGGGGAATGAAGTCCTGGCGTATGGAAAACCGAATTCCCTGCGACCCCGGACGATGGATCATCCGGACGCCGAGAAGATCGAAGCAGGCGACGATGAACGTGTGCATTTCGGAAGAATTGTTCCGGTTTACCCGCTGACCGAGGGAATGCCGCAACGAACCTTGCGATGGATTATTTGGCACGGGATCGACCGATTTTTGCCACACCTGCCGGAGACCGGGCCTTGGCGGACGCCGGAGTTGCTCGGGGAGCCCGCTGCCGCGTTGGGGCGACGCGAGGCGGTGCAGATGCTCCATTTTCCCGCCGAACTCCCGGAGGCGGAGCACGCCCGACAGCGACTGGCACTTGACGAACTCGCGGCATTGCAACGGGAGATCCAGGGACGACGTCAGCGATTGAATCTCAAGGCACCCGGTCTCCCCTGCGGTGGGGACAACCGGCTGATGCGCCCGTTTCTTTTGGGATTGCCGTTCAAACTCACCGGGGCGCAAACGCGCGTGTTGCGTGAAATTCGAGCGGACCTCGCAGGATTGCATCCCATGCGGCGACTACTGCAGGGGGACGTCGGCTCCGGCAAGACGTTGGTGGCAGCGTGCGCGGCGTTAATGACGGTCGAAAGTGGCTACAACGTGGCGTTGATGGCGCCCACCGAGCTTCTTGCCGAACAGTTGCACCGCGTGCTCGATCGCGCCTTGGGTTCGTTGGGAATTGGTGTGGGATTGCGGACAAGTAACACGCGTCAGGAGCCGGACGCTGGATCGGTGCCCGAACTGGGAAGCGTCTGGGTCGGGACCCATGCCCTCATTCAAAAGGCGGTCGAGTTCCCCAGACTGGGATTGGTGATCATTGATGAACAACACAAGTTTGGAGTCGCCCAACGCGAGACGCTCCTGCGCAAGGGGAACTTCCCCCACTTGCTGGTGATGACCGCGACCCCGATTCCCCGAACCCTCGGATTGACCCTTTACGGCGACCTCGATGTCAGCCTGCTCGATGAACTCCCCCAGGGGCGAGGTCGTGTGCGCACCCATGTGCGGACACCCGATACGTTGCCAAAGGTCTGGCTGTTCGTCGCACGGCAGTTGGCGGCGGGTCGTCAGGCGTATGTCGTTTATCCCCGCGTTTCGGAGTCGGAGCACGATGACGTCAAGTCCGTGACGCGCGAGTTCGAAAAGGTTCGGGATGCCTTGGCACCCCATGCCACGGCCATGGTGCACGGAAGGATGCCGTCGGTCGAACGCACCCGAATCATGGACGCATTCCGGGACGGACGTGTGCAGGTTTTGATGGCAACCAACGTGATCGAAGTCGGCGTCGATGTGCCGAACGCAACCGTGATGGTCATCGAAAACGCCGGTCAGTTTGGCCTCGCCCAGTTACATCAGCTGCGCGGTCGCATCGGGCGCGGTTCGCACGAATCACATTGCATCTTGGTCGAGGGCGAACGGACCGAAGAGGCTCGGGAACGTCTGAAAGTGCTGGCGGAAACGACGGACGGTTTCGCCATCGCCGAGGCGGACCTGCGTCTCCGGGGACCCGGTGAACTCGTCGGCCGCGACCAAAGCGGTTTGCCCGGCTTTCGTTTCGCCAACCTTGCTTGCGATGGAAAACTATTGGAAGCCGCTCGCGCATCCGTGCGGCGCGAACTCGCCGCGGAAACAGCCAAGTTCGCCGTGAAGCCGGCCGCTTCCACCTCAGCCCAGTAATATCTTGCGGCAGGACGCGCTCAGTTTCTTCAATTGCGCCGCAGATCGTGCTTCGAGGTAGCACCGAATCAACGGTTCCGTTCCACTCGCCCGAAATGCCACCCACTCGTTATTCGGTAATAGGAATTTGTACCCATCCGTGGTGATGAACTGTTGTACTGGTAACTTGCCAATCGTATCGAGACCGCGCCCCAGGCGTTCAAGCAACGCCGCTTTCTTATCCGCCGGAATTGCGACATTGATGCGATCGGTGTGAAATTCACCCGATTCCTTCTCCAACGATTTCAGGATGGCGCCCAATGGCTTTCGCTCAAATGCCACCAGTTCCGCCATCAGCAGACAGGCCAGGATTCCGTCCTTCTCCGGCACATGACCCTTCACGCTCAATCCGCCGCTCTCTTCGCCGCCCACGATGATGGGTTCGGACTCCATCCGCGCGCCAATGAACTTGAATCCCACGGGCGTCTCATGCACCGGAACGCCCAGCATCCGGGCGACGGCATCCACCTGGTGACTGGTGGGGACGGTCCGAACTACCGCTCCCGTCCAGCCACGATTCTTCTTCAGATGATAAAGAGCCAAGGCCAGCACTTGGTTTGGAGTGATCCAGGTGCCGTCACGGTCCACAATGCCAAATCGGTCCGCATCGCCATCGAGTCCCAGTCCCAGGGTCGCTTTGCCGCTCAGTATTAGATCGCGAACCTGCGACATGCCCTCCGCGTTCGGTTCCGGATGGTGGCCTCCAAAGGACGGATTCAACTCATCGTGAAAGCGAACGACGCGTGCACCGCCATCCTCTTCCAGCAGAGTGTCCAGGTATCCACGACCCGTGCCGTACATCAACTCCACCCCCACCCTCAGCCGGGCTTTGCGAATAACGTCAAAATCGATCAGGCGGCGAATCTGACGGAAATAGGACGGAGCGGGATCAAAGGTTTTGCAGTGAGCCGTTCCCACCGCCTTGGTTTGGACGACGAGGCCGGAAATCTGACGTTGACGGATCCGTTCTTCAATTTCCTGGGTCACCTCTGGCGGCGCGGCGGCCCCGTTTCCCATCGAGAACTTGAGCCCCTGGTATTCCGCTGGATTATGACTCGCGGTGAGATTGATTCCACCGGCGGCCTTCCGGGATCGAATGGAGTGCGCGATGACCGGCGTCGGAGCGTCGCGCTGACACAGCAGGGGGGCGAAGCCGTTTGCTTCCAGTACTTCGGCAACCGTCAGCGCGAACTCGCGTCCGAGAAAGCGAGTGTCATGACCCAGGATGACTTCGGGCGTCGCCTCCGGCGCCGGGGCAGTGCGGTGGGCGTTGAGGTAGTCAGCAATGCCCTGGCTGGCAAAGCGAACGGCCTCAAACGTGAAATCGCGGGCAATAAGGCCCCGCCATCCGCTGGTACCGAACTTGATCTGGGTCATGGAGATTTCCTGAGGTAAAACGTGCTCTTCCGAAAAATTATTAGAGAAGCTCTCGACTCGGACCGCCCGCTCCAAGCTCCGCACGCCCCTCAGGACTTCCAGTCAAACGCCCGCTTTTTGAGGGCGTACACATATCCGAGAAAAAGGATTCCGAGAAAACTCGTCATGCTCCCCAGCGCCAGAGCTGCCTGGTGATTGTGAATCATTTCCTTAAAATTCACCGCCCACGGGTACATAAAAACCACTTCGATATCGAACAATACGAAGAGGAGTGCGACGAGGTAGAACTTGACGGACATCCGGGCGTTGCCTTCGCCCTGGGGCAACATGCCGCATTCGTAGGGGATATCCTTGGTGCGGGTGCGACGGCCCATTTTGCCGAAAACCACCGACGCTGCGAGGGTCACAAACGAGAATCCGCACGCCACGAGCAAAAGCATCAAGACGGGCAAGTACTGGTTAATCTGCGAATCCATGCGCGCGAAAAGCTAGGGAGAACCCGCCCAGGGTGCAAGTGCCAGAGTACTCATGCCGAAATCTCGACGCGTGCACTTCACAAATACTACAATACTATTGACTGACCCCTATCTTGGGTGCGTTCTCGCCCGTGACGTCTAAACATCACACACGCTCACGCCGTGCCGCAGTGCCGCCAGTTTGTC
>CAMAUY010000132.1 GCA_945861565.1 Akkermansia muciniphila
TTCTGAATGATTTCGGATGGAAGTTGCATATTGTCAATGTATTACAGCGCAATTGAACTCACCAACGTTTGACCACTGATCGCCTGCGCAGCGGGCCAAGCTTTCTGGCAGCAGGCAGGCGAGCGGCGGCGACGAGCTTTGAGCCTCCAACTCGCGTTGCCGCCGGTCGCCACGCGTAACGGACTCGCCTGCCTGCTGCTGGAAAGCCTCATTTTCACCCACAGATTAGGCGGAAGAGCCGGATTTGTGTTGCAGGAGCGAATCAGCCTTGTCGCCGAGGAGTTGCAGGAGTTCAGAGTTCATCTTTGGGTGTTTTTGTTCGCTGTCAGCACGGGCCGCGTTGCCAAATACGCGGCCAATTGTTCGATTTAACCGCGCAGCGTCAACCCAGGAAACGCTCGCGATCCATTTGACAACTTGCGGCAGCAAGCGATTGAACCGCCGCGGTTTAAGTTTCCACACACGGAGAAAGCGTGTGGAGCTGGATCCCGACGATCTCCGACGGGGGGTGAATTGGCCGTCCTGAAGTTCGATTATACCGTTGAAGCCCGACGACGAATCCTGCCATGCCCATCCCCGGGAGCATTCCGCTGGCCTTTTAGGCCGCGACGGCGTTCAATCCGGTCCGTTGCCCACTATGAAACCAGCCTCCGCATCGTGGCGTGTCGTCGCCCGCGCCTTTACATTGATCGAACTGCTGGTGGTGATTGCAATCATTGCGATTCTTGCGGGCATGCTTCTACCGGCCTTGGGCAAGGCTAAAGAACAGGGCTTCCGGACCCGATGCATCTCCAACATGAAGCAGATTCTTCTTAGCACGCACATGTACCTGACTGATAACCAGGACTATTTACCATACTCCTCCTGGAGTTCGGGCACGTTTGATGTCCCCAACTGGTGTTACATGCGCGTCCGGACCAACAACCCGGATCAGACCGTTGATCGCGGCCTGCTCTGGCCCTATCACAAATCCAAGCAGATATACTTCTGTCCGCTCGACCGCACCAATACGGCCTTCTTCCGTCAGCGCGAGATGAAGGTCACGAGCTACGTAATGAACGGGGCGGTTTCGAGCTATTCCACGGGTCCCCGCGGAGACTGGACCACATGGAAACAAAAGGACTTTGCATCGGATGCAATGATGTATTGGGAGGCCGATGAAAAACAGCCCTCCAATTTCGACAATGCGGCCAGCACTCCGGACGAAGGCGTCACGCAACGTCACAATTCGGGCGTCGTCATGGGTATGTTTGGCGGTCAAACGGAGTATATGAAGTTCAAAGTATACTACTTGGAAGCCGGTATCGGAGGTTCTCGCGGCCGCCGGCCCGGTCGATTCTGGTGCAATCCGGGATCGAAGACGGGTGAGAACTGAGTGCAGGAGTTGGGAGTTGGGATGGGATGTAAGGGTATTATGCTGCGATGGCTTAAGATCCAATCGTCGGGTCGTTTGTTCGGGCGTCGGGACGTGCCACAGAGCCACCGTGTGCGGTCGCCTGACCTGACGCCGTGGGCAACTGCGCTGGCGGGGCTGGTCTTGGTGACGTCGGGTTGTGGGGGAGGGGACGGTGCAGGCAAACTGAGCCCGAAATCGCCCAAGGAGGCGGCCAGCGGGTTGGAGACTGCTTTTTCTGGAGCCGGTGGCGAGGCGAGTCAGACTGTGGCGGCGGCGGCGGGAGCGATGAAGAGTGGAGATTATGAAAAGGCGGCGATGTCGTTAGGTGCCCTCCGTGGCGGGGGAAATCTAACCTTGGATCAAGGGTTGGCGGTGCATTCGTCCATGCTCGCGCTGGAGGAGCAACTGATCCGCGGTGTGGAGTCGGGTGATCCCAAGGCGCGGCAGGCCTATGAGGTACTGAAACGAATGAAAAAGAAATGAGCGGCGAGCCAGGAGGGCTGCTGTGACCACCGGTGACCGGGTTTGGCGAACAATTTTGACCCCTGAAACGTTTCAGGATTGCCGGGAGCCGGTCTGTCTTCGATAAGAACCTGAGTGAATAATTGTCCCTGTGGTTCCGGTGTCACCTTCGAAGCCTGCTGCGGCCCAATCATAGCCGGTGCCCCGGCGCCGACGGCTGAGGCGTTGATGCGTTCCCGTTACTCGGCCTTCGTGAAGCACGCATTCGCCCATCTCCATGGGTCCCTCTCCGCCGGACAGCAGAGGGATTATTCCAATGAGGAGGCCGAGCGTTGGGCCAAGAATTCGGAGTGGTTGGGGCTGCAAATTGTCAAGACGGACCAAGGCGGGCCCGACGACACCTCCGGATGGGTAGAGTTCAAGGCGCGATTCAGGACCCAGGGTCAAGAACATGAACACCATGAGGTCGCCGTGTTTGGTCGCGAAAATGGCCATTGGGTCTACACGGGTCAGGTCGGCGCAAAGGGAACGCCGGTCCGCCGGGAGGGGCCCAAGATTGGCCGCAATGATCCCTGTCCCTGCGGCAGCGGCAAAAAGTACAAGAAGTGTTGCGCGGTGGAGTGACCCGGGTTTTCCGTGCAATTCCGGGTTCGGCGGGGGGAGTCGGCGCATTTCCGTGAATGAACGCCGTTGCCATAGTGGCGGTCTCTACGGCATACAACACCGCCATGCAATCGGGACTCACTGCCATCAATGTCGAAGTTCAAGAAGCCTCCGCGTTCGTTCAACCACTTTTCAACGAAATCAACAAGGTTGTCGTCGGGCAAAAATACCTGATCGAAAGGCTGGTGATCGGCCTCCTGGCCAACGGCCACGTCCTGTTGGAGGGAGTGCCCGGATTGGCTAAAACGCTGTCCGTGAAAACACTGGCCACCGCAATGCACGTCCGGTTTTCTCGACTGCAATTCACGCCGGACATGCTTCCGGCGGATGTCGTTGGCACCCAGATCTACAACCCTCAATCGGGCAGTTTCACCACCCGGCGTGGACCCGTCTTCGCCAACCTTGTCCTCGCCGACGAAATCAATCGGGCGCCCGCCAAGGTGCAGAGTGCATTGCTGGAAGCGATGCAGGAACGGCAAGTAACCATCGGAGATCAGACTTTCAAGCTGGAGGAGCCCTTCCTGGTGCTTGCCACCCAGAATCCGATTGAACAGGAGGGAACATACCCGCTGCCCGAGGCTCAGGTGGACCGTTTCATGCTGAAGTTGAAGGTCGGGTATCCTTCCCGCGCGGAGGAACGTCAGATTCTCGATATGATGGCGCGCACCAGCGGGCATCCCACCGTGCAGCCCATCGTCGAAGCCCGGGAAATTTTCCGGGCCCGGGAGGTGATCAACGACCTGTATGTTGATGACAAGGTCAAGGACTACATCGTTGATATCGTCTGCGCGACGCGGGATCCGGAAGCGTACAAATTACCGTTGAAGGAACTGATCCAGCTGGGAGCGTCCCCCCGCGCCACCATTGCTCTCACCCTGGCGTCCAAGGCACACGCCTTCATCCGTGGCCGTGGATACGTGACGCCACAGGACGTCAAGACGGTAGGAATGGATGTCCTGCGTCATCGAGTGACGGTCACTTACGAGGCAGAGGCGGAAGAGAAAACGTCGGAGGATGTGGTACAGCGGATTTTTGACGAACTACCGGTGCCTTGAGACGTGCGGCCTCAGGAGATCAACCGCCCGGCGAAGAGATTCTCGGTGACGCAGGGGGAACGCGGCGTGCCGCCTGTTTTGAGGTCCTGACGTGGCGCGGCTTACCAAGTTCCGTCCACCAATGCTTCCGCAATCCGTCGCGCCAGGTCTTCCGCAATCATCGGCAGCGCCTGCATCTCCGCTTGGGCAGGGTCGTTCGCCAACCGGATCGTCGTGTGGCCGATGAATTCCCGCTCGAACAGAGTCTTCCCTCCCTCGATCGCGGTCACCCGGGCCGTCATCTGGGCCACGTAATCGCGCGGCGTAATGATGTCGTTCGTCTGAAAGCTCAGATTTTTCCGGTAGTAGTCTACCAAGACACCGGAGAGGACAATGTCCGCCGTGCCGTGGGTCGAGAGCCGCAAAGTTCCATCGCGCTGAACATGCCGACGCAGGGCCTGCGCAACCGTCTCCGCAATCCGCGGTTCCCGGGTTTCATTTTGAAACAACGGAACGCTGACAGACCGTTCACCCGCGATTTGTTCGCTGGACGGACCGACGTGATAGCCGGCGCATCCCGCCAGACCGGGAAGAGAGGCGATGATCAGGATGCGGAGAATGCAACGCAGCCGGACGGAGGAACCGAAAACGGCGGCAGCGGAAAAAGGCATGGGGCAAGCAATGGCTAGTTACCAGGATCAGGCAGCGATGGATTCAGCGTTTTTGGACGCTGCTCGGCGTCGCGGGATTTTTGTTCCCGCTCGGCACGGCGTTTGGCTTGCGCCTCCGCCTTGGGGGTGAGCTCCGCAATCTTTTCACGCGCCTTCTCGGCATAGGGGGAATTGGGGTCCTTCAGCAGCGACTCGTTGTAGTACACCATCGCGCCCTGCCAGTTCTTTTGCTTTTTTTCGTAGTATTCTGCGGTCTGAAAGGCACCCCGTGCCTGCTCGACTCGGAGGGCGACGATGATCTGGTCAACCTCGGATCCGCGGGGATCCTGCGGGTACAAAGCTTTGAAGTCATTGAACGTATTGATCGCATCCCCGGCGACACCTTGATCGTACTCCGCAGTCTTCACCTCTTTGTTGTAAGCCATTCCCGCTCGATACAAGGCTTCCGACGCAATCTCCTGCCGGTCGCTGTATCGGTCGGCCGCTCTCGTGTACGCCTTCACCGCGTTCGGGAAATCCTTTTGCTTCTCCCTCGCCGTGCCGATCTTCATCTGAGCCTCGGGGCCGGTTGAGTGGTACGGACCGTTGCGGACCAGGTCTTCGTAAAGTTTTGCGGTCTTGTCCATGGACGGAAGGAACGGCACGTATCCCCAAAGGCGAAACCGTTGACCGGCCAGAAATCGGTCGGCGATCACCATCTGGCGTGAAAGGGTCTCGTCGTAGTTCACCTGCTTGGGGTGACGGGCCATGGCCCTCTGGTACTCTTTGAATGCTCGCTCGTCTTGCCGCCGGGCCTCGTAACAACGGCCCAGCAGGTATTGGGCAGCGCCGGCGTGGTCGGAAAGAGGCCAGACTTTAACAACCCGGTTGGCCGCCTTTCTTGCTGTGCCGTAATCCTTCCGCTCAAACGCCTGCGTGGCCACCTCAAGCTGGTCTTTCGCCCGATTCCGTGTCCACTTGCCCTCGCTCCCGACGGGTTCGTAGGTCCACCCCTCGCCCGGGCGGTAAATCACGGGGGCCGGACAAATGTGAGGGAACAACACAATGCCAAGAAAAACCATCGTCCAACGAGTTAACCAGCGGCTCATTCCCGGAAAATAGGCAAGCCCCGTCGGACCGGCAACGCTGAATCCACTCAAAAAACCACGTTCCTTCCCGGCGCGGGCTTGTCTACTGTGAGTCCTTTGCAACGCGTTATGAGTCCAAGCCCGCTCTCCGCAGTGTCCGGCATCGGTGTTGAGATCCACCATCTAAGCAAGAGTTTTTCCGGTCAGGCAGTGCTTCTCGACATCCAGTTGGAGATCGCCGCGGGCGGAATTTTTGTGCTCTTCGGTCCTAGCGGCAGCGGGAAATCGGTCCTGCTACGCCACATCATCGGGCTGGAATCACCGGATGCCGGTGAAATTCGCCTCGATGGCGAACCGGCCACCGATGCGTCGGTGCGGGCCCGACATCGACTGGCAATGGTGTTCCAAAGCGGAGGATTGCTGAATTCCCTTACTGTGTCAGAGAATGTCGGGCTCTATCTAGCTGAGCACCGTCTGCAGTCGCCCTCCGAGATAGCCCGCATCGTTCGGGAGAAACTCGCCCTCGTTGAGCTCCCTCCCGAGACCGATGACAAGTATCCGTCCGAATTGTCGGGCGGCATGCGCAAGCGGGTGGCCATCGCCCGCGCCCTGGTGATCGATCCCGAACTCGTCCTGTTTGACGAACCCACGAGCGAATTGGACCCCTTGGTCTCGCGAACCATCGGCCGCGAAATTCTCGACCTGAACCGCCGCACCTGCGCCACGACGATCATCGTCACTCACGACCGGGATCTCGCGTTCGGCATTGCCGACCGCATGGCGTTCATCGCCGGTGGCCGAATTCTCGTGCAGGGCACACCCGACGAACTTCGGGCCTCCGATGACCCGTTGCTGAAACGATTTCTGGCGGCAGATTTCAAAACGGACTAGCCCGCAGTTCGATGCCGGCGGGCAGGGGCGTTCGCTGTTGCTATATTTCCACCTGCATTCCTAGTTCAACCACCCGGTTGGGCGGCAGATGGAAGAAAGTCGTGGCGCTTTGGGCATTCCTCGAGAGCACTGCAAACAAACGCTCCCGCCAGAGGGCCATGCCGCTCTTCTTCGAGGGAATGATGGTCTCGCGGCTGACGAAATAGGTCGTTTCAGATTCCTTGATTTCAAGGTCGAACTCGGTACAGCTCTTGACAATTTTGGGTACATCGGGCTGCTCCATGAAACCGTACCGACCCCGAACTCTCCAGAATCCCGCATCCAGCTTTTCCACTTCGACCCGATCGCATTCCGGCACGTGAGGCACTTCCTCCACGACGATCGTCAGAAACACCACCCGCTTATGGAGCACCTTGTTGTGTTTGAGATTGTGGAGTAAGGCCATCGGGGTTCCATCGGAGTTCCCCGCCAAGTAGATTGCGGTGCCGGCAACCCGCAACTGCTCCCGCCGCTCGATGTCAGCGATAAACGTCTCCACCGGGAGCGAGGAGTCGCGCATCCGCTTCCATAGCAGTTGACGTCCGCGCTTCCAGGTGGCCATGACGGTGAAAATCAGGCTCGCAAGCAGGAGAGGGAACCACCCACCACTCGAAATCTTCAACAGGTTCGCCACCGAAAAAGCCAATTCCAACAGCAACGGCACCGCGACGACGGCACCCGCCTTGAGTGGACTCCAACCCCAGAGCCGTCGGGCAGCAAAATAGAACAGTACCGAGGTCACGCCCATCGTGACCGTGACCGCAACTCCATACGCGGACGCGAGATTTGAGGAATTCTTAAATCCCAGGACTAAACCCAGACAGGCAAACATCAGGAGCCAGTTAATCTGGGGCATATAAATCTGCCCGCGCTCATCCTTCGAGGTGTGCTCTATCACCAGCCGAGGCATGAAACCCAGTTGCGTGGCATGCATCGTCATGGAAAACGCCCCGGAAATCAGTGCCTGCGATGCGATCACGGCGGCCCCCGTCGCGACAATGACCAGCGGGATGATTCCCCACTTGGGACAAAGGCCGTAAAACGGGTTTCCCTGCGCGAGCGGGTCACTCAAGACCAGGGCCCCCTGCCCGAGATAGTTCAGGATCAATGCGGGCATTACGGCGGTAAACCAAGCCAACCGGATGGGTCGCGCCCCGAAGTGCCCCATATCCGCGTAGAGGGCTTCCCCGCCCGTCACCACGAGAACGACCCCAGCCAGCACCTTAAAACCGGTCCAGCCGTTCGTCGTGAAAAATAGGACCGCGTGCAATGGATTCACCGCCTGTATCACCTCCGGTCGCAGCATCATGCCTCGGATGCCGAGCACGGCAATGGTGACAAACCAAACTGCCGTCCAGATCCCAAACCACTGTCCCACCCGCCCCGTTCCGAATCGCTGCGCCGAAAATAAGCCGATCAAGATGACAACGGCCAACGGAACAATCACCGGCTTAAATGCCGGTGTGACAATTTCCAATCCCTCAACCGCCCCAAGCACCGAGATCGCGGGAGTGATAATTCCATCTCCGTACAGCAACGTTGCGCCGAAGACACCGAAGAGAACCATAAATCGCCCCAATCGCGTCCGGGTGCCCGCAGCCTTTTCCGGAAAGGTCAAGGCCAGCAAGGCCAGAATACCCCCCTCCCCGCGGTTGTCCGCCCTCATCACGAAGCCAATATATTTAATCCCGACAATCAGGGTGATGCTCCAGATGATCAGGGACAAAACTCCCAGCACGTTGCCGGGGGTCGGCGGCACGGCGTGCTGCCCGTGAAAGCACTCCTTGAGGGCGTACAACGGGCTGGTGCCGATGTCCCCATAAACCACCCCCAGGGCGGCAACCGTTAGAGCCACGAGCCGACGACGTGTCAATACCGTATCACTCATAACAAGCTTCCGACCCGGAAGCGGGGCTGTGTTCCCGGGTGCGCAATGGGTCAAGGTCCGAATCCGAGGATCCAAACCCCAATCCACCCATCACCGTCACAACATTGGGAAAACATCAGACCGGTACGACCGGCGTGGTTCGCCCTTCCAAAAACCTACGGGGTTAGCTGTCGGGCTCGGATCTGGAAGTATCCGCGGATACCGGTTGCCCGGACCGTTCGCCCCATCCGCGTATTTCCCGCGGTACTCGGGTTCCCCCGCGCCCGGCCTGGGAGGGCCGGACCTCGGCTGCGCCCGACAATTGACAGATTCCGAGTTCACTGTCAAATCCGCCCGCATCAATGGTGATCGCAAAATGCTAATAAGTAGACAGTTATAATTGTTTGAGACTCTTCAATTCTTGGCTCTCCATTGTCCCTCCATTCGCGCACGAATAGAACGTTGATCCGCCACTCGGGTCAGCACCTCGATGCGATTCCCCCCTCAGGATCAAGCCGCCCGTCTTTGAGCACTGGAACCGCCGTGTATCCTGAAGTTGTTAGAGAAGGTAGCGGACGCCGCGCTGCGGCCCTGTCCGCCCGTTGGACGCAGGCGGGGTTGTCGCAGCGCGACAACCCTCTACCAACAACTTCGGGATGCGCAACCCAGCTCGATTGGGAGACAGGGCTCCTATCAAGTTCGTAATCACAACCCCAGCAGCGACGCGCTGGTATTCCGAATTGAGGCACCCAAGTACGCGACGTCAAAAGCGCTTCCCGCTCATTCGCTCCGCAGTCAGCCGCCCTTCGAAATCAAGCTGAATGCCTTGTGAGTTCTCGGGATGAATCTGGATGCTACTTGCCGAGGATCAGCGAGGTGGTTCGATCCTGATGCCACATGTGGTCGATCTTATCCGCCGGGTTGTTCAGCTTGACGGGCGTGAGACCGGAGTAGTCTTTGTACTCGACTCGCTTGCTTCGCATGTTAGGCCCCCGCCAACTCTTGATTTCAGAATGGCCATCCGCAAACGAGTAACCGCACGCCCCGTTGTGGTAATTCGCTGACAAGTCACCCCACTGGGTTGCAGTGCTGCCCATGGAGGAGAATAGGCAGGCGTCATTCATGCTGTCGGGCTGTTCATCCACCACGACCCAGGCCTGGGAAGGGGACGGGTCCGTAATGTCGGCCAATTTCTTGAAGAGTCGGTAGTCGGTGAATTCTTTGTTTCCCGCGCCCATATTCGCATTCATTGAAAGGCTCCGCACCCGGCCCGCCCAACCTCGTTGCCGTTGAGTTCCAGACAAGAGTCGGTCAGCGGGGCATTTGTACACGTTTCTGGCACCGCCGGTTAATTTGGCGAGCTTGGCGTACTTCGAGTCGATGAGGAAGAGCACGTTGGTGTTGTCCGGACTCGAGGTCCAATCGAGCCAACCGGTGACCCAACCGTTTCGGTTGGCCCCACCTTGGGCGTTGCCCCCGTGGTGATTCTCCGTCAGGGTTCCATTGGAGTCGTCAGCGTAGAGCGTCCAAGCCAGAAGCACCTGTTTCGTGTTGCTCATGCAAAGAACACCTTCGGCCTTCGTCTTCGCCTTGGAAAGGGCGGGGAGGAGCATGCCCGCCAAGATGGCGATGATGGCGATAACGACGAGCAATTCGATGAGCGTGAATCCGGACCGAAGTTTGTTCCGTCGGGTGCGGGCTCCGATGGCCCGAATCGTGGTGTCGCGAGTATTTTCTTTCATTTCTAGGCGTGATTGGAATGGGGAACCTTTATTCTTTTTTAGGACAGAAAATGCAAGGACCGTTTTTTCCTTAACCCCCACTAGGGTGCGGAATTTCTCACCACCCGCACCCGGTGATTCTCGCTGTCGCCGATGAAGAGTGCACCGTCTGGGTCAATTGCGATCCCATGGGGGCGAGCGAGGCGGCACTTCAGCGGATCCCCGTCTGGGCCGTCGCCTTTCTCGCCCGTGCCGACCACGAGTTCGATCGTACCCTTTTTCGCATCGATCTTTCGAATGGAATGGCTTTCGGTGTCGGCGAGGAATACGTCGCCATTCGGAGCCACCGCGATGCCTTTGGGGCCAGTCAACGTCGCGAGCTTTGCCGGTCCGCCGTTGCCCGTGAAGCCTCTCGCCCCCGTGCCGGCGATGTGACGAATAACGCCTTTCGTGAGGTCGAACCGAAACACCTGGTTCCCCTCTCGCGTCGCGAGCCACAAGTTGCCATTCGCATCAAAGTCCAGCGAGCGGGGGCCGTTCAGCGGTGTGCCCGGAATGGGTGAGCCGTCGGGTGTGGGACCCGCCTTTCCGGTGCCGGCAAACGTCGAAATAATGCCCGTCTTCACAGCGATTCTGCGGATGACGTGGTTCCCAATGTCGCAGATGAACAGATCGCCCTCCGGGCCAAACTGGATGCTGTGCGGTTGCTTGAGCGCCGCACGGACCGCGGGACCCCCGTCGCCGGAATAGCCCGGCCGGCCGGTGCCGGCGACCGTCGTGATCCTCTGCGTTTGGGAGTCCACGCGACGGATGGCGTGGTTCTCCATATCCGCTATAAACAGGTTTCCGGCAGGGTCAAAGCGGATTTCGTGAGGGTGATTCAGCGACGCTTCCGTTGCCGGCCCATCGTCCCCACCGTAGGAACTCTTCCCGTTCCCCGCGCGAGTGGAGATCGTGCCGTCCGCTGAGACGCGCCGGATCACCTGGCCGTCGAATTCGCAGAACCAAATCGCCCCGTCGGGGCCTCGAACAACTCCGAAGGGATTGTTGAGTTTTGCAGCGATCGCTGGGGTATTGTCGCCCGCATGACCGGGCACTCCGCTGCCTGCAAAACGGGTTACCCAGGGCGCCGAAGTCGTCGGCAGCAATCCAACGCCGCAGGCAAGAGCGCACCCAAACCACGAAATTCGAGTTGGAGTTATTATGATCATGGCCAGCTGACGGACCTTTGTCGCGGAGCATTGCCGAATCCCGAGCAGATTCAAACAGTGTATTCCTACTCATGACCTGTCCCTTTGTTGAAAGGCGACACTGTGGCTGAATTCCCGATCAGTTTCCTCCGCTCCGTACCATGGCCAAGAGCACGTTTAGGGCAAAAAGACCCACCATCGCCACGCCACAGGCGATTCTCCCGACCGTTCCGGCGAGAAATCCAAGCGCCGCCCCCACCCCGGCCCGCCCGGCCTCGCGCCAGGCGCGGCCTCCTACCGCCTCCAATAGCATCGCTCCGAGAAACGGGCCCAGCACCAGGCCGAACGGCGGAAAAAAGACGCCAATCATGCCCCCGACCACCGCGCCAATCATCCCGCGGTGACTCGCCCCCAGTTTCTTGGCTCCCACCGTTGTCGCCAAGAAATCCACCGCCAGACTCACTGCCATTAGGATCGCCAGCGTCAGGACGACCCAAATTGCCGGACCCCGGTCTCCAAACCACATCCGGTGCGCGAAGGCGGCGGCAAAGATCACCGGCGTCCCAGGAATGCCCGGCACAATCGTACCCACCAGCCCCACCAGCATGACCAACAAGGTCAGGACAAATCCTATGACGAAATCGGGGGTCATGGTTTGGCTCTACTTAATCAGGGAATCTGTCGCAGCCGAATTTCGTCCAGACACCGGTCGTTGCCGCCGGTACCCACCACGACGACCACGGTACCACCCGACTGGACGATCTTCGCCCGCTTTAGCTCGGCCAGCGCTGCGTCGGTCGCCACCACCGCATTCGCAAGATCCGCTTCCGCCCGGTGAAGGATAAGGTCGCGGCAAAGTGTCAGCCCCGTAAGCACGCGTGGGTCGGCAGAGAAAACATGGATGGGCGTCCAGCGGGGTCGCATCCGCGCCGCATAGCGGGCGAGATGTCCCCGGCGAGTCAGAACCAGCAACGCGGCGGCGCGTAGGTCATCCGCAAGTTGAACCGCACTCTTGACGAGTTTCTCCCGTGGCAGCAAAAAGCTGGCGCCGGTCTGATAGCCCGCACCGCCACTCCGTTCAATCCGACGAGCTATGGTGTCCATCACCTCGATGCAGGCCAGCGGATGCCGGCCCACCGTGGTTTCAGCGCTTAACATGATGGCATCCGCTTGTTCATAGACAGCGTTGGCGACATCGGTGATCTCTGCCCGGGTGGGGAGCGGATTGTCGATCATGCTTTCCAGCATCTGGGTCGCCACGATAACCGGCCGGCCCATTTCCTGGCACTTTTTGACCAGCCGCCGCTGAATAATCGGCAACTCCGCGTACGGGCACTCGATACCTAGATCGCCGCGGGCGATCATGACGGCATCCGATTCGCGGGCGATGGCGTCAAAATTGTTCACCGCGAATTGATGCTCGATCTTCGCCACGATTTGAGGGGGGTGGGCTGACCCGGCAATGCGCGCTCGCAATTGGCGAATATCCTCGGGCTCCCGCACGAAGCTCATCGCGATATAGTCAACCGCCAGTTCCAGACCCAGAGTCAAATCCTCATGGTCCTTCTCGGTCAACGCGGGCAGACTAACCCGCACTCCTGGAAGATTGATATGGCGTCGGCTTCCCAACTGGCCATCGGTGAGGACTTCGCACTCCACACGAGACTCGGTCTTCGAATGGATTCGCATTTTCATTGCCCCGTTGTCAATGACCAGCGTGTCACCGGTGTTCACGTCGTGTGCAAACCCATCGTAGTTGACGCGAGTGGACGGCACATCTTCCACCGCGTCACCGCGAACGGTGAACACGAAACGATCACCTGCCTTTAATGGAATGGGGGCGACGACATCTCCGGTGCGAATCGCCGGACCTTGCGTATCCAGCAGCAGCCCCACCGTGAGACGTCGGGCCCCGGCCTCGGTCCGAATATCGCGAACGACCCGACGTACCCAGTCGTGTTTCGCGTGACTCATGTTCAGTCGGAACACATTCACCCCGGCTTCGAGCAGCCGGCCGAGAATCGTAGGGCTATCCGTAACGGGACCGAGTGTCGCGATGATCTTTGTCTTACGAATCATTCAGCGACTCTGCCTCCAGCCAGCGGGAAACATCACCACCAAAAACTCGGTGCGCCCGTCGTGCGAACCCTCATTGTTGCGAATTTGGTCCACTGCACATGGCCATCCAGATACTGAAGATTGCCTCCGGCGGGAATCTTGCCGTTCAGATGTGGCGCCTGATGCCCCCTCCAACCTCCGTCAACTCCAACATACCGGTTCTTGGTTCGATCAATTTGGTTTTCCCCATCCGAGAGCGTCCCGTCCGCCATCGTGACACGGGCACTTGGGCCGGGTTCATAGAGTTGGCCCCCAAGCGTCCAGGGCGCCGGGCTGAATCCCTCGGTGATGTTAGTCCTCACGACCCGCCCCGAATTGAGGAAAGCGACGGCATAGCCAATGACTCGGTATCCGGTGTTGCTGTCGGCGGCCACGTCATTGGTTACCCCTGTGGTGAAGCTCCAGAGCGTATCATTGTCCTGCTTCGCGAACGCGGGGCAGTAAAGGATGTGCCGCTGGCCGCCATTCTTCACCAGCGCATTGGCAGCCCTGGCGGGCAGATCCCACGGCCAGCCACCGCCGGAGCAGTCCGGAAATTTATCCCGATTGTCGTCCCCGTAAATGCGCAACGCAATCGCTGCATTCTTGAGATTGCTGCTGCATTTGACCTGAATGGCCTTTGACTTCGCCTTGGCCAACGCCGGCAACAACATCCCGGCCAGAATGGCGATGATGGCAATTACCACTAGCAGCTCGATCAAAGTGAACCCTCCCGAAGGGGCTGAAACTTTTCGATTTTTCATGGCAGATCTTTCCTCCCGGCGGGTAGGGCCAGCGGTTTACCCGCTGCAGCCGTGTGGATGACTGAGTACTACCAGTTTCCGGCCCACCGTCGACAAAGAATTCATGAAGAGTGGCCGAAAGCAGGGCAGTTTCAAGAAAAGTGGATTGGCCGGATTGGTTGAAGGATGGACCCGCGGAAGAACAATAGGCAGGCGGGATATTGAGAACTCGGCTGATTTTTCACAATGGCCACGCTTGAAAGTAAGCGCATGGCTTCTTGAAGCC
>CAMAUY010000133.1 GCA_945861565.1 Akkermansia muciniphila
TGCGACCTTGCGCACGGATAAGTTCAGTTTTGATCACCGGAGCATCCTTTCGGAAAATCCGATGTAAGTCCCGCAAAATCGCTCCACCGACCTCTGATTACCTCGCTAACCTAAGCCCAAATCTGAGTGGCATTGGGCATCTTGCCGGCTTGGGAGACTGGCCATTTCTGTGTGCGCTTGGGTTTTCCTTTTTCGCGAACTTTGTCGATTCGAGTCCGCCCAGGGGGGAAATAGACTTTCCTTTGGCGTTTTGACATTGCGGCGGGGGGATGTCACAAACAGGCAGAGCATGTTACAACGCGAGCGTCAATTGCAGGCCAAGATCAGTAAATTGGCCGACGCCCTCCTTTTTGGGCTCGCCTTCTGGCTGACCCACAAGGTCCGCAGCGTTGCAACCTTTGATCCCACCAACCAGATTCAGGAGTTCAGTTACTACGCATGGCTCCTGCCGGTGATTTTTATCCTCACCCCCCCCCTCCTGGAGGCGCATGGATTCTATCAACGGCCCGTGCTCGGTTCCCGCAGTCAGCTTGTCTGGGCTCTGTTCAAAGCCGCTACCTGGCTGACGCTGATCGTTGTCACGCTCCTGACGCTCGTGAAGCAGGAAGGCGCTCGCGGCGTCGTGTTCCCGTTCGCCGCAGTCGCCATTCTCCTGGTCTTCATCAAGGAAGAGTTGTTGCGAAATTGGAGTTGGTCGCAACTGGGTGGATCCCAACTCCGCCGCGTAATACTGGTGGGGTCCCGTGCTGAGACCCTCCGGCTGGCCGCGGAATTAAAGACCGTCGCGATCGGCCAGGTGGAAGTCGCCTCCCATCTGGATCTGAGCAAGACATCCGTCGGCGAACTGGCGGAACAATTGCATACCCATTCCGCAAATGCGGTCATCATCAGTCCCCGCGAGACGTTGTTCGGTGAAATCGAAAAGGCGATTCGTACGTGTGAGGTGGAGGGTGTCGAGGTTTGGTTGCGGGCCGATTTTTTCCAGACGCAGATTTCGCAAACGCAGGTGGACGAGCTTTACGGGCATCCGATGCTTGTTTTTCGGACCGGGCCGGACGCTTCCTGGCAGGCCATTGCGAAACCGATCCTCGATTTTTTCGGCGCCTTGCTGCTGTTGGTTTTCCTCTCCCCGTTGATGCTGGTGATCCCCATTCTGATCAAGCTCACCTCCAAGGGGTCGGTCTTTTTTAAGCAACAGCGGGCCGGCCTCAATGGCGCACCCTTCACCATGCTGAAGTTTCGCTCGATGGTCACCAATGCCGAACAATTGAAGCAGGAACTGGCGGCCCTCAATGAAATGTCCGGCCCCGTCTTCAAAATCACCAATGACCCCCGCGTCAGCCCCCTCGGCCGCACGCTCCGCAAATGGAGCCTCGACGAACTCCCGCAGTTGATCAACGTCCTGCGGGGAGAAATGAGCCTCGTTGGACCGCGCCCGTTGCCGGTGGACGAGGTCAAACGCTTCGACGACCTTGCGCACCGCCGTCGCCTCAGCGTAAAACCCGGCCTGACCTGTCTGTGGCAGGTCAGCGGCAGAAACAATGTGAATGATTTCCGTGAATGGGTTCGATTGGATCTGGAATATATCGATAATTGGTCCATCTGGCTCGACTTGAAAATCCTGTGGCGGACCATTCCTGCGGTCTTCACGGCCGCAGGAGCCCGATGATTCCATGACCCCTCGCTCCCTCGCTCCCTCCCGCACTCGCCGTCGCCCTCGCGCTGCCAGATCCAACCCCCACTCTGTCGTCACAGGCGGCGCCGGTTTTCTGGGATCGCATTTGGTCGACCTCTTGTTGTCCCGCGGACATCAAGTGACCGTGATCGATAATCTCATCACCGGTTCCACCGACAACATCGCCCACCTCGCCGGCCGTGCCGACTTCCGATTCATCAAGCAGGATGTCACCGAGTACCTCTATCTGAGTGGGGCCGTGGACTACGTCTGGCACTTTGCCTCGCCGGCGAGCCCGATCGACTACCTGGAGCTTCCCATTCAAACCCTTAAGGTCGGCTCGCTCGGCACCCATAAGGCCCTTGGCTTGGCCATGGAAAAGGGTGCCCGGTTCCTCTTAGCCTCCACCTCGGAGATCTATGGAGATCCCCTCGTGCATCCCCAGTCGGAATCGTATTGGGGCAACGTCAACACCATCGGTCCGCGCGGCTGCTACGATGAGTCCAAACGCTTCGCCGAGTCCCTGACGATGGCCTACCAACGGCAGCATCAAATCCCCACCCGTATCGTTCGCATCTTTAATACCTACGGGCCGCGGATGCGGATCCAGGACGGGCGCGTGGTCCCGGCGTTCATCAGCCAGGCGCTCCGGGGTGCGCCGATGACCCTCTTTGGAGACGGCTCTCAGACCCGCAGTTTTTGTTACGTCAGCGATCTGATTGAGGGAATCTTTCGCTTGATGATTCTCGACGGAACCGATGCCCATCTGCCCGTAAACCTGGGCAATCCGCAGGAGCTCACCATGACGCAGTTCGCCGAGGCCATCCGGACCGCCACGAGGTCGCGCTCCAAGCCGGTGTTTCGCCCCCTCCCGGAGGATGACCCGAAACAGCGCCGCCCGGACATTGCCCGCGCACGCGCTCTACTCAAGTGGGAACCGCGAGTGACCCTCACGGAAGGATTAAAGTCGACCATCGCCTATTTCCGGAAGTCCTCGAAATTCAAAAAATGAGAGGATGAGGTGAAGGGTCGAGAGCCGGGTAGTATGATATCGGTCGCGCGGATTCAATCTCCGCAGGCTGCAGCCTCCTCGAACAATTTCAGCGACCCAAGTAGATAACAAAGGAAAACCATGTGCCGACTCACTGTTCTTTATGGCCACCCGGATGATCCGGCAGAATTCGACCGCTACTACCATGCCGTCCACATTCCCATCGCGAAAAAGATGAAAGGGCTCAAGGGCTGGACGCTCGGCAAATGCCAAACCGCTGTTGCGGGCCAGTCGCCGCCCTATTACATGATCGTCAGTCTCTACGCCGATACACACGCGGATCTGGAAGCCATTCTCGCTTCACCCGAGGGGAAGGCCACGATCGCCGATGTGACGAATTTTGCCACCGGCGGGTTCACCTTCATGTATGATGATGAAGTGGTGCTCATTCCTCCGCGTGCGGGGTGAAATCGGAAGACCCATGGTCCAGACCATGATGGCCTGCCACATCCTTACAAGGCGTTAGCCCATGAACGAGAATAAACTGCTCGCGGCCGTGCAGCAGGCACTCTTGCATATCGCCAGCGTCATCGAACTGCCGCTCACCGTCCGGCTATGGGATGGGCGGACGGTGCCCCTCGGACCCGAGCCGATCGGCACCGTCACGATAGCGAGTGCCGGTGTCGTAGCCTCGCTGCTCAAGAAACCGAGCCTGGAAAATATCGTTGCCCACTATGCATTGGGACATATCGCTATTGCCGGCGGCGATTTGATGACGCTGGGCGACGCCATTCGCAGCCGCGTCAAAAAGGCGGATCTCCGGCGGCTGGGCAAGCGGACGCTGCTTGGCTTGCTTTGGCCGTTCCTGATGGTGAAAAGCCAGCGGGCGTCCCTCCAGCATGGGTTCAACAAAGATCAGGCGGGCAGCGAACACAGCAACCAGCACAATAAAAGCTACATCCAATTTCACTACGATGTGAGCAATGAGTTCTACCAACTCTTCCTCGACCCCGAGATGCAGTATTCCTGCGCCTACTTCCGAAGCGAGGAGACGACGCTCGAACAGGCACAATTGGATAAATTGGAGATGATCTGCCGCAAGCTGCGACTGAAGGAGGGCGAACGGATGCTGGATATTGGTTGCGGCTGGGGCGGACTGATCTGCTACGCCGCGCTCCATTACGGCGTGACAGCGCACGGCATTACGCTGTCCGAAGAGCAGTATGCTTTTGCCAAAGCCAAGATCGAGCGATTGGGACTAGAGGGGAGGGTGACGGTGGAGATTCGTGACTACCTGAAACTGGAGGGTTCTTACGACAAGATTTCCAGCATTGGCATGTTTGAACATGTCGGCATCGCCAATTTCCCGGCCTATTTCCGCAAGATCCATTCGCTGCTGCGCGAGCGCGGCCTGCTGCTCAACCACGCCATCGCCCGGCGCGGCAAGGCGGACAGCAAGCGCGCATTGCGCCATCTGACGCCGGAAAAGAGGATGATTCTGAAATATATCTTTCCGGGATCCGAGTTGGCGCCCATCAGCCATAGCGTCAACAGTATGGAGGCGTACGGATTCGAACTGCATGACGTGGAAGCATGGCGCGAGCATTACGCTCTCACCGCCCGGCATTGGTGCCGACGCCTCGCCACCAACAAGGAACGGGCTGTTCAGCTTATCGGCGTGGAGCGGTATAATTTATGGGTGGCCTATCTCGCCGGAGTATCCTTCGGCTTCACCGGCGGCTCCATCCTCATCTTCCAATCGCTCGGCAGCAAACGCGCCAAAGCGAAAGGTGGGTCTGGACTACCCCTAACGCGTGAAGATCTGTATCGGGAACAGGCAGTCCGTTCGCTGTAGGTCGCCTCAGGCGCTACTTCTTTTCGAAGCGATAGGCTGCCGGAATAATTCGCGCCGTTTGACCGTCGTGCACCGCGAAGGCATCTCCGCTGAAAAGTGTCGCCCCTCCGAACGCTCCGTCTTTACGCAGAGCATAGAATTTAAGGTCAAAGTCGGGGCGTGACGGATCTTTTGAATCACGATGTCGCTTCTCTTTGAGGCAGTGTTTGACGACGCTATCGATGACCTCAAGGCAGGCTTCCGTGGGTGAAAGTCCCTTCGCCATGCGTTGTACAATGTCAAAGGCGCCGCACGTGACAATCGCCGCCTCGCCGCGCCCGGTGGCACCCGCCGCGCCAATGTCGTTATCGCAATAATTGCCCGCACCAATAATCGGGGAATCTCCCACCCTCCCCGGGATCTTCCAGGATAGGCCGGAGGTGCTCGTGCACGAGGAGATGTCGCCTTTGCCGGTCACGATCGAACAGTGGACCGTCCCGGTATGATACGGCACGGGCCTTGGGTTCAAGGACGCCCCCCTGCGGGGCTCCAAACCGGGCTCCCGCCAGACTTTACCCGACGGCGCATCGCGCTGTTCGTCATTGAGCCAGTCATCAATTCCGCTCATCGAGGCACGCCACGCAAGCCAGTCGCGACGGGATGCCTCCGTCAATAGGTTCTCCTCCTTGAATCCCATCCGCACCGCAAACTTCAGCGCGCCCTCCCCCACGAGCAGACAGTGATTCGTTCGCCGCAAAACCTCCAAGGCGACCATCGCCGGGTTTTTAATATTTCGCATGCTTGCAACCGCACCACTCTTGTGGGTCGGACCGTGCATCACCGAGGCATCCAGTTCGACGATCCCGTCCTCATTGGGCAACCCTCCATAACCAACCGTGTTGTCATCGGGATCATCCTCCATGATACGCACGCCTTGGACGACGCAGTCGGCTGTGTCGTAGCCCTGGCTCAGCAATTCCATCGCTCGGGAGGTCGCTCGCAGACCATTTGCCGACGCGATGCAGCAAGCCCCCTTGTGATTGTTACCGGGGGCCATCCTCGCGCTACCGGGCTGTGCCGGCTCTCCGAGCAAAGACAACGAGGGAGTCATCCCGAGTCCCGCTACGGCCGTGACAGAACCGATGAACTTCCGTCGTCCGAAGGATCCGCTGGTGCTTTTCATGCGCAGGTTGTGCCAAAGCCTCCGCGATTTGTCACTCTCCCGTTGGAGGAAAAAATCGACCGAGCGAATCATGGCTCCCTTGGGATAAAGGAACACAGTTCGGGTGCGACGTGTGTCCACTGCCAAGTTGGGTCTATGACCGTCCGCCACCCCCGCTCAGGGCTTGCCCTTTTCAAACATCTGCCGCAACCTTCCGACGATCCCAATTCTATGAAAATAAATCTCCTCCCGGTTCTTGGGCTATTGATGGTTGCCTTGCCACTCAATGCCATGATCGAAAACAAGATTAGCATCAATGGCATCAGTGCCTATGTCACCGGATTTAACGACGCGCAATCGGACAAAAATCCGGACGCCACCACGGCACGATTCACCCTCCGAGATAATCCCTCCAAAAAATGCTGGGAATTCCGGGTGTGGAATCTCCAAGCGAACTCTCTGGACCTTTCCAGCGGCTTGGACGTGACGCTTGGCACCGACATCGAACTTCAATTCCAGAAATACCCCAACGGGGATCCGCAGGGTGTCCGCTGGATCTACATCCAGGGCGCCGATCTACGGGGCTTTACCTATAGCGATGTCACCGACACGATCGACATGAAAATCCGTCCGATCGCTCCGGCGCGCACCACGGGCCACCCGATGAGTCATACGGCCGCATTGGGAATCATTTTTTATTACAGTGGCATGGCTTCGGCTCCCATCACCTATAGCCCGCCCGTTGCGCTCGGCACAGTGTTCCTCGATGATCTGCAAATGCCGCAGCATCCTTCCTCAAGTCTACTGTGGGGCAGGGCCGTTCGCATTGACGGCATCGATAATGAGCCGGTGCGATTGGATTACATTTTTGGCAGCACCTATGCGGACCGATGGAATCTGAATCTCAACGATTTTCGAGGCTACTTGGACGGGCAGCCCTCGGCCCCAGGATTCAGCGCCAGTCTTCCCGCCAAGCCGTCGAACGCCCTGGATATGGGCCGCCCGGGCGAGACTTTCGTGCATATCGTGTCGACTGCGCACAAGTTTTCTCCCCACGACTTCCAGTTCGGCGTGTTTCGTCCCGCTCCCATGTTCACCGGCATCCAGCGGGAGCCTTCCGGCGCACGAGTCTCCTGGGTGCCGGATACCAGCCGCAAGTACCAGCTCCAATATTTTTCCTCGCTCGCCGGAACCGTTCACATCCTTGCGACGAATTTGTCAGGATCGAGTTATCTTGATACCACGATCGGGGCGGCACCCTTCCGGTTTTATCGGTTGCGTGAAGAGTGATCCCATGGCGCGGGATCTTTAATTTCCACTGTATCACGAAGGAACTCTTACAAAGCCATTTAAGAACGGCCTTGACAGTCCGACGGCAACGCGCAGTCTGATGCTAGTCACTGGGTCATCGGCTTCAAAACCCACTCCCCGTAACCGCTAAAACAGACAAATCAAATGCCTTTCCAGACCCGGCACTGCTGCTCTCGAGGCTTCACATTGATCGAGCTTTTAGTCGTGATTGCAATTATCGCCATTTTGGCATCGATGTTACTGCCTGCCTTATCCAAGGCCAAAGCGAGAGCCCAGGCGACGAAATGCCTAAGCAACGTCCGGCAGATCGGTTTGGGGCTTGTGCTTTACACGGGCGATAACAATGACAAGTTGCCCCGCACGCATACCTGGGACTGGCCGTCCCAGCTGAGCGATCCGTTCCAGGCTCCCGGCATTAAAACGAACTGGGCGCAGACGATTTCCCCGTACCTCGGTGCCGCATCAGCCACAAACGCGAAGGCCTTTATTTGTCCGACGACGGAGCGTATTGGACGTTCCAAAGGAGCGAACGGCTGGCTCGGCATTGATTTGGGTTTCCAAGGCTACATGATGAGCGGTTACCTGGGTTGGGCTCGAACGGTGTCCCTCAGCGAGGTACAGGATACTTCCAGCACCGTGATGGTCGGTGATGGACCCGTCAACACCAACACCGCCAATTTCCACCTGGGCCCGGACGGCAAAGTGGAGAAGGATGGCATGTACGACTGGGCCGATGATTTTTTTGGTTGGCGCTACATTACGAACACCAAGCCACCACTCCAGAGCCCGCACAACCAAGCGTTGAACATCAACTATGTCGATGGCCACGCCGCGGCGGTGAAACAATTGACGATCATCCGGGTCGGACTATTTCCGGGTCAGCTATAGTCCGACCTCGCTCGGCATGAACTTCGCGCTAAAAACCCGGAAAGGCGTCGCGTTGCGCGTGGCGACGGACGGGATTGAGTAGACAACTGGTTGCCGGCGACCGCTTGGGGCAAGCTTGCGTTGCCCGGCAGTCCGCACTACCCTCCCGCCAGTCATCTGTCGGATGAACAAAGTCCTTGTAGTAGGACACGCCGACGGTGATGATGCTTAGGGTGACGCTGATCATTCCATAGTTCAAACAAAGCTTTCGATTAGCTGCAAAAGCGAGGAACTGAGTTGATGAGACACTCCAAATGCCGACGAATATCAGGAACCACCCGCGACGGTTTCACACTGATTGAATTGCTGGTGGTGATTGCGATTATCGCGATCCTGGCGGGGATGCTATTGCCCGCCTTGGGCAACGCCAAAGCCAAGGCCCAGGCGATCAAATGCGTGTCGAACATGCGACAGTGGGGGCTTGCCACGGTCATGTATATCGGCGATAGCGATGAGAAACTTCCGCTTTTCGGCGACGTATTTCCCCCCGTTCCAACCATGACCTATTGGTATCAGAAGCTTGCGCCCTATGTTGGGAAACTGGGATCCGCCACAAACTCGGAGGCCTATTCCGCGGAATTTCGAAAATGTCCGGGTGGCAATTTCGGGCCGCCGCCTCTCTCGCGTTTTACTCCCGCCCAATTTACTGGCTGGAATTGCTGGATCGGCGTCAATTATGGAGCTTTTGGAACACCTCTCAGCGGCCCGTTTTACTACGGCGGCCAGGTCACGCCCTTGAAAGCCACGCGCATCAAGAATCCTTCCGACGCCATGATGTACATGGACACCGTGACGCATTACATTTACTCGCCGATCGTTTGGCCCTTCGACAAAGATGCCAACCGCGACGGGATGATGGATAGCATGAATGGTGTTTTCACGACCGAATATGCCTATAATAATGGCCGTCCGACCGTGCACAACAACGGTGCCAACGTCACCTTGTTGGATGGGCATGTGGAACGCGTGCCGTTCAAGAAGCTTTGGGAATGGCGCAGCAACAAAGCCACCCACTCCTACTGGTATATGGAGGATTGAGGGACTGAATCTTCCGCCGTCACAGGCCGAGTTTCCCCCGCCCGACGTTGGTGAGTCGGTTGGAACTCCAACCGGGCTCCCACGTTTGCTCGACCACGACCATTCGCACGCCGGGTACTTTCATCAATCGTTCCCGCACCGGCAACGAAGGCGTCGGATGCACCGAAATTGAGCCGTTGGTGAAGTAGCCGAGTCGGGGACGGCCTCGATGCGGCATGGCCATCACGACGTGCACCACATCGCCCCGGACACGAATATCATAGACCAGCCCGAGATCTACGACATTAATGTCCGCTTTGTAAAGTTGCGCGTCCTTGCAGTCCCGCAATGCGTCCCACAACGCCTCCTTGGGGATCGGACTGTCGCCCGCCTCGCCCGGTCGCGCCAATCGCCCGACAGACTCCTTCGCGATGCCATCCTTCGGTACGGCGGCTGCCGAGGCGACGAGCGGGTGCACCAGTCGGCGACGCAGTTCCTCAATCATGCGCGGCCCTTCCGCTACCGTAAACGGCAGAGCGACATAGGCATTTTTCTCATGCAACACGGCTCCAGCCGGCACGTGCTTGCCCGGCAACGGAGACCGGCTCCACAGTTGACCGTGCCAGCGATAGGACAACGTCGGCGCACCGGAATGTCTGAGCTCCGGCAATCCCTTAGCCGTATGTTCCAGGAAAAAGGCGATGAAGGAGTCCTTGCTATCCTTGTTATAGAAGCCCACGGCCCAAAGGTCTTCACTATGCTGCGCGTCCACCGGCCCCGTGCGCAATTTCCCATCCCGTCCCATCCATACACTGTCCGTAAAGGAATGTCCGGAAAACACCCACTCGTCATCCCGCAATGCGGCCGCCTCGAAACTCTTGACCGCTTCCATGCGGGCCGATTTGTGGAACCAGGGGAGTCCGGCATAGAAGCGGTACTCGACGTCGATATTGAGCCGACTCGGTGAAAACAGTGGATGGACGGCTGAATGCGGAAAACCCCATCGGCGGACAATGGTGCACAAAGGCCCGCGGACCACTTCATAATCGGGACACGTGTCCCACATCGTGACCCGCAATTTCTGGAAACCGGCCGAGTCCACGTAGTCATGCGCCCAATCAAGGCCCGGCGGCTCGCCGTGTCCCTCGCCGCCGGAAAACAGTTCCAGCCCGTGCTCCCGTTTGAGCGTCAATCGTTCCAATTGCCCCATCTGCCGCGAGAGCGATGCTTTGAAAAACGCATTCTCGATATCCAGTCCGAACCCTTCACCGGTTGTCACGAGATCCGTCGGATACCCGGGCAATTCCGCGTCCGGATTTCCGTAGAGCACCAGGAACGTCTGCCGTTGACGGGTCGGATTTCCCGCCATGAACATCAACGTGCAAAATCGCATTCCACCGCGCCGCATCTCGCGATACACCTGACACGGAACCTCCGTGAGGACGCCGTCACTCACCCGCGCCACACGCACCTCGCGCCCGAGCGAAGTCACTTGCTCGGTGAGGAAACTCAAAAGTATCTCGATCGGTTCCTCTGAACGTTCGAGGTTGAGCGTGTCATTGAGCGACAAGGCCTTGTAGTACTTCCAGCCTCGCGCCCAATTCCGCCAAGCAGGCGGAAGCCCCTCCACCGTCGCGTAATCGGCCGCCTCCACGAGTGGGGTTCCCGGACTGTCCTCTTCCGCTTGGGTCTGAATCACCGTCGACCGCAACGAATGCGCCAGAGCACGAGCCAACCGGAAGTCCTTCCGTTGCCAGGCCGCTGCGAGCAACTTCATCTTCTCTTCAAACCGATCCGTGTGATCCCAATAGGCTGTCTCGCCCGCCGTGTTGACTGCGGCGAGTGGTTTGGGATTGGGTTTATCGGTGGCGGGCTGCGCGCGCAAAGGGTTGATCTTCGACGGGGCCAGCCCCGCCAGCCCCGTTAGTCCGATGCCCAGAAACTTTCGGCGCTTGAACGGCCCAGGGAAGGCACTTCCTGATGTTAGGTTTTCTTTCGTTGGCATATGGGGAGTTGCTGTCACCTTTGACGCCGGGTGTGGGTAGTCAAGGCCGTTTTTCGTCGATGTCACGTCGTGGCCTCCTTTCGCTTGCCCGGAACCTCCGGATACCCGGGAATACTGAAATGGCCCCTATGCTCAATGATACGAGAAACTGGATCGACCATGCTGAGCTCGCTCCGGACTTCCGCGTCGCTGGGTCGCGGCCGGCATTTGCAGAGCAGCGCGCCGAAGTACGTGCCACCCTTTGGCGGTTGCTCGGCCGACTCCCGCCACGCCCGAAGGTTCCCAGGGTGAGAACGCTCACTCGAGAAGACCAGGGTACCCATTGGCAGGAATGCTTTGAGTTCGACAACGGTGCCGGTGCTACGGTGCCAGGCGTTCTGTTAATCCCCAAGCATGTCACCCGAAAGGCACCCGCGATCCTTTGGAACCACTGGCATGGCGGCCAATACGATGGGGGAAAAATTGAACTCTTCCAGTCGGAGCACACACCCGAGGTCCCCGGGACGACTTTGATCGAACGCGGCTACGTGGTGATGGCCATCGATGCGTATTGCTTCGGCGAACGGAATGGCCGCGGGCCCGGCGGTCGCTCCGACAAGGACGGATCCGGCGAGCTGACGGCGGCGAAATTCAACCTCTGGGCGGGTCGGACACTCTGGGGCATGATCGTGCGCGATGACCTCCTGGCTTTGGACTATCTCTGCTCACGGCCCGAGGTCGACTCTCAACGCATCGGCACCTCCGGAATCAGCATGGGTGCCACGCGCACCTGGTGGCTCATGGCACTGGATGACCGACCCAGGGCGGGCGTTGCCGTCTGCTGTCTCACACGCTACCGCGATCTCCTCGAGGCGCAGATGTTGCCGGCGCACGGCATCTATTATTTCGTGCCCGACTTGCTCCATCACTTCGATACCGAGGCCGTAATCGCCTGCATCGCTCCGCGCCCGTTTCTATCGTTGGCCGGTGCCGACGACAGCGGTTCGCCCGCGCCCGGGATTCAAAAGATCGAAAGCGCCGTACTGCCCGCCTGGCAACTCTTCGATCGCGGCGAAGATTTTCGCAGCGTCCTTTATCCTAAAATAGCCCACACTTATACGCCGGAGATGTGGCGCGAGATGCTAGCCTGGTTTGAAACCCGGCTGGGTTCCGGGGTCGACGAAGCCACCACATCCTGAAGGCCTGCACCGGATCGGACGCCGTCAGTCGAGCGGTGGGAGGGGGCGGGGTGCCGGTCCGGCTGTCTCCGCAGCAATCCAGTCCAGGTAACGGGCACTGCCGCTGGTAAGCTGAACGGTCACAAACTGGGGGGTGTCGTAGGGATGTTCCTCGAGCACGAGCTTCTCCAGCGCGCCCAATTTATGTCGAGTGGTTTTAAAGGTCAGCAGTACCTCGCGGCACTTCTCAATCCGCCCCTGCCACCAGTAGTGCGACTCCACCCCGGTTCGAAGTTGAGCGCACGCGACCAACCGCTGTTCAAGAGCCAGACGGGCGAGACGGCGGGCCGTTCGGAGATCGGGCGCCGTGACCCATGCGATCGTGGGGTGAATGCGGGAACGTTTCATTATGTGACGCGGATTCAGTCTTATCCATCGGCCGAAAAACCAGTATCAATTCCGCATGATAATTCCGTGGTTGTTCCCGGGGGTTGGACCCGCCGGCGGTCTCGTTGGCCTCGGACAAGGGAACCTTTCCCAGATCTTGCCCGCGGGATTTCCAACATTCATCAACGCCGCGACTTGACAAGGGAGGGCGATGGCGACTTTCTCAGTTGGGTATGATCACAGCGTCTCCTTTCCTTCGCCGGGACCCGGCTCAAGTTGAGCCTTGGGTCGAAACCTGCGGCCAGATCCGCTGCCTCATCGAAGAGAAGGATGGAGCGGCCGGTGAGGTCCATCAGGTCCAGATCCAGAACGCCAAACTCCACTACCACGAACGGACCGACGAGTTTTACTACGTGATTGATGGCCACGGAACCATGATCCTGGATGACGAAACAATCGAGCTGCACAAGGGGGTGGTGGTCTACGTGCCCCGTGGTATGAAGCACAAGGCGTTCGGAGATCTGACCGCCTTGATTGTTTGCGTTCCGCGCGGTGTGATGAGCGACGTGCATGAGCTAGAATGAGGAGGCTCGGGCGAACGGAACCGATTACGGCACCGGGCGGCGATTTCCCTTGTTTATTGTTAACGAATCACTGCTCAGTCGTCTTATGAAAGACCGAGAGAGCAGGCAGTTTCAGGCGGCGTTCACTCTGATCGAGTTGCTTGTAGTCATTGCGATCATTGCGATTCTCGCCGGAATGCTGTTGCCCGCGCTGAGCAAGGCCAAGGTCAAGGCTCAGGCGATCGGTTGCATGAACAATACCAAGCAGATCAGCCTGGCTTGGATCATGTATGCACATGACAACAACGGTAACCTGCTCAACTCGAGTGACTGGGTGAAAGGCGACATGTCAGCCGGTAACGATCAAACCAATTTTAATCTCCTACGCTCGAGCCCCTTGAATTCCTACCTGGGTGCCAATTACAAGGTATACAAGTGTCCCGGGGATACGCGGAAGGCGTTCGGCCAGCCGGTCATTCGCAGCGTCTCCATGAACGGTTTTATCGGATTTAATTTTTGGGAGCTCAGCTACAGTGCGTTCCGGAAAGAGTCCCAGCTCTCCCGTCCGGGATCGGGAAATGTCTTCGTCATTCTCGATGAATGTGCCGGCCTCAATGACGGTTTTTTTGCCACGCATATGGCGGGCTATGACCCTCGAGTCCCCACTCAGTTCAATTTTGGCGATGTCCCGGCCACTTACCATAACATGGCCGGAAGTTACTCGTTTGCTGACGGGCATTCCGAGATTCACAAGTGGCTCGACGGCCGCACCGCCGCTGCCAGTAAGAAGATTCCGGTGCCGCTAACCACTCTTTCGCCCGGCAACTTGGACATTGACTGGTTGATGTCCAAGGCAACCTACCTAACCACCGGCGGAACCCGCTAGGTAAACTTAGGGGCGTCGTTACG
>CAMAUY010000134.1 GCA_945861565.1 Akkermansia muciniphila
GTTCGTCGGCGGCAGCGAGCGCAGCGAATTGAATGCCCCGAAGGTCGGCCAGTTGGCGGAAGTCATGCTCGGTTCCGCGGCGTAGCGCCGGGAACATCGGCTTCGGTTTCGGGGGCGGCGGCGGCGGTGGCGGCGCCGGGGGCGGCAGCCGGGCTTCGATAGTCCCGCCAAGGAGCCAGCCCCGCGGTTTTGCTGGTGGGTGGGCGATGGATTCACGAACTTTGTGAACCAGTTCAGATTCAGACCACGGTGGCAGGCATTTCGGATTCCACTCAATCAACACGGTAAGAGCTTCCGCTTCTTGCAAACAAAGTCCCCAGGTCAGCTTACCGGCGAGCGATATGGTGGCATTGTGTCCGCCCTGTCCCGAAACCGCGCCCGGTGTGCCATTGGCATATCGGCGCGCCCGCTCAAGCGGTGGCCTGGGCGTTGGGGTGTAAACAGGTCGTGCCTTTTTCGTCGGAAGGGGCGCTCCGACCTCCGGACATCGCGCAGCGTGAGGGACGACGTTCAAAGGATCACCCCCTTCCCGCCGTCAACTGGGGAGACAACGGCCGATTCGGACTGCTCGGCGGCGAGGGCTAACCCCACAGACTTGCGAACCCGCGGGCGATAGGACGTTACCCGGCCCTTGGCCCCGAATGTCTCGCGAAGCCAGTCCAGGGCCGGCGCGACTTCGATCAGAATTTTTCGGGGGCCGGGTATTAGGTGCGGCATCCCGGTGCCGCACCAGTTCTGAACCGTCCTGGGCGACATCTGGACCAGCGCGGCGAATTGTTTCTTCGGCAGGAAAGTTGCGGAGGCGAGCGTGGCGAAGTCCGGCTCGGCCTTCAAGCTGGCGATAATCTTGCCAGCTTGTTTCTTCGTCAGGAAAGTTGCGGAGGCGGCGGTGGCGGCGGGAGAAACAGCGATTTCTTTCATTCTATGAGGGGTCGGTGGGTACCCTCGGGAGCCGTTTATTCGCGCTCACTGAGGCACGAAACACCCCTTACCGCATCACAACCTACCAAGGATCAACACGTTGTGGCACAATGAGGAATCTTCGCTTTATTTTCAGAACACCCCCAGAAAAGGACAGAGCTCCGCCCGGCTCGCCGTTACATAGGGCGCTTTCAGGGTCGGGCTTTGAAGGGGATCACTGCTTGTCCCGCGGCGTGCGGGCGGACGTTGAAGAACTTCTCTGCGGTCTCTTGGGTCGCGAGTCCGCGGTAGTGCTTGAAAATCATCTGGGGGGAGTTTCCGGCTTCCAAGGCGGCGCGCGCCACGTCGCCCGTCTCGGCAACCCGATAGGTGACGAAACTGTGTCGAGTGCCGTTATTGATCCTACGCACGCCAGCGGCGGTGCAGGTCTCGGTCACGGTCCGATGAAAGTCCCACGACGGTTGTGGCCAGACGGGTGTCGTGGCGTCGCCTCGGTGAGGCAAAAGCCACTCCCGGAGGTTAGGCAAGATCGGGACGAGCCGGCGGCTCGCGGTCTTGCTTTTGTCCCTTCCAATCGAAATGTGGGCCTGCTCGAAACTTACGTCACCCCAGGTCAGGCGGCAGAGTTCCGCAGTCCGCAATCCGGCAAAGAATGCGATTGCGAGAGCGGGCGCCAACTCGACCGGTGCGGCAGCCAGGATTTTGACGACCTCCTCGGGTGTGTAGAACACAACGTCACCCTTGCTTTTAATCAGCTCCCGTTCCACGTCGCGAACGGGATTTTCGTAAATCTCTCCGCGCTGCCGCCGGTGCTCGAAAAAGCCATATAGGATCTTCGCGAAGTTTTTCCGAGACATGGGGGACAGGCTGGCGCCGGTCGTTCCGCGCAGTCCGTCGAGCCATGATTGAATCGTCGGGCTTGTGAGGTCTCTGAGGTTCCTGCCCGGGTGCTCGTGGACAAACCGGCCAAGCCGGGATGCGATGTCTTCGAGATGCCGAGGCGACCTCCTTTGGTTGGCCCTTGCGGCGTAATAATCATCGGCGGCTTTGGCCAGTGAAATTTTCTCCCGAGCGGCCGGGTGCCGGGCAGCGAACTCGCGGCAGGCTTCAACGATTCGATGGACGCCTACCAGTCCTGCGGACTCGGCAACAAGGTCGGCGGCAGACTCGATCGAGATTCCAAGCGGCAGGATCTTCTCCTGGAGCCGAACGAGACTCGCGGCGTCGCGGTAGTCCAGAGAGGCAACCTTGCCGTCCAGATTGCCGAGAGCAATTGCGATCCGCTGGGCCTCGGCCTTGGCGGTCTTAAGGTCGGAGAACTTCCGCAGTCGACGCTTCCCTGAGCCGTAGTCGGCAACGGCGAAAGATTGGTACGCCCCGCCGGTGCCGGTTTTGACCCGGTAGATTTTCACGGACGCGGCGCCCGCCGTGATGACGATGGGAAATTTTTCGCGGGTCTTGCCGGCTTGTTTCTCGACCATGCAAGACTGTTTCCATTTTGTTACCCTAAAGTCAAATCAACTCGGGAAAAACAAGAAATAATCCTTCTTAAGTCATTGATGGAAAGATTTATCCATCGGATATGGCTGAACTAAATATTCACGGCTTCCCAATCCGGAACAGGTGCTCGGCACCGCGGATGAAGATCGCCCCGTCGTCCACCGCGGAGCTCGCCAACGTGCGTTCCCCCAGTTCGTTCTTGGCCAGTAGCTCAAACGTCTTGCCCGCTTTGAGCACGTAGCCCACGCCTTCCTCATTCTGGAAATAGATCCGGCCGTCAGCGAATACCGGGGACGCCGAGAAGCCTCCCCCCAGCCGTTCGTTCCAATGCACCTGACCGGTCTTCGCGTCGGCGCACGTTGCGATACCGGCGTCCGATATGAAGTAAAGTTCAGTGCCCGCGACCAGGGCGGAGGGCGTGCTGGGGGCACCGCGTCCGATCTGCCAAGCCAGGTGCGTGGCGGTCACGTCCCCGTCGCCGCCTGGCCGGATCGCAAACAGCTTCGGAAAGTCGTAGTCGGTGTTCACAAATAGCAAGCCGTGGGCAAACACCGGCCGCGGAACGACCGAGAAGCCGTTACCGGTGCTCACGTGCCACAACTCGCGCCCCGTAGCCGGGTCGTAGGCGCAAGTGCCGCCGGCGCCCGGGCTGATCAGTTCCGAACGGCCGGCATGGGTGATGAGCAGCGGTGTGCTGAAGGAAAATTTCCTCGGTACAGACTCATTGTGGCGCGGAGTCTTCCACAGCACCTCGCCCGTGTGCCGTTCCAGCGCAACGACCACCGGGTTGGTCACCCCATCGCAGCTGAAGATCAAACGGCCGTCGGCCAGGACGGGCGAGCCGCCGTTGCCATGCTGGGACGGATACTTGATCGAAGTCTGCCGCCACTGCACGCGGCCAGCCAAATCCAGACAAGCCGTTCCCAAGTGTCCAAAGTGGACGTAAAGCCGGCCATCGCGCACCAGCGGCGTGGGGCTCGCATAACTGTTCTTGCGATGAAGGCTGGCACCGTCTTCGGGGCTGAAAACGTCGGTTCTCCAAAGCACCTTCCCATCCCGGGCATCCAGGCAGATCGCACTCAATACGAGATTCTTCGCACCCTCGGCGGACTTCGCGGCCGTAATGTACAGGCGGTCGTTCACGAGCACGGGCGAAGACCATCCGGCACCTGGAATCGGTGTCTTCCATGCGATGTTTTCGGCCGCGCTCCACCGAATTGGAACGTCCTTCGCAGGAGAATACCCCTGCCCCGTCGGCCCGCGAAACTCGGGCCAGTCGTGCGCGCACAGGGTGATCGCGGTCAGATTCGCCAGAGCAACGAACACGATTCCCAAAAGGCACCTCCGGCCGGCGGGTTTGCCCAAAACGGGAATCCTTGACCCGGCAATGGTTCCATCGGACTTCGTGGCCGGATCCATCATTCGCGCTTGCGTCATCAGGCAACCTGCGACGGGCAGGGCGGGCGCACTCTTCGATTCAGTCGTCGGGATTCTGTTAGGACTTTGGTACATGGCAGCGGTAAAGTTCATCCACATTTTATGATAAGGCGGGGTCGTTGACCGGGAGCCTACTCGTCCGTCGGCCAGGGCCAAGCCTCATTTGGCGTGCGAGCTCACGCCAAGACCGCGGAGGCGCGGAGAGGGATTACGTAAGGAATCAAATGGAATTGCGACGAATACTGAAAGATTCTGACCCCGCCAATGCGGCCGAACCCGTACTGCTCATCATCGCAGACATCAGCGGGTACACGCGTTACATGACTGCCAACGCCAAGACGCTGGCGCACAGCCAGACGATCATCACCGAACTCTTCAAGACCATCCTCCATCAAGTCGAATTGCCCCTCGAAGTCGCCGAACTGGAAGGCGATGCGGTTTTTATTGTTTGTCGAAAACTGAACCACTCGCCGTGGTCGGATAGAAAACGCCTCATCGGGGACAAGATGCTGACCATCCTTCAGCTGTTCCGTCGGAAGATTGTCGAATTAAGCCGCTCCACCACCTGTAATTGCAGCGCCTGCGCGCACATTGAAAAACTCCGGCTCAAAATTGTCATCCACAGCGGCGAAGCAATTTTCTATCAAATCTTGAACTTCGTGAAACCGGCCGGTGTCGATGTCATCATCGTCCACCGACTGCTCAAGAATTCGGTGAACGCGGATCAATACCTTTTGCTCACCGAAGCGGCGCGGCACGATGTCGAATTTCCAGCGCATATTCATTTGCGCAACGGTACGGAAACGTACGACGCCATCGGGCAAATCAAGACGCTGCTGTATCTGCCGGACACTCCGCCCGCTGCCGCGCCCACTTCGACGGAGACATCGTTCACGAGGCGGTTTGGCAAATCCTGGAAGTTGTTTTGTAAACTCTGGTTCGCGCCTTTTGCTCCCCGACCCCGACTTGCCAACGTTGATTCTGAAGTGGGCGGGATGAGACGGATCGGCTTGGCGCTCTGGACTCTGCTACTTACGCCGATTGCCTTGCCGGTGGGAACGATCTTTGTCGCATTCCATGCGCTGCGAAAGCCGGCCAAACTTTCGCGCACGGCCAGTGGTCAGAAGCACAAGCCAGACGATTCAACGCATGTCGCTGGATACCGATAAAGTCATTCGAATTCTCACTACCCTCTCGCTGGGAGGGCTGTTGCTTGGCGTGGGCATGCGGCTGACCGGAGCCCAGGTTCGGGACGCGCTCCGGCGCAGTCATCTCGGCTGGCTGCTACCGCTCAACTTCGTGGCCGTTCCCCTGCTCACGCTGGGGGCGATTCGCAGTCTGCACGTGCCGACCGAAATCGCGATCGCCATGGTGCTGTTGGGAGCGGCACCGTTTGCGCCGGTGGTACCGGTGTTCGTGCGCATGGCACGGGCCGACCTGGCACTCGCCGCCGGATTGACCGCGTTGTTTCCGTTTGCGTCGGTAGCCCTTACCCCTTTGATTTGTGAATGGAGTCTGAGGGCGGTACCGGGTGCCGAGTCGATGCGCTTCAGTTTTCTGATGATCCTCGGAGTGCTGGTGTCCACCATCACCCTGCCGCTCATGCTCGGGGTCCTGATCCGGCACCGTTGGCAGGGTTTGGCCGCCCGGGTGTTGCGCCCGGTGGAAGTGGTATCGGAGGCTGCCGGAACGGTGTCACTCGCATTTGTCACGGTGGTGGAGTTCCAAACCATTTTGCACACCGGCTGGAAGCCACTCCTGGCGATGGCGATGATGAGCGAAGTCGCGTTACTACTCGGTTACGCACTCAGTGGGCCGACTCCTGCTATCCGCCGCGTCACGGCGTTGGGGACGAGCAATCGCAACATCGCGCTAGCGATCCTGGTGGCGGTGGGCAGTTTTCCGGGCACTCCGGTGGTCGGCGCAGTGGTCGCCAACGGGCTCTTGCTCATCCTGCTGGGTCTCGTGCATGTGGCGCTCTGGCGTTTCTGCTGGCCCGAGACGGACACTCCGTCGGCACCGGCGCGGAAACCGTGAGGGGATGGATCACCGCGCACGGTTGGTCAACGCCATCTTGCCGATGTCTGCGATCACATCCCACGCCGGACCCGGGAACTTGTGCATCTGCGTCAGAACATCCTCGAAGGCGGTCAGAAACCATTTCACATCCTCGTCGCTGATCACGAGCGGCGGCAGCAGCTTGACCACGTCAATGTGATGCCCGGCCACCTGCGTAATGATGTGGTGTTTGTCGAGGAGCGGAATGATCGCGGCCTGCGGGAACAGGCTCTTGTCCAGCTTGTGAATGATGGCCCAGGCCGTCTTGAGTACGAGCGAACGCGGTTCGCCGAACTCAATGCCGACCATCAAGCCGCGCCAGCGGACGGATTTCAGGAACTCAAATTTCGGGATCATGGCCGTCAAGCCTTCACCGATCTTGTTGCCGCAAACCTCCGCGCGCTTGACCAAACCTTCGCGCTCGATCACATCCAGCGCCGCCAGGCCCGCCGCCATCGCGAAACTGCCCTGACTGAACGTGGAGGAATGCACAACCGAGCGCTGCATGCTGGAGAAAACTTTTTCGTGAATCCATTTCTTCGCCAACACCGCGCCCACGGGCACGAACCCGCCCGAGAGTGATTTTGAAAGCACGACGATGTCTGGATCCACACCTGGCCCGTCGTGTTCGATGGCGAGAAAACGACCGGTGCGACCCATGCCGGCCTGGACTTCGTCATCGATGAAGATTGCGCCATGCTTGTGACACAGCTCGATGGCCGCGAGCAGGTAGCCGGGCGACGGGAGGTTCACGCCCTTGCCCTGGACCGGCTCGACGATGAACGCCGCCACGTCCCCCTTGCGCAACTCCTTTTCGAGCGCGTCGAGGTCATTGAACGGAATCGCCCGGCACTCTGGCAGGAACGGGGCGAAGCCGCTGCGGAAGCTGTCGTCGCCATTGATCGAAAGAGCGCCATAGCTAAGACCGTGGAACGATTTCAGGCAATGGATGATGCCCGGCTTGCCCGTCGCGCAGCGCGCGTATTTTAGCGCCGTCTCGACGCCCTCCGCACCCGAGTTGGTGAAGAAAACCGTATCGAGCGGGTTGGGCATGCGCTTCTTCAACTCGGCCGCGAGCAATCCGCTCAGGAGCGGTGCCTCCATTTTCACGAGACTGGGATATTCGGCATCGAGAAACTCGTGCAGCACGCGCCGGATTTCCGGATGGTTGCGCCCGAGATTGAACACGCCATAGCCCGCGAGGAGGTCAAGATACTTCACACCCTTCACGTCCCAGAGATACGGCCCCTCAGCACGCACGTAGCAGCGGTCGAACCCGATGGTCCGGAGCGTGCGCACGTTGGAGGGATTCACGTGCTCGGCGTGCAACAGGTAGTTGCGACCCTCGTTCTCCTTCATCAAAGCACGAATGTCTAGTCCCGGCCTAGTTTTGATCTTGGCTTCAGTTTTAAGCAACGTGTCCATGATGGCTCTATTGAAATCGCTCTTCCCGCCGCAGGCGATTTGGCAATCTAAGCGGGTCCGACGCGATCGCAAGCACCTACCGCTCCAATTTGTAGTGGTCGAGCACATCGCCGAGTTCGGTCTGAATCCATGCCTTGGAAAGACCGAATTCCTCGAGGGTGTACTCGTGCTTGCTCTTGAACTCGCCCTGACGTTGCGTCGCATCCTCGAGCCGGGCGCGCAGCGCAGCGCTCACCGTCCAGCCGAAGTGGGCATAGGCCTCGGCCACGACCGCTCCGGGATTGCGCACAAGTTCCCGGTAATCAATGCAATGATACCGCGCTGGATCGATCTTTTTCCGGAACTGGAAGAGATGCTTGTACCACTCCACGGCCAATTGAGCATAGGCCTTGGAGACCGGGCCGTCCTTGGCAATGTCCGGCGAGTGCGCCTGCCAGACCGGCACGAACAAACTGACGTGCGATGCGACCGATTTGTAAGGATGTCGGATGATCGTGATGAAACGCGCATCGGGGAACTCCGCCATCAGGGATTCGACCGTCCCGGAAGACTGCGTCGCTTTGGAAAGCAGCGTGCGCGTCGGACCATTCGCGTAAAGGTGGCGTTGCAGGCAACTGCGGTAATAACTCATGAGCCGATGGCGTTTTTCGATCGGCAATGCATCCGGAAATCCTGCCTCCCACAACTCTCGGATGTACGGGAACAGAAGAAAGATGGCCTCGGACGCAAAGGCGTAGAGGAACAACGCATCATCTTCTTCAGGCTGGTTAAGTCGCATCTTGTGCATGTCATCCCAGCCACCGAACCATTTCTTTTCGCACCAACCGAGCAGGCGCGCCACGGGCCGACCCAAGATTCTATCCAACCCGCCGAGGCCATCGAAGCATCGCTGGTAGCAAACCGCCGGGAAGATGGTTTGATACATCTTGAGATGCACGAAGCGATCGGCGTCGAGGCTGAAGAGATTCTGCACCAACGTCGTGCCGCTGCGCGGGGGCGCAATGATGAACACCGGTTCCGTCACACGCTGGCGCCTGAATCCGGAGAAGAGCATGTGATCCAGCGCCCGTCCCAATACCACGAACGTCCGGAAGAGCAGGAAAAGCCCGCTGAAGAAAATCACGTAAGCCCAGCGTCGCACGCTCAAGGGCTGTCCGAAGAGCGCGAGCCGCAACGCCCGGGCGAACATGGGCCAGTTGAAGAACATTTCAAACCGCCGCGGAGGCCAGCCGCAGATCGCACCGACCGGCAACCTTTACCCAGCGCGCCAGTTTCTGTCCGAGGGCATCGACCTCGGCATCGGCCGGTACGTCCAACAGGTCGATGCGCCGCTCCAATTTTGGCCGGTGTGGTGTGGAGATGGCGGCGAAGTCCATGTATCGATAAACAATTCAACCGGCCTCCCGTCGGCCGTTAGAAACCGATGATTCTGGTACGAAGACCGCAATTTTAGCAATCGCCAATTCCCCGTCGGCGCGTCGGCGGATTCCACTTCGTGACCAGCATCCACGGGCTGCCGTCCGTGGCAACGGTCCCTGGCTCCGTCAGAGCCGAGGAAACCGATCCCGGCGGCGGCTTGACGCGCTTGACGGGTTACTTGCCGCCGGGGCCGTAGCCTTCGGCGGGGGTTCCGTTCGCCTCGAGGTGACCGGTCGCCCAGAGGACTCCGTGGGTGACCAGGTCAAGGTATCGGGAGTCTTCCACCGTGGCGTTATTATGGCCGACGGTGGTGCTGAAGACGCGGGTCTTTTGGGGACCATATTCATTCATCCAAGCGACTACGGTGTCCTCAACCTTCTCGGTACCGTCCTTGCGCTTAACGCGCTGCCGGCCGCGGGCCACGGGTCGGGCGGTTTCCATGACCTGGATGTTGTTGTAGAGCTCTTCGCGGACGGTTGTCCAATCGTTGAGTCCCTTGACGATCGCGCCTGCAGCGGGGTTGAACGTGATAGCAATAGGTTCCTGGGGGCCATGTCCGCTCGATTGCAGTCCGAGATATTCAAACCAATAGCCGTGCGGTGTGCCGGGTTCCTTGACGTTGACGGGATCATTGGGATTACCGATGCGGTAGCTATGCATGGCACAGTGCAGATTAACACCCGGAATGCCGTGGCGATGGGGATTGAGTACGGCCTCCACCGTGGCGGGATCAGAAACATCCGCCGCACATTCATCGTGGATCACCAAGTCATAGCCTTTGGCGTAATCCGGTTTGCCGAGAATCGCCAGCGGAGGACGGGTGCTTTGATCGTCCGTATGGATTTGATCGATGACGACATTGGCGCGCTTTTCGAGTCCGCGCTTTAAAATATCCTTCTGCTGGGCGTAATCGTGACAGCAACCGCCCGTGATCAGCAGAATTCGCAGCGGCTTGGGTGCGGTTTGGGCGCTCACCGGAACGATGCAACTGAAGAGCAATGCTCCAACAACGGAAGACGAAAGCCATCGGGGAAATGAAAAGCGATTTGTCATAGGAACCCTATGCCCGGCCGGGAGATCGGATGCAAGATCTTCAGGTTGGATTCATGGCAAATAGACCGCTCGTGAAACCCAAAGGTGTTTTCCATCTTCCGGCGGCGTCGCCGTTGTGCCCAGCCAGAAGGCCTTTACTCGGGCCAGCACCCCACCGTCGGATCAGCCGCGCCAACGTCAGTCGCGCTTAGGATCGATCGGGTGGGCCCGCCACCAATTGGCCAGGGTCGATGCCGTGATGTTCATGACTGGCCCGAACACGATCGGAGCAAGGCCCAACGTCGCGACTTTATTCAGGGAGGCGGCGACGGCCGAAGCCATGCCGGCATTCTGCATTCCGACTTCGAAAGCAACGGTCCGGCAGGCACTCGTGCTCATTCGCAAACAGCGGCACACGAAATAGCCCAGGAGGTAGCCCGCCGTACTATGAAGGAAGCAGACAACAATGAGAATCGCCCCCAACCGCAGCAGGTTGTCGCGCCCGATCGCGATCGTGAGCAAAGTCATGGTGATGATCCCCACCATGGAGAAATACGGCATGATGAGGGACAACCACTTCGCTCGGTCCCGCATCCAGTGATGCCAAGCGAGACCACCCAGGACCGGAAGCACGGTCATCTTTGTCAGGTCCCACGTTAACTTTCCTGCGTTGATCTCGATCATCTCGCCCGCCAGCCATTGCATCAGGAAGGGAGTAATGATCGGAGCCAGCAACGAGGTCACGGCCGTTAGGGTGACCGACAACGCCACATCCGCGCGGGCAACAAAGACCATCACCGTCGAGGCCAGGCCGCTCGGAACACAACCGACGAGAACAATCCCGGCACCGATTTCGGGCGGAAACCCGAAGGCTTTCGTGAGTCCATAACCGAGAAACGGCATGATCGTGAACTGGCAGACGATTCCCGCCACTACACCGCCCGGCATCCGAATCACGCGCGCGAAATCCGCCAAACTCAGAGTTGTGCCCATGCAAAACATGATGAGTTGAAGAATGGGCATGAACAGCCGGGTGAACTTGAAATCGCCCACCCCGATAAACCACCCCGGGAATGTCATCCCGATCACGATGGCTGTGGACAACCAGATCAGGAATGCCCAATTGCGGAAGGCCGGATAACCTCCCGACGCCATTGCCAGGCAAAGCATCGCCCCACTCACCATCGGCATCACCAGGGTGAGTTGCCCACGGACGAGCATCCCAGCGCCGCTGACCAAGAAGCCCATCGCGAGCAGGATGAACCCCTGATAAGCCCAAGGCAGAATTCGTTTCATTCAGTTGGCTTGAGCGAACCCAGGATTGCCGGATCACACCGCGCGGTCCGGGGTTCCGTCAAAGTCCTTGATCAATCTGGATCACGCCATAGGGCGGCAAAAGAACGGGGAGCTCCATCGCCACCGGGTCCCCGGATTTCACGACGAAGGCATCGGTCGATTGACCGGGCGACAGTGTGTTACGGGCATCCAGTTGCCGGACTTCGACCGCACCACCAAACCCTCGGATGGCGGCGGTTTGCTCGCGATTCGTGAGGTTCGCGACCAGCAAACGCAGGCGTTTTCCCTTCCTTAACGCCAGTCCCGCGACCGACAGGGTATCCGATGAATCCACGTGTTGCACGGCTCCGCCGGCGAACTCACTGAGCTGATGCAGCACATGATAGATGGGGAAAACCGCCCCGGGTTGGGAGGGGAACTTGTCCGGCATTGGCGTCCCCGCGGCCGATTCCATGATGCCCTTCCACCCCACCGTTTCATAGTAAGTGACACTCTGCACCCCCGCCTCCGCCAGATACTTGATGCTGCCGAGCGTCCACGCAGCGGCGAAGAGCGTCGGTTGCCGGACGTCCACGCTGGAAGGCAACTCACCCGGAAGCGGTGCCTGCGCGATCGATTGCAACCGAAGCGTGACCGGCGTGATCAGGAGCGGGCTGGCACCGATGAATTGCCGGGCGCTGCGGACGGTGTCCGCCTGAATGGGCAGAGTTTCCACGATCGATAGATTATCGAACGCGTGGATCTGAGGGGTCATACCGTAGGCTGCGACCTCGAGCATGTCAGCCGTGGGCCGGATGCGATTCAGTTGGGTGAAGTTGATGTCATCGTGCGCCGCACCCACAACAGCCTTCGGGTCGAGAGCCTTCAGGCGTGGGCGGGCGAGTTGGTAGAGCGAGGGATCCGCACCGAGGATCAGCCAGGCGGAGACTGGCGGGCGGAGTGACCGGACTTCCTCCGCCAACCGTTCCAGCGTTCGTTCCGGCTCCGAGCCCAGGCGGAGACCGACGTGCAATTGCACGCCGAGCGATCGGGCCTGAGCGGTGGCCTGGCGCAATTGGACGATGAAGTGATCATTGGTTAAGGCCAGATCCACTCGAAGATGGTCGAGGTGCAGGGCCTTGAGCCGTTGCACTTCGACTTCCGACAACTCCGCGATCTGCGATGAGACTTGGAGGCCAAGGCGAGGAAGCGGAGTTTGCTCCCGAGTCAGCGTGAGGTGGGGCCCATCGGCACCGCGCCGGTCGGATGGGTCGCTCTTCGGAACGGAACCTTCCAACCGAATGGAGACCTTTTGCACCACCTTGGTACCCTCGGCCACTCGCACGGGATACGGAGTCTCGAGGGGCGTGCAATACGTCTTGAAGGACGCGTCGGTCCAATTGCGTTGATCCTCCATCTCAAACGTCTCCCCTTCCATCCGCACATGCGCCCAAAGGCCAGGGGTCAATTCGTGCGCAATCTCGCGAAGCTCCTTGGCCGGCTGATGGGGTGCAATGAATTCGGGAAAGTGGCCTTTCGACTTCTCTCTGCGAACGTTCTCGATCACCCACGGCTTGCCGGCCGCCGACGGTCCATGGAGGACGCAAAAACCGATTCGATTCCGCTGAAACGAGGAACGGGCCGTCCCATCGAATGTAAACTCGATCTCGCCGCTCGCGCTGCCGCGGATTGTGCCGTGCCAAAGAAAATCGATTTCCCGCTCGCGGCACAGGGCCTCAAACTTGAGTGTAAAATGATCTCCCTTGTCCTCGAGTTCCACCTTCGACACCGCCGGCAGGACGGTACCCCAAAACGAGTTGCGCACTGGGGCGGTGATCCCGCGGAGAATTTCGTGCGAGCCGACCTTGACGTAGCGCAGCGACGCGTTGTCCGGTTCGAAGAACAGGGTCACGGGACCCGCGCGCAGCGGGATTGGCGCGGCAGCGGGAGAGTTTACGGTGGAGAACAGTGCCCACAGAAACAACAGTAGGGGCCAGGGGAAATTTTGGGAGTGAGTTTTCATTGGGCGAGGGAGATTTCGAAGGGCGGTGGCGGAGGCGTCCTCAGCATGCGGGTCGGATGAATCAAAAAGAATCGGTCATTCGCGTGATAGTGTCGCCCCGCTTCGAACCGGCGAACCTCAATAGCAGCGGCGATAGCCGAATGACTCAGCCAGTCAGCCTTGTCGAAGAGAGGGGGCACGTCGAACCATTGAACAGAAGGAACGGAAGCAAACGAAGCCTATTTTTCGCCGGATCATCCATCGCTTTCCTCGTTCGCTTCTGTTGGAGGCTGCTTCGGATTCGAAGTGACATTCCGAGAATAAAAAGCGGCGGAGCCAGCAAAAGACGGCTTTTCCGCGGTGTCATTTCTCGTTCCGTCTTGGAGACATCCAGGATGACGAGCCCCAGGACTTCGACCACGCTCGTGGCCCAAGACGACGCATCCGGCGTGTTCATTGGAGCAGCCTGGTTCGGCCTCCGGACCTCGATGAACTCCCGCGTCAATCGGCTCAGGCATTCGTGTGATTGGTGTGATTCGTGGGCAAAAGAAAATGCGGGTGTGCCCACGAATGACACGAATGGCACGAATCAAAACCTGGCGCTCATGTTGAACGTGGAGGTTGGCCTGGCCGAACGCCGCCGCTCAGTGACGCCCCGCCGAGGGCATCCAGCATGGAACCACGACGCATCCGGCGCGTTCATTGGAGCAGCCTGGTTCGGCCTCCGGACCTCGA
>CAMAUY010000135.1 GCA_945861565.1 Akkermansia muciniphila
CGCCTCTGTGAACTGCCGAAGCGCAAGAAACCGCGACCTGGCCAAATTCGAAACATTCGCCACCACCCTCAGAAATTTCCGACGTTTACCGGCTCACGAGCGGCCGCTAATGCCCAACTTCCTTGACCAAATCTGAGTGGCATTGGGCAGGATGCCGGTACCACTCGACAGTCGGTTCATGGCGAGTTGCTTGCCGCCTACATTCCCATGATCTGGTAGCCACAATCGACGTACAGCACCTGACCGGTGATGGCCGCGGCACCGTCACTCGCCAGAAAGGTTCCCGTCGTGCCGAGTTCTTCCGGCATCACGTTTCGCTTCAAGGGGGCATGAGCCTCATAGTGCTTCAGCATATCGGTGAAACCCGCGATCCCGCGGGCGGCCAGGGTGTTCATCGGGCCTGCGCTGATGCAATTCACGCGGATTTTCTTCGGGCCGAGACTGTGCGCCAGATAACGCGTGCTTGCCTCCAGCGAGGCTTTGGCGACACCCATAACATTGTAGTGGGGGATGACCTTTTCCGCCCCATAGTACGTCATTGCGACGATGCTCCCGCCCGCCGTCATCAATGGAGCCGCCCCCCGTGACAAGGCGATCAGGGAATACGCGCTGACGTCATGGGCCACTCGGAAGGCTTCGCGCGATGTGCTGAGAAAATCCCCTTCGAGAGCCTCGCGTGGGGCAAACGCCACGCTGTGCAGGAGTAAGTCCAGCCGGCCAAACGATTGCTTCACCGCCGCAAACACCGCGTCGATCTGATCGTCTCGGGTGACATCGCAAGGCAGGAGCAACGTCTCCGCACCGAAGGTCCCGGCGAGTTCTTCGACGTTTTCTTTGAGACGATCCCCTTGGTAGGTAAAGGCAAGACGGGCACCGGCGGCGTGCCAGGCCTGCGCGATGGCCCACGCGATGGATCGTTTGTTGGCGACACCAAAGACAATTCCGAATTTTCCCGCGAGTGATGACATGATGATGGAGTTGAGGTTGGAGATGAACCTGGATGCAACAAAGTTTTGTATGGATGTTCGACGTTACGGCGCAGCGTCGGCCCTGCCTGCCACGCCTCAGTTCCCCAAGACCTAGGCGACCGACCCAGCCCTGGCAAGTTCCGGGAATGGCACGGATCCGCTTACCATTCCGTCGGCCGGTAATCTTTGAGAAATTTGCCCCAGACATGTTGCCCCGTGTTGAGGCCCACGATGATGGGATCCACTATTCGCGCAGCGCCATCCACGATGTCCAGCGGAGGATGAAACCGGTGCTCCTTCACCTTTCGGTCGGCAATCCATACCGGGTCCTCATCCGTAACCCAGCCCGTGTCCACACTGTTCATGTGAATGCCGTCCGCGTGATAATCCGCCGCCGCGGTCCGCGTCATCATGTTCAGGGCGGCCTTCGCCATATTTGTATGGGGATGGCGGGTGGTCTTGAACTTGCGATAGAATTGTCCCTCGACCGCCGAGACGTTGACGATGTGTTTGTCGCGATTCGCCGTACGTAGCATCAGGGGCTTCAGCCGTGCATTGAGGATGAAGGGGGCGATCGCGTTGACGAGTTGCACTTCCAACAGCTCGACCGAGGGCACCTCCGCCATCATCAGTCGCCACGAATTCCGTTCGCGCAGATCCACCTGCTGCAGATCCTGATCGAGTCGCCCCTGCGGAAACAAAGCTGCCTGGGCGGTCAGTTCCTCCGCTAACAACGGCACCTGCGACAGTTCGGCGGCATGCACCAAGCCCGTCACCTCCGCAATGCGGCGTGTCTCGGCCACGGCATTGCCTTCCGGAAGCAGGTGATAGCCTCGCAATCCCTCGTACGCACCCAACAATCGTTGGGCGGGCTCGGCCATCCCGCTCAAGGACGCCGTCTCCAGGGCCATCATGTGCTGATAAAAACTGGGCGGACGCCGCACCGTCTGGCAGGCGTTGTTGATGATGAAATCCAGCCGGTCCCGGGTTGCCATCAGGTGACGGCAAAACGCCTCCACGCTTGGGGTGTGGCGCAGATCGAGCCCGAAAATTTCCAAGCGGTGCCCCCAGTCCCCAAAATCCGATTCCGCCGCATAACGAACCGCCGAATCGCGGGGAAAACGGGTGCTGACAATGAGATGAGCGCCGGCTCGGAGCAGTTTGACACCGGCTTGGTACCCAATCTTGACGCGGCCGCCGGTGAGCAAGGCGACACGCCCGCGCAGGTCAGCCAGTTCGGTCCGCTTCTGGAAATTCAGTTCCGCGCACGCGGGACAAAGTTGATCGTAAAAATGATGAATCGTGGAATAGTCCTGTTTGCAAATATAGCAATTCTGCGGCTCGACCACGTCGCGAAAATCAGGATCGCCCTGCACCTCCTGCTGTTCGAATCCAACGGGCGGAAATGAATTCGGGGTCGTGAACACTTTTTCTCGGCGCAGTTTCCGGATTCCGGTCTCGTTCAGTTTGGCCTGGTCGCGCTGCAGCTTCTCGTTCTTGCGCTGGCGCACCTTGGCCTTGACCAGACGCCGGCGTTCATCCACATCGGGGCAGTATATCTCGCCGGCAGCGGTCAATAGCCGGGTGCGTTCCTCGACCGAAAGCGTGGCCAGCAGCGCGCGGTTCGCGGCGATTTTCTCGAAAAGATCGGCGACACCCTGGAGCGGAGCGGTGGAATTGACGTCAGCGGATAGAGACATTTCAAAGCGCATCCTTCCCGATCGATGGAATGAAATCAGGCTCTTTCCGCCGTAGAGCGATGGGAAGGGTCGATCGGAGACCCCAGCACCCATCAGAATGGCATTTCACCGCACTCCATTCGCTTTGATCGATTCGTAGATGCGCCGGGCTTCTTCAAATTCAGCCAGCGCCGACGGGGCGAGAACGCTCCGGTTCCGCGAGATTTCTTCGGTCATGCGCTGGATCAGAGTGTCGATTTCCTCGCGCCGTGGGCGAAGTGGTTTCTGCGGAACCGTGAAATGCCAGGGAGCGGTATGGGCGAAGCGAATCCGGCCGTCGGGTTGACGTTCCAATGAGCGCAAAATCATCCAACCGGAGCTATCGACCGGAACGTCGACTGCGAAGCCTGTGCGATACGCGCCCTCGCGCGTTCGCTCGTTGGTCACCGCTAATGAGCGCAGACGTTCACCGTTGGAGAACAGTTCCAAAGCCTCGAGGGGACGGGCACTCAACGACTCGCCCGTCAGTCGATAGGTGCGGGGCTGCGCAGCGGTGTGCGCAAAGCGTTCGCCCGGTGGGCGACCGTCCATTCGCGCGAGCAGCATCGGCCCGGTCGTGACGAAGCTGCGCCCTTGTTTGAGTCCTTCAATCCAGGCTTCGGCCGAGAACGGACCCTCGAGATGCACGTACACGCGGGACCAACCCAGCGGCACCGGGTGAACGCCGGACGCGGTTCCGGCCGTGGGCTGAAGATTAAAACCGCAATTGAGCAGCGCGTAGTAGTTTTGCAGGCCGAAGTCGATCCAACCCCATTCGGTCAGTCCATTTGAGTCCTTTTCCACGTGCATGTACTCGGGCACGGGCACCGGGGATTGACGAAACCCAAACGTCGTCTGCCAGACGCTGTTGTTGGATAATTCGAACAAATCGATCTTCGCGATGGGCACCAACATCATCGACCACGGCCAACTGTGCTTGTCCAAATCCAACAGAGCACCTTCGCGGTGGGCCTGCTCGGCCACGGATCGGACGGGCGGGACGCCTTGAGTGAAAACAGATTTGTGATTCAGGACGAACAGGGCGCCGAGCAGGTGGGGCTTTCCATCCACGCGGAAGACTTCGTATTCGGTGTTGCGCGGCAGAATAACGTGCGTGGCATCGATCGGGATTCGCGTCTGGCCTTGGTCGGAACGGGGGCCGAATGGAGACGGCTGTTTGCGCAACGGGGAAGGAGCGGTGTCGGGGGCATGACCGGCGTGAATGGTCCAGTAGGTCACCGGAAACGCCACGTTCAAGTCTTCTGCCAGCATGACGTTGGTCAGTTCCGTGAGCCGCCGATGCACATGCGTTTCGCCGGAGTACCAACCCCGGCTTGCGAGGTCGATCCAGCGATGCAACCGAAATTCGCGCGACACCGGATCGGTCCCGATGTGCAGGGTCTCCGTGACCGGAAAGTATTCCTTGCCGCGTTGAGCGCTCAGTTCATAAGCGCCCGCAGGAAGCTCGACCTGAAACGAGTGCGCCGAAATGGTGGTGTGGCGCTCGACGGATTGAGCCATCGGAACCCACTGCTCCTCATACGGCAATGCGGAGCCTTCGGGGACGGCGGATTGAACAAAGAGCCAGCGTCCGCTCCCGTCGCGAAGATAAACCCGGCTCGCCAGCGTTAGGCCAGTGTCCGCATCGACAATCCGACCCTGGAAACGCGCGGCGGCCATCGGGAAGGCGGTTCCCAGCAGGACCAACCCAATCAGCAAGGCGAGCCAGTTCAGCGGGTGGTGGAGGGGCCGATGGGAAGGGGGAGAAGGCGGGCGCATGGCCGAGGCATTTTCGTGGAAATAGTTACTGCGATCAACCTCGATGTTTGCTATCGAACTTCCATGAAATCCGCCCACGTGTCACGCGCCACAGCCTTTACTCTGATCGAGTTGCTCGTGGTGATTGCGATCATTGCTATTCTCGCGGGGATGCTGCTGCCCGCCTTGGGTCGGGCCAAGAGCAAAGCCCACGAGACGGCGTGCTTGAGCAACTTGAAGCAACTGCAGCTCTGCTGGGCAATGTACTCCGGCGATAACAATGAAGCGGTGATATTCAACGATCCCAACATTGGGGCGGGATCGAGAGTCTGGATTCGCGGATATATGAATGGTAACAACCCGGAATCCACGAATAAGAACCTGATCAAGGAAGGACTGCTGTTCGTCTATAACGGCTCGGCCGACATTTACCGGTGCCCGAGCGATGTCGGTCGAAGTGTCATCGGCGGGAAGTCCATGCCGCGCGTCCGCAGCTATTCCATCAACACCTACATGAACGGTTGGGATGTGGGTCTAATGTTCGAGAGCCAAAAGGGATTTGCGGTGAACAAAAAAACGGGCGACATCACTGCACCGCCGCCGTCGCAGGCCTATGTCTTCCTCGATGAGCATCAGAATAGCATCGACGACGGGACGTTCGGAGTCGCTCCGGACGGGGACAAATGGTACAACTTGCCCGCGACCTGGCATCAAAAGGGCTGCAATTTTTCCTTTGCGGACGGCCACGCGGAACACTGGCGCTGGCTTGATCCCCGCACCCCGAGTGTGAGCCAGATCAACTCCGTTGTGCATGTCCCGAGCAATCGCGACTTAAAGCGCCTCCAAGCGGGCACGGCGGTCAAGCGGTAACGTGGCCGGGTGCCTTGATTACCACCTGCGCCGGATTGATGGCTTGATACTTTCCCTTATTAGCGGTGATTTCGAATGCTTGGGGAACCGATTCCAGGCCTTCGAGCCGGTGCGTGATGGTTGAGCCCAGTTTGACCCGGCCGGAAGCAACGAGACGAACGGTGTGTTCGAGGTGGGCCTGCGTGCTGATGTCCGGGAACAGGTAACGCAGGCTGCGCTCACGCAATAAGTCGATGTTCAATTCCAACGGCCCGCCGAACCAGGACACCCCGATAATTTTTCCGCCGGAACGGGCGACGTCGATCGCCTGGTGCAACGTCTTCGTACCAGCCATGCCCTGTTTTGGGCTGCCGCCAGCGCATTCAAAGACCACGTCGGCCCCAGTGCCGCCGGTTAGATCGCGAATGGCGGACTCCACATCGCATGTCCGGGCGTTGAGCGCGTGGTCGGCACCGAGTTCCTTCGACATGCGGCACGACTCGTCACGCACATCCACGGTGATGATCTGGCCCGCTCCGCTGATCCGTGCGATCTGCAAGCACTCCAACCCCATGCTTCCTTGGCCGAAGATGACCACGGAGTCACCCATGTGAATATTGGCCGTCTCCACCGCGGCCACGCTGTCGCTGAGCGATTGGAGGCAGGCGGCTTCGCTATCCGAAATGCGGTCATCGACTTTAACGAGTGCGATCTCCGGCAGCGACGCGACGTCGCTGAAGCAACCGGGAAGATCGAAGCCAATCACCGGTCCCTTGCGACAGAGATAACTCCGCTCCGAAAGGCAGAGCGGGCATTGCTCGCAGGGAAGCTTCGCGCGCGCGGCCACGCGTTCGCCGACGTGAAAACGAGTGACGCCAGGACCGGTGGCGACAATGCGGGCGCAGAATTCGTGGCCGAAGAGTTGCAGCGGGGCGTCGGACTCGAGGCGGCGTTTGATACGGTCATACGCCAATGTCGGGATGCCAAACGCGAGTTGGGCTTCGGTGACGCTGGGCTGGACGCACAGCGGTTCGACCAGAACGTGCCTCGGCTTCAATTCAGGCGCCGGGACCTCGTCGAGTCGCATGTCACCAAATCCGTAAAAACGCCAAGCTCTCATATATTACTGACTTCACCTTCTCTCGGTTCACTTCGAAAGCACGAATTTTTGCAGTGTATGGCAATCCGGCGACACCAGGCCGCGATTGCCTCCCGCGGACATCACGACCTCGGCCACGTAAACGTCGCCGCGCGTGTCGATGCAGATGTCGTGCGGAGCGAAAAAGTCACCGGGGGCTGTCGGCTCGTCGCCGCCGCCCCATCGGGCGAGCAGTGCCCCGCCTGGGTCAAAGATGCTGACCCGTCCACCGGTGGCATTGGGAGTCGGCGGAAAGGTGCCGGGCCACATGCCAGCACGATAACCGAGTTCAGCGATGAACAGATTACCGCGGGCGTCGAACGCGACCTGGCACGGACGGGCAATATTCGTCCATTCGCGCAGGAACTCGCCCTCAGGCGAGAAAATCTGGATGCGGCTATTCTCCCGATCGGCGACAAAAACGGTACCGTGCCGGTCCACCGCGATCCCGTGAGGCACCTTGAATTGTCCCGGTCCGCTGCCGGGCGAGCCCCAAGAGAAAAGGTGCTTGCCCGTCGGAGAAAACTTATGCACGCGCGCGTTGCCGTAGCCGTCCGTAACATAAATCTCGCCCGCGGGCGAGAGCGCCACGTTGGTCGGAAAATAGAACGGCAACCCCGCGTGCCGAATCGTGCGATAATCGATGCTGGTCGCGCCCGTTTCGGAGGGTTTTCCGCTCGTTCCCAACGTCAACAATAGCCGGCCCTCTGGTGTGAACTTCCGTACGGTATGGTCGAGGTCGTCCGTGCAGTAGACGGAATCATCGGGGCCGATGGTGATGCCATGCGCCCGGGCAAAGACCCCCTCGCCCCACGCGCTCAGGAACGTCCCGTCTGAGTCGAATACCATCACGGGATGGTCGCCGCGGTTGAACACAAACACGCGATCGCGCGAGTCCGTGGCGACGGCTGAAACCTCGGACCACGTGAACGCCGCGGGCCGACGAGCCCACTGGGCGTACGCCGTGTAGGTGAAAGGCCCCTGTCCGACGTGGATCACTTGGAGCCGCGATAAGGGTTAATCCCGCGCGTCTTTACATGAATTCGATAAAGCGCCTTGTCGATCGAGACGTAGAGCGAATGGGCGTCCTCCCCGATCCCGAACTCGACGTTGCTGGGAATTCCCTTCCATTCTTCGAACAGCCCCTTCTGGTTTCGAGGTCCTGTTTCGAAGAAAGCCAGTTCCCGACCGTCCGGGTCCACGACCATGACACCGGGTCGAGCCAAGCTGCGGCAAGCAAGGTAGACGTTCCCTTTCTTATCCACTGTGATGCCGTCGCAGCCGTTTTCGACGCCGAAGTCCACCAGCGTTCGGCGCGGGCCGCTGATCAAGCCCTGTTTGTCGAGTGGAAACGCATAAACTTTCATGGCACCCCGCTTCGGTTCGGGGTCGGACACCTTCAGCCGGTTGCCTCCGTTGTTATGATCTCCGACATAGAGCGTCCTCTGGTCCGGGCTTAGAACAATGCCGTTCGGCTTCTCGACCTCTTTCGTAATCTCGATGACCGTGCCGTCGGTGTTGAGGCGGTACACCGCTTCCCGGGTCAGCTCGCGCGGTTCCGTGCCGCCGTAGCGAGGGTCGGTGAAATAGAATCGCCCCTTGAGATCCACGAACACGTCGTTCGGCGAGTTGAACCGCTTTCCCTGGAAACGATCGACGAGCGTTTTGCCCTCACCCGTCTTCAGATCCCACCGGACCAACTGCCGCCCGCCGCCGTCCGCGCCGTCACACGCGATCAACGATCCGTCCACCGTGCAGGTAAGGCCGTTTGCCTTGCCGGAGTTCGTCGTAAACACCGTCGTTTTTCCCGTCTTCGGGTCGTATCGAAGGATCATGCCATTCTCGGGGCCGAACGGCAGGTCGGTGAAATAGATGCTGCCATCCCGGGCGACCGTGGGCCCCTCGGTCAGGCCGCTGTTCAATCGCACTTGCCGCGTGTGCAGCAATTCAAGGGAGGCACCTTTGGGGAAGATCGGGTGCTCTCTGTCCCCGGCGACAAGGCTGCCCGCGAGAAGGGTCGCGGCACAGAAGCCACGGAAAACGGTCGAAATTCGCATGCTGTATTCTTTCTTGGAAACCTGCTCTAGGAACACGTGGCCGTGCCAGCCGGTCAAGTATAAATTGCATAATGAGTTGGCGCGTCGGATTTTGGCGCGGGCGGGTGTTACCTGATGACGCAACGATGCACGACACGCCCGACCACGAATTGCTCCGCCGCTACGCCGACCACGGCGCGGAGGACGCCTTCACGGAACTGGTGCGGCGCCATTTTGATCTCGCCTGGGCCGCGGCACGCCGGGTGAGCGGCGACGCCGACGCTGCGCGGGATATCGCCCAGACGGTCTTTGCCGACCTCGCGCGCAAGGCGGGACGGCTGCCGGCCGGAACGGTGTTGGCAGGCTGGTTGTATCGGGCGGCATGTCACGCAGCGGCGAAGCAGGTCCGCGGCGAAATCCGCCGCGCGCAACGAGAACAGAAGGCCATGCAACAGGATCAATTTCCCCCGACCGGCGCCGACGTTGCCGAGGCGCGGGCGGCAGCGGAACTCCAGCCAGTGCTCGACGCCGTGCTGGCCGAACTGTCCGAAGCGGACCGCGACGCGGTGTCGTTGCGCTTCCTCGCCGGCCGCAGCCTGGCCGAAGTGGGCGCGGCGCTCGGCGCGAATGAGGATGCCGCGCAGAAGCGGGTGAGCCGTGCGCTAGAGAAGCTGCGTGCGGCGTTCCAGCGGCGGGGCGTGACGGTCAGCGGCGGGACGCTCGCCGTGGCGCTGGGCGTGGCGGGCACGCAGACAGCGCCGGCGGGACTGGCAGCCACGGTCGCCAGCGGTGCGCTGGCGGGTGTCGGCCCGGCTTCGTGGCTTTTGCTTATGAAATCCAAACTCGCACTCGGAATTGTGGGCGGCGCGGCAATGGCGACCGCGTTGGTCCAGCAACAACGCAACGTCAACCGCTTGGGCGACGACAACGCGGCGCTCCGGCAGCAGATAGCCGCGCTGGCCGCGCCACTGCCCGTGGTTCCTGCCGGCGATGACACAGGCGAACTGGAACGATTGCGGAGCGAACACGCGGAGCTGTTACGGCTGCGGGGGGAGGTCGCACGGCTGCGTCAAGACGTTTCCTCCGCACTCGAGAAACGCGCCCGGGTGGCTGAGTCACGGGCCGCCGAGGCCGAGGCTTCGGCCGCGCTGGTCGTGGCCATGGATGCGGCCCGCCAGCACTCGCTCCAGATCGTTAACTCGATGAAATACCTGGGCTTGGCGGCTCATGTCTTTGCGAGCGACGGTCAGGCCCGTTTCCCTACGACGTTCGAGGAGATGCGGCGCGAAATGGGGTTATCGGCGGACGGAACCTTGCCCGGCGGCATCGCGCCGGACCAGTTCGAGTTCTTCGCCCACGACCGCGTGATCAGCCTGCGTGAACCCGAAATGATCCTCTTCTGGGAAAAGTCTGCCCGCCAGCTGCCCGACGGCTCCTGGCAGCGGATCTATTGCCTTGTCGACGGTTCGGTGCAAACGATCGGCAAACTCGCAAACGATTTCTCTGAGTTCGAGCGCGGCCGTAAAGGCACGGCGGCCAATGCGCCGAAACAACGGTAGAAAATATTGAACCTGTCACTTTTTTGGATCTTGGGCGGAACCCAAAAGGCCCCGCCGGGGTGCCGATATTTGTCTACGGACGGAGAAGGCGTCCTGCGGGGCGATGGGAGACTGAACTGCGCGTGCCGGGTGCCTGTATGGAGTGCGGTGGCAAGCGAAGCGCGACACCGCTTTGGGTGAGTAATCACGCCGGGCGGTAGATCTAAAGCGCCGTCGTCGCTGAGAGCTCTGCCCTCACCCTTCCCCGGAAAAAAGACCCCTAGACATAGCCCGCGGCTCGGTGTAGTGTCGTCGGCATGCTTGGGGCGATCAAGATATGCGGTCGCTGGATTGAAAAGCAGGTCTTGGATCGACTGAGTCATCGCTCGCAAGGGCCGGCAGCACCGAGTCGGGTGGAGTTGACGGAAGAATTCTGTCGGGCCGTGGATTGGCATGATGCCAAAGGACGGGCGAGGGTGAGTTCGGCCAGTGTCGCTCTGGGCCGACTGGAGCGTCTGGGCTTGGTGCAACTGCCGCCGCGGGCGCCCCGGCGCCCGAGCGAGGTTCCGCGCGGTTTGCCCGACGACGGTATGCCTTTGCCTCCACTGCCGCGCTTGCCGCAGAGCGGGGGGCGGATCGCCGGCTTGCGTTTGCGCTTGATTCGGGATGCCGACGATCCGGCCCATTTGATCTGGAACCGCCTGATCGTCCGGGAGCATCCGTTGGGGCGCCGGCCATTGGTGGGTGCGCAGTTGAGATATCTCATCGAGTGTGAGGCTGGGGTGATTGGTGCCTTCGGTTTTGGTCCGCCTGCCTTTCATCTGGAATGTCGGGATCAGTGGGTGGGTTGGAGTCGGGCAGCCCAGCAAGGCAATCTGGGTGAGGTGATTGGCTTATCGCGTTTTCTGATTCGCTCGGCCCTGCGCGTCAGCAATCTGGCTTCGCAATGCTACAGCCTGGTCTTGAACCAAGTGGCCGAGGATTGGTTGGAGCGCTATGGCATCAAGCCGGTGCTCGTCGAGACCTATGTCGATCGGGTGGCCCATCACGGCCGCTCGCTGGCTGCGGCCAACTGGCGGCGTCTGGGCCAGAGCAAGGGCCGTGGGCGGGATGATCGGCAGGGTAAGGGTGGGAAGACGCCCAAGGATGTGTGGGTGTATGAACTCCAGGCCCAAGCCCGGGCGCAGTTGCAGCGAGTGCCCGTGGAACGACTGGCGCCCCGTTCTGTGTTTGGCCCGGCACTTAAGGACGACTGGGCTCAGGAGGAAATGGCCGGTGTGTGCCTGGGCGACAGGCGCCTCAATGCGCGGGCGGCGCGCATTCTCGGCCAACGATGGGCTCGGCCCATGCAGAGTTTCTACCGGAGCTTTGAATCACGCAGCGAAGCCAAAGGGGCCTATCAACTCGTGGAAAACCCGCGGGCGGAAATCAGCCTCCAAAGTTTGCTGATGCCCCACCAGTTGCAAACTGCCCGGCGCATGGCGGCCGAGAAGGTCGTGTTGCTGGCCCAAGACACCACGGCCCTGAGCTATAACAGCCTGCACGAAACCGAGGGATTGGGGACCATCGGCGAGGATCATACTTTGGGATTTTTTGTTCATTCCCTGCAAGCCTTCCGCCTCGATGGCATTCCCCTTGGCACTGCTTGGGTGGAAACCTGGGCCCGCACCGACGCAAGCAACACGGCCCAACGCAACGATCAATCGGTGGATGAAAAGGAGAGCGGTCGCTGGATCCGGGCCTTCCAAGCCGCCGGTTGCCGGGCGCGCCAGATGCCGCAAACGCAGGTGGTGGTTTGCGGGGACCGCGAGTCCGACATCTACGAATTATGGGATCAGTTGCCGGCGGCGCCGAAGAATCTCCGACTCTTAGTGCGGGCACAGCATGATCGCAATCTGGTGGGGGGAAACTCCCTGCGGGAGTCACTGGCGGCGGCGGCGGTGGGCGATCGGATGAAGGTGGACGTCCCCCGTCGTGAAGGCCGCCCAGCCCGCACGGCGACCTTGGAACTGCACTGGCAGGAGGTGGAACTCAAGGCGCCGGCCGTAGCCCACAAGAAGAGCTGGCCAACACTGAAACTCTACGCGCTGTGGGCGCACGAAGTGGGTGCCCCTGCAGGCCAGGAAGCTATTGACTGGGTCCTGCTTTCGAACTGGCCAATCACCAGTCCTAAGTTGGCCCGGCGGATCGTGAAATGGTACGGGCTGCGCTGGGGGATTGAGTGCTGGCACAAAGTGCTCAAGGGCGTTTGCCGAGTGGAACATCGGCAAATGAAGAATTTGGCACGCTTGGAGCGGGCGCTAGCCTTCGACATGATCGTGGCTTCCCGCGCGCTGCTGTTGACCCGCCTGGGCAAAGACCATCCGGATCAACCGGCGGAGCTCTTCTATTCGCCGGACGAGTTGGAAGTTCTGGAGGTTAAAAAAAAAGACACTGGTAACTTCGCCACGGACACCAAAATCACTCTTATCCAGGCCAATATCCTGGTGGCGATGATGGCGGGCTTCTGGGCCCGGCCCAGTGACGGACATCCCGGCGCGCAAATCCTGGCCGAAGGCTTGAGGGAGTTACGGGCGATGGTCTGGTATAAAGTCCACAGCGCCCAAGTGGCCTCGACGCCGCCGAAGAGACGGAAACCTACATGACGCTCAATCAGCCGAAGAAATCTCTATGCGGCGCAGGGCTTTTTTCGGGGAAGGGTGAGTCGCTTGCCACCGCACTCCATAAGGGCGCGCACGCAGATTGCGCGCTTGCCCGGTTGCAAACGCATGAACTCACGTCATAACGCGGGGGATCTTCGTCCTCGAATGAAGAGTGGCTGCTTAATCGAATTTGGAATATCAGTAGCATGGGCTTAGGACCGTGTAAACAGTTGGACTAGTGATCGCAAGTCCGGACAGAAAGATCTTCACCTTAATCGAACCATACGCCGTGTTGTTGCTGGAGTCCGTAACTTTGAGATGAATGGTGTAGACACGCCCATCGAGCCTATTACTGCGTCGGTAACTGAGATCCACGGACTCGCAATTTGCTGCAATCACGATGTCCGGGCCACCAGTCGTTGGAGCCGGCTCATCGCATTCGACGTGCGTAATCACCACATCTTTTTTCTTCAGATCGGAATCACAATTGTCGGTAACACTTTGCACTAAGTTTTTCGCCTTAAACTCATGAGTCTTGCCATTCGCACTGAAGACATCGATATCCGGCTTGAGTACCATCGTGGGAGGCGTGGTGTCTGCGCAATTCGCAAGCTGGAGAATAAGTACGGATTCACCCCAATCAATCGTCGGAGCAGCCGGGGACCAGACGCCGCATTCGTAGGTGAACACTGTAAAATTAGGAGACCCATTTTGTCCGATTGGAAAACCGGGATCGTGTTTTTCTAATCGGTAACAGTCACTCGCGTTGGGCAAGAATCCTGCAACCCCCTCGAAATCACTACCTACTGATCAGTCTTTAGCATAGACTACACTTGGCATGTATCCTGCTAAGCAACTGCATGTCGAAAATTGATGGGCGCACATTGGATCACAAAACGCTTCAACATATCCGCATCTTAGCGGTGAAACGAGTGGTCGAAGGTGGAGAA
>CAMAUY010000136.1 GCA_945861565.1 Akkermansia muciniphila
GCAACGGCGAGTCGACATCGAGAACCTCGGTGGGCGATTCTACCATTGCGAAACGCGGCAGCCCAATGCTAACGATTCCACCGGCCTACTGCGACGCAGCTGGCGGTATTTTAAAAACTAGTTTAAGTTGCCGTACGGACACCGTTGATTTGACACGCCATCCTTCTTGCCGAAGGTTGTGTTCAGGATCGCGTGAAAACGTTATGAGAATGGCTCGCATCAAACTCGCTGGGGAATCGGCGGTGTATCACTGCATCTCGCGGATCGTCGGCGGACAGAGGCTCCTGGACGATCTGGGGAAAGAGAAACTCGTCGGGATTCTCGGCAAATTGGCCGAGTTTTGCGACGTGGAGGTGATCACTTACTGCATCATGTCCAACCACTTCCAACCACTTCCACCTGCTCCTGCGCGTTCCAATTCGAGTCGAACTCTCCGATACCGAGTTGCTCGCCAAGATCGTTAAATTCTATGGCAAGAAGGGGATCCTGACGGCACTCGCTCAGGAGGGTTTGAAGCTGCGGGGTAAAATTGACCCGGACATTCGAGAATCCGTGGTGAGCCGGATGGGCGACGTTTCTGCGTTCATGAAGGAGCTGAAACAGCGGTTTAGTCGGTGGTATAACAAGACGATGGGTCGATTTGGGACGCTCTGGGCTGAGCGGTTTACATTTGACCGATGGAGTGGTTCTGGGCTCGAAGGATTTTGTGAATGAAATGTTCACTCGCCACCGGGACCGATTCAGTGCGCGTCGTAAAGACGGAGCCCGTCCGATTCGGGGCGTACCGTTACCGGGAATATGCGTTATGCGAGATCTGCGAGTGGACGCGATTGGGTGACGGTGAAGAACCTATAGGGTTTCTTCTCAGACTCAAAGACGGTTCACGAGGTCCGCTCCACCTGAATCTCCCGGGGTGAACAGCGGGATTCGTGGGGTATCCGTCCGTCGGGGTGCGCGACGTGTGAAGACTGGCGGTGGCGCACGAAGTGTGCAGGATGTCAGCCATGCAAAACGCGTGTTCCCGAATTGTCCGGAGATGCATCGTGCCGTTCCTCGCACTGACATCGATTGTGTTTCTCGTATTCAGCGACGCTTTAGCCGATTCGGTGAGTGGCGCCGAGTCTGCGATGCGCAGTTTAGCTCCATTCCTTCAGCCGCCGACTGAATTCGCTGGAAAGCTGGGCGTATTCCGTTCCCCGCTGCTATTCAATGACGGCTCGACGGTGAAAAACGCCGCCGAGTGGCCGCGTCGACGCGAAGAAATCCTGCACGAATGGAACGAGCTGATGGGGCAATGGCCTAAGCTCATCGCGCGGCCAAAAGTCGAGACGCTCTCCGAGACTAACCGGGAGACGTTCGTTCAACGGCGTGTGCGCGTCGAAATTGGACCCCAGCAGACGGGGGAAGGCTGGCTACTCCTGCCGTCGGGCGCGGGGCCGTTCCCGGCGGTGCTCGTGGTGTACTATGAACCGGAGACGAGTGTGGGATTGAATCCGAAACAATTGCTACGCGACTATGGCTTGCAGTTGACGCGGCGAGGCTTTGTGACGCTCTCCATCGGCACGCCCGGCGGGAATGCGCGGAAACCGGAGATCGGCACCGCACGTTGCCAACCGCTTTCATACCACGCCTACGTGGCGGCGAATTGCTGGCAGGCGCTGGCAAACCTGCCACAAGTGGACCGGGATCGCATCGGAGTGGTCGGACACAGTTACGGCGGCAAGTGGGCGATGTTTGCGGGGGCCTTGTGGGACAAATTTGCGGCCGTGGCCGTGAGCGATCCGGGCATCGTTTTCGACGAGTCGCGCAGCGGTGTCAACTACTGGGAGCCCTGGTATCTGGGTCAGGATGGGACGCGCACGCGTCCGCCGGGAATTCCCTCGGTGGAGAATCCCCGCACGGGGGCCTACGCGACGATGATCGAGCGCAAGCGGGACCTGCACGAGCTGCACGCGTTGATTGCGCCCCGACCGATGCTCGTTTCCGGCGGTGCGGAAGATACACCAGCCCGCTGGATCGCGTTGAATCATCTTATAGCCGTCAATCAAGTGCTCGGCTTTACCAACCGCGTGGCCATGACCGATCGCAAGGAGCATTCGCCGGACGAACAATCCAACGAGCGGCTTTGCGCATTTTTTCAGTATTTTCTGCGAAGTCGGTAGGATAGGCCCCGGGGCGAAAATCCGTTCGGTTCATCGCGTGTGCAGAGCCATTAATGAATGCGCCAGGCGTCCAAACCTCGGCGGTGACGAAGTCTGCTGCCTTCATCGTCTCCAAGTTCGATCGTGGCGAAGGAGAAATCTGCTTGAGAGCGTTTCGCGGAAAAAAGGTGGAAATTACCTCAGCAGTTTGACGCGACAGCTTTGGGCCGCTTTGCAGAGGGCTTCGTCGCGGGATGCCAACGGAAGCTTCCGTCGCACCGCCAATTCCAAGTAAACGGCATCATACACCGACAGGCCGTGTTCAGCCGCCAGTTAACCATCGCTCATGGGCGTCCCTCCTTGATGGAGTTCCTGATCTCGCGGTCAGTCAGCGGCTCAACCCCGCGGCGTTTGGCCATGAGCGAGCGACCCGTCCGGAGTTCCGCCACGGCCTGCCGGGTGTGCTCCAGGTTTGCCCCGCCCTCCGGCACCAGCCGGGCCACGGCCTTTTCGTGCCGGGTGATGACGATCTCCTCGCCGAGAACCACCCGGTCGAGCAGCTCACCGAACCGGGTCTTTGCTTGAAATGCAGTCACGGTTGCGACAGTGTTTCTTTAAATTGACCAGTCGTTGATCGGTCTAGCACCGGCCGGCGGGGCTGACAACTCCCATTTCAAAAACGTAAACGGGCGCCAGGACGCGTCCTTGCATTATTGTAAGTTAAGAAGCGGAGGGGATTTGGAAACGATGAGAGCGTCGAGGCGTTAACGGCCGCGATGCGCAGTGGCAAATTATGAACACACTCTCCATTGCGTTGCGGGCGTTTCCGTGCGAGAGAGGCAGAAGTCGTATGAGTGAGAAGCCACCCCAGATTATCGAATTCGAGGTGCTACCGCGGGAAGACGGACCGAATGGTTCGGACCCGGCTGCGCCGCGTCAAGCGACATCGGGCCACGCGCCGTTTCATCCGTTGGCGGCCACGCTCCTGCTGCTGGTGGATAATCTGTGGAATCTGGCCGACTGGGCCGTGATCGCTTGGATTATCACTATTCCGCTGAGCTTCCTGACGGTCTTCCTGCCGACGTTCTACATCCAACGCCAGAGTGGCGGAGATTCCGTCCGCAAGGCATTTTTCAAAGCACTCTTCCTGGGCGTGGTGGCAGCGGTGCCGACATCGATTACGGGCACACCGATCGGCCTGGTACTGCTAGCGTGGGCCGGGATTAGACAGGCCAATAAATGAGCCGGGGATCCGCGGCAAGGAACTCCTCACCGCCGGTCCGGCCGCATCCCGCAGTTGTTACCAAGTTTAAATGGAGGCGGGGCAATACCTCGGAGGCGTTGGTCTAGGCCGGTTCGACCTCCGAGAAGAGGTACTCCAGATCGTCCTTGGAAAGACTTCGGGCAAAGCCCTCCTCGCCGAGTACGTCCTGAATCGTCTTCGCCTTGCGTTGTTGAAGTTCCCAGATTTTTTCCTCAACCGTTCCGGGTGCGATGAGGCGGTAGGCATTCACGGTCCGGGTCTGGCCGATACGATGAGAGCGATCAATCGCCTGGGCCTCGACGGCCGGGTTCCACCACGGGTCATAGAGTACGACGTAGCTTGCGGTCGTAAGGTTCAGTCCGGTACCGGCGGCCCGGAGGGAGAGGAGAAAGACGCAAGGATCGGTATCCGCCTGGAAGGCGTTAACCACTTCCTGTCGGCCTTTGGTTTCGCCGGTGAGAATATGGGTGCGAATATTGCGTTCGCGACAGGCGGCTTCCAGCAGCTTGAGCATTTCGACGAACTGAGAGAACAGCAGTACCTTGTGACCTGCGGCGAGGACGGGTTCGAGCAACTCGAAAAGGGTCTCGGTCTTTCCGGAGGGGGAACTGCTGCCGACCAATTTGGGATGGCAGCAGACCTGGCGAAGACGTGTGAGGGCGGCGAGGACGTGCATCTTGGACTTGGCTAATCCCTTCTCCTGCATCGTTTTCATCACTTGATCGCGACTGCGGCGCAGTTCGGCGAGGTACAACTTGCGTTGCTCGTCGTCGAGCTCGCAGTCGAGCCGTTCCTCAATGCGGTCCGGGAGGTCCTGAGCGACCTGTTTCTTGAGACGGCGGAGCATGAGGGGGCGAAGCTTGGCGGAAAGACGTCGGCGAAGCGTGGCCCCTTCCCACTCCGGTCCATCGTTCTTCGGCTCGTAGGATTCGTGAAACTTGTTCTGATTGCCCAGGTAGCCCGGTTGACAGAAGTCGACGATTGACCACAGGTCCAGCAAGCGGTTTTCGAGCGGAGTACCGGTCAAGGCGAGTCGTTGATCGGCGTCGATTTCCTTCACGGCAACAGTGACTTGGGCGGTGGGATTCTTGATAAACTGCGCTTCGTCGAGAACCAGGGAACGGAAGTGAAATTTTCCCAGCTCATCGAGGTCGCGCCGGAGGATGGCATAATTCGTAACGACGACGTCGTGTTCCGGAATCTGTTTGCGTAGATTGTGGCGGGCCTGTCCGGACTGGAGCACGAGGACCTTGAGGTGTGGCGTGAACTTTTCGGCTTCCCGTCGCCAGTTGTGGAGAACGGAGGCGGGACAGATGACCAGGGTGGGTTTCGGATCTTTGCGATGTTGGTCGTGCAGCCAGGTCAGCCAGGCGAGGGTTTGCAAGGTTTTGCCGAGGCCCATGTCGTCGGCAAGGATACCACCGAGTCGCAGCCGCGACAGATTACACAGGTAATTGAAGCCATCTTTTTGGTAGGGCCGGAGGTCCGCTTTGACCTCGATTGGGAGGGCGATGTCGGGCACTCCCTTAAAATTCGCGAGCTTTTCACGAAGCAGGGCGACGGCTTTTTCCGAACCGAGGGAAGCCACGGTGTCATCGTCCAGTTGGGTAGCATGGAGCAGCGACGCCTTTTGCGGGTCGCCATCGAGGCCTTCCAGGCCAAGTGTCGCTGCGATCTCGTTCGCCTTCCGGTTTGCATCGGTATCGAGTTCGACCCAACCGGCATCGGGCAGTTTAACGAACCGGGTGGTTGCGGCAGCGAGGCGTTGAATGTCTGCGGGCGAGAGCTTCATCCCCTCCACTTCCCATTCCGTGGAGACCGAGAGCCAGTCGATGCCACTGCCCTTGAGGACGAGCTTTGGCTTGACCATTTTGCGATTGAGGAAGAGGCGTTGGAAGCCGGGATTGCCGAGGTAATCGGCCTCGCGGGGACGGTCCTGCCATGCGGCGGCCAGTTGGGAAAGAAAGGCTTCGTTGGCATCGCCGACCCACAGGCCGGGTTCCGGGGTAAACCAGTCGAGTTGTTGCAGCCAATGGATGGGAGCTTGCAGGCGGGGATCATCCAACAGCTCGGGGCGGTTCTCCCCGTTCTTGCGCGCGACGACTCGCAGCCAGTCGTGACCGTTCCAGTGCCATTCCGAGCCGTCTTTTTCGCTGATTGCCATCAAGCGGAGGCGAACCACTTCTTCGGCGAGTTCAAACGTCAATTGGGGTTTCGCGGAGTGAGTGACGCACAACTGGCTCCAATCCGAGCCATTGTCCTTGGTATGTGCCTTGCGGAGTTCGGAGAGCAGTCGTTGGCTTAATTTACGAACGGGGACGACGGGGCGTTGGGCCCAGGAGCCGAGGAGCGAGGCCGGCGGGGAATTTCGGAGCAGAAAGAACTCATTTTCAGCCAGGACCAAGCCGGGTTCTCCGAGCATAAACCGTGCTTCCGTCAACGGCCGAACCTGACCGTCGGGCAGGCCCAGGACATGGGTGAAGCTGAGATCGCCTTCGATCTGTTCGAGGCGGGGTTTGAGCTCTGCCAGGCGGCCGTGGAAGACTAGGTTGGTTGATTTACCGGCCAGTTCCAAACGCTGCTCGTGAGCCCATTTGGCGAGCCAAGTGATCAAATCGGCGCCCTCGAGGAGCAACGGTTCACCCTCGACCACTTTTGCCGCCCAGTTGGCGTGCAACCAGTCAATGACCTGCCAGTCCTCGGCCGGAAACAGCTCCGCTTCGTGGGCGGCCCGGGTGCGGAGGTCACAGAGGTCGGATACGAACCGTTCCTTTTCACCGGAGCGCGAGCGGAAGAGGTGAAAACGGACTTCAAGGCGCCATTGATTGACCTCCGGCCGGACGCGCTTTGGGTCGCAGATAATCCGCAGGGCGGCCTTGGGTGAATCGAGGTGTGCGTGAGTTGCGGGGAGGAGCCAGTTCTCAAGTTCCTGGACGAACTTGACCTCCTTCTCGTGCTGTTCGACCTCCTGAAAGCGGTCAAAGTTGGCGTACGGCAATAATTCAGTGGGCAGGGAGCGGTGGGAACGGAGGAACAGCATGGCGAGTTCCTCCATGCGAGCTTTTCCGGAAGCCACCTGGATCCGCCCCCACCAATCGTGTTGTCCAAAATCGGAACGACGCAGCGCGAGCTTTTCCAGGTAATCGTCAAATAACAGGTAGGCGCGCTGGGGGTCCGGGCAATTTGCCAAAATCTTCAGCACGCTTTCTCGTTCCTGAACTTTTTCCTTGGAATCCGACAGTTCCCGCCGAAGTTCGGCAAAAGAACCGTAGGTCGTATTCAGCACCTTGTGATGTGCGTCATATTTCGTGTTGTTGACTGGCCGCGGGGCGGCAGTCATCGATCGTTTTCCTCTGGGCATTGGGTCTTCCTAAAATCAGCTTCGGTTAACAGTGGGGTAGTTTGTCTCCATTCATGCCCATCCGGGTCAACTGGAATTGCGCGTTTGGGAGATCGTGACATTCCCCTGGATGCAATCTTTTTCCGTTTCTCTCGTTTGAATAAGCTGCCGCTTTTAGGAGTCCCTCCGGGTTATTGTTTGTCAATCGGCCAATGAATCGGGGTCTAATCAATCCATTTGTCGAGTCCGGTGTGATCGACTTTTCGTCGTTATTTGGAGTTCTGGACTTTCGAAACCGGCCCACCGAGAGGTCTCTTTTTATTGCGATTGTATTTCGTACGATCGATGGATTGTCGGCGATTTGGAAGTGGCAAGCCGCCCTCGGCTTCCCGAAAAGAGCTTGCGAGGCGTCCTTCTTGAGTGGGCGAGGGAGACGATTTCGATCCGTTCGAAGGTTGATCAGACGGGGGTAAACTTGCGACCGGATGCTGGGCCGGCGTAAGCACCGGGTCCAGGGCTGTATCAAGCTCCGCGATTCCTTCCTTTCCTCCATCGGATTGAGGAAAGAATCCACCGAACTCAACAGTGCGCGCCGTGATGCCATGAACCGAAGCACCCCCCCTCCACCCGGCCTACGGCTACCCTCTCCCCCCGCTCCGCGCAGGCGGGTTCGTCGCAGCGCGACGAACCCCTACCCGGATGGTGGTGGTTCTCGCGCTGCGAGAACCAGGGTCGCATGCGACGGCGCAACAGCCGCTCTGGGCGGAGGAGTTGTTTGTGAATCATAAGGACGGATTTTGGTTTTCAACTTCCGGGACGGTGCGTCCAAGAGGTCTTGTCCTTTGGCTACCAGACGGACGACGAAAGCGAGAATGTCATCTTTTAACGGAGAGCCGAGGATCTGGGAGATAAGTCCCACGAGCAGAGGCTGTTGGACCTTGGAGGGATCTTGTAACGCACTGACAAAGAGATCTTGAGGGTCGGACTGTGGAACAGGCTTATTGAAAGGAGGTTGAGTGGGGGAGAGATCTTGTAACGCAGACTGAGGGCTCTTTTTCGGCCGCTTCCAGTAACCGGGGTTTCGGGCGCACCACGCCCGGACGCGCTCGACGGCAGCGGAGCCTTTGAAGTAGTCGCGATTGTTGTCCTTGGAGAGCCAGCGTTGTTGGGCCTGACGCTTGCTCACGGCCTGACAGGCGGGCTGGTGGGAAAACTTCTGGTGCCGGAGATTACGCCGATTGGCGAAGAAGATACTTTTGCCGTGCAGACAGTTACTGGGATTGGTGGCCGAGCGCATCGGACACCAAAGAAGATCCAAGCTTGGGAGAGCGCCAGAGCGGGTTAGCACTCACGGCCGCCGGGTCATTTTGGGGTCAGGGAATAGTAATGTCTTATCAGACATTACTATTCCCTGACCCCGAACTTGCACGGAGCAGGTGGAACTTAACGATGAACTCCCTCTTATTCCGACCGCTCGGTTCTATCGGGTTGAAAAGGTGTCGCTGGCGTCGCCCAAGGATTCCGACAGCGACGGCATGGATGACGCCTACGAACTCGCGTACCGCCCGGTGCTCAATCCGCTCAACGCCGCCGACGCGGACCTGGATTCCGACACCGATGGCCGGACGAATGTTGAAGAATACCGGGCCCGAACCAATCCTCTCGTTGCCAATCCTCCGCCCGCACCGGCCTCTCCAATTCTCGATCCAATCGCTGAATCGACCCAAGGCACACTGCTCTCGCTTTCCGGCTCCGGCCCTGTGAATACCACCATCCGGGTGGAAGGCGCGGCTTTCCTCGCGACCAACAGCGTGGGCGCCGATGGCCACTTTTCGGTGCCCGTGGTGCTTTCGCCCAACCGCTTGAATCGCCTCCTCATCTCCGCCATCGGCACCAACGGCAGCACCAGTGCCGGACAGCCTGTGGAGATTATTCAGGACTCTCAGCCGCCGACCTTGTTTGTGGACTTTCCCACGAATGGCCAGGAGTTCTTCTCGGCCAATACCATGGTCGCCGGGCGCGTGGGCGATTCCTTGAGCGGCTATCGCGGTCTGCGGGTCTGGGTTCACTCATCGCCCAGTGATGGCGATGCGCCGCTGGCGTCGACTCAGTTTCCAGTCAATAGCCCTTTTGCCGCCACGGTGGACGTCGGCATCGGACCGAATGGCACCTTCGAACGCGGCAATGTCCCCCTCGCCCTGGGCGCAAACGTCATCACCGTGATCGGGTCGGATCTTTTGGGCAATCGGACCCTCCGCCGCACGGAGGTCACTCGCCAGGAACTCGCAGGCCCGCGACTGACCACGGTCGATGGCGACCGCCAGATGGCTAACGCCGCCCGCACGCTGGGTGCACCGATCATCGTCCGCGTCACTCAGTCCGACGGATCGCCCATCGCCAATTCCACGCTCGTATTCGACGTGACGCGGAGCAATGGACGGCTTCGTCCGGTGAATGACGCCCAGCTCGCCTCGCCTTGGACCAATTCGCCCAGCGCCACCACCAACGGCGCCATGCAGGTCCGCCTGAACACGGACGCCGCCGGTGAAGCTCGCGTCTGGTGGACGCTGGGTAGCGACGCCGGTTGCGCCAACAACCGTGTCTGTGTCACCAGCACGGGCATTAGCAACAGTGTCTTCTTCTGCGCTTCCGCGACCCCCAACGCCGCCCGGCAGCTCAATATCGGCAGTGGCAACAATCAAAAAGTTGAAGTCGGGGCACAGACACCGGAACCCTTGCGCGTGTGGGCCAGCGACGGACTCAACCCCGCCGTGGCCGCTCCAATCACCTTTCGGGTCGTACAAGGCGGCGGCAAACTCATCCCTGGCGGACGTGATGGCACTCCACAACCTCTCAACCCCCCACCTTCCACCGAACTAACCGTCGCTGCTGGCATCACCGGCCACGCGAGCGTCGGGTTCATCGCGGGTCCTGATGGCGGCCAAAACCTCATTGAAGCGACCTTCCCGGGCCAGTTCGGCCTGCCCGCCACGTTCACCGTTTACGGCGTCGCCCGCGATCTGGACACTCCGGGCACCTTCTCGGGCCTGATCCTTGATAACACCAGTTGCCCTATCGGTAACGCCACTGCCCGCCTCACCGTCGCCAACTACGACCGCATCGTGATGAGTGACGGCCAGGGCCAGTTCCACTTCTCGGATGTCCCCGGCGGCATGGGACACCTTTTCGTAAATGGGGCCACCGCCACGAGCCTGTTCAACAAAAACATCCCCACCAACAGCTTCCCGGCGCTGAGCTACGCCGTCGTCACCGTCGCCAATGCTCAGAATTCTCTGCCCACGTCCGTGCTGCTCCCGCGACTGGATCCCGTGAATGCCAAGACGTACTACGGCACAAACGACATCACCCTCACGTGTAAAGGCATCGATGGCCTCAAGTTCACAATTCAGGCAAACTCGATGCGCCATCCCGACGGTGCCCGCGTCACGCCCGACCGCCCCGCGGTCGTCTCGTTGAACCAAGTCCACCACGACAACATCCCGATGCCCATGCCCGATGGTGTCGCACCGCCGTTCGCCTGGACCTTTCAACCGGGCGGCGCTCACTTCGACATCGAGCGCCCGGTGAAAGTGGAATACCCGAACATGAGCGGCTTGGCCGCCGGGAGCATCGCCTACTTCCTCAGTTTCAACCACGATACCGAACGGTTCGAAATCGCCGCCAGCGGCCATGTGACGGAGGACGGATCCACGATCATGACAGACCCCGGCAGCGGATTAACCATCTCAGGTTGGGGATGCAATTGCCCGCCGTATTCGGTGACTGGGGATCTCAGGAACAAATGCAAAGTAGCGGTTGTCTTTTTTCAGGGAGGTCCATGGTACGTCAATTGGGTTGTGGGATGGGAACTTGCGGGAGCGGAGCGTGCGGTTAGAGCGCTGGCACCTGGAAAGATATTTACATTCTATGTTGGATCAAGATCTACGCTTGATGGTCATCTGGAACCTGCAAAGCGCTGGTTAAACAAATACTACGATCAGGACGGCACGCGCGCGAAAATCTTGCTCGTTGGACATAGCCTTGGAGGTGACACTATAATAAACAGCGCCTCGATTGAAGCGGATTATAGAATTTCTATTGATCCAATTTCCAGGGATTTGGCACTCAATTCAGATAATTGCTTATATGATCAGCGAAGGATCGCTCCTCGATTTGCACCACCGAACACCATTAACCTATTGGCTTCCCCGTTAGCGAATCCTGAAAACTGCAAGTTTCCGGATTTAAACTGTATTGCTGACACGGAATGTTTGCGGGGCTACACGGTTATTAATGCCATAGCAAATCTGATATTTGACGGAACTGATCACTCAAGTGTTGTTACGAGGGCACTACCAACCATTACTTCGACGGCCCAATCCCTCCTGCCAAAAGAGTTGCAACTGTTGCGAAGGGCTAAGCTAGCGCACGACGGCCAAACCACTGAAACGTCGACCTCAGATTTTGAGATTCTAGTGTCCGGGCAAAATGGGACAATTGAGGGGGACGGTAGGATTGAATTGCGAAACATATCCGCCCCCGATGCCTTCGACAACGCCACTGGCCCAGGATCCCGCCCCGATTTCTTTTCCGACGATCCAATCCGCGTCATCGGCACTAGCACTGCTGGCGGAAAAACCCGTTACGCCTTCAGCGAGTTCTTTAGCATCAAGCAGGGCGAAACCACGTATATCAATGATCTCACATTCACCGACGTCCCACCGCACAAACCCGAGCGGCTGGAAATCTTCGCTCCGTCCCGCACCCTGGCGATAGGCGCGATCAACCAACTCCGCGTCATCGCCCACTACGCGGACGGCACGACCAATGAGGTCGCCCGCAAGACGGACTGGACTAGCTATCGACTGAGTAATCCCAATCTGGCCACGCTCACGCCGGACGGCGTCTTGGTGCCCAAGTCGCCTGGCGTGCTCTATATGACGGCGGTCAACGAGGGGGCGACGGCTGTCACTGGAGTTAATCTCACGGCTGGCAACGCGCTGTTCGGATCAATCACGGGCATCCTGCTTGATACCAACGGCCTGCCAGCGGCGGGTGTGACGGTGACAGTGGGCGGTGCCGTGCTACCTCCAGCAACGACCGGAGTTGATGGTCGGTTTACCATCAGCGATATACCCACGGACATCGGGCAGTTGAGCGTGTCTGGCTTCATTCTGGATGGGGTTAACAGTCGAGGGACGCGGGTGAACAATATTAGCGTGAGCCCGGGTGTGGTGATGGACCTGGGGAGCCTAACTTTGCAACGCGGTTTACCTGGCCTGGCTTGGATTCCACCTGGGACCTTCTTGATGGGCAGTCCCACGACGGAGCCGAATCGGTATGACCGGGAAACGCAGCATTCGGTTACCCTGACGCAAGGTTTTTTCATGGGGCAGTACGAGGTGACGCAGGAGGAGTATCTGAGCATGCTGGGGAGCAATCCGAGTTATTTCCAGGACCGCCGGAATGGAGCGCCGACGAACACGAGCCGATTCCCGGTGGAGGGGGTGTCCTGGAACGACGCTACGAATTACTGTGCCAAGTTAACGGTTCGCGAGCGCGATGCGGGCCGACTGCCGGCGGGCTGGGAGTATCGACTACCAACAGAGGCGCAATGGGAGTATGCGTGTCGAGGAGGAACGGCTACTCCGTTTCATTATGGGAACAAGCTAGTGGCCGGGATGGCGAATTTCCGAGTGGGATACCCCTACGACACCGCCAAGAACGGAGATTACATGGACAACAACCCGAATCCGGAGTATTTGGGCCGAACCACGGTTGCGGGAAGTTATGAACCTAACGCGTGGGGACTCTATGATATGCATGGGAATGTGTGGGAGTGGTGTTTGGATTGGGATGCGAGCATTGGTAGTGTCGCGCTCACCGATCCGAAAGGGCCGAATACGGGCGACTACCGCGTGGACCGCGGGGCAGTTGGAGCAGCAGCGGGCAGGACTGCCGGTCAGCGATCCGCAGCAGGAACTTCCCGTCGATCAGGTACTTCAACCTCGGCTTCCGTGTCGTCCTAGTTCCGGTTCCCTAAAAGGATCCGAGCTCGAGTATGGTAGAAGAGAAAGGAACGAAGCGTAGCCTTCGGGGCCGGTAGGAGCGGAAGCGGAGCGGGCGACGGACGAGCCCCGGAGGCGGAGCGGAGTGGGGTAGGTAGCCTGAGGTGTTGGTTGGGCAGGAAAGAGACCGCGCAGCGGTCGAACTATATTATGCAATTCCAGGTATTTTCAGTGCCGTTGAGTTGTCGGACGGAACGTACTCGATTGGCGAGTACTCGCGTTTTACGATCCATTACCCAAAAAAACGAGTGACCCACGCGGCAGCGTTGTTTTTAGCGAGTACTCCATCATGCGTTGATCAGCGATGTCATAGTCAAACCGTCCCGTCGGGTGTTAGTAGCTAGAGCCGGATAGCGATAGTCGAACACTCCCGACGGGAGCCATTGTGCAAGGGCGGCAGAGGAACTGTGCCGCCGTGTATCTGGCTGCGAATCCCAACGGGATTCCATCCCAAAGCCCAGGGTTGCGAGGGACGAGCTACCCCTGCGCTTGCCCCTTAAAATCGCCGCAGAGCTTGTCTCAACGCTTTCTGGGTTTGGCGGACCGTTGGAGCCGGATGATTTCGACCATGTCGGAAAAGCGGCTATAGCCTTTCCAGAAGA
>CAMAUY010000137.1 GCA_945861565.1 Akkermansia muciniphila
GCGACAACCTCTACCGACAACATCGGGATGCACGGCCGGCTTGCCCGCGATGCCGAAGGCATCCCAGCTTGTAGCCGGTGGTCGAGCGAAGCGATACCATCGGACCCAAAAGCATATTGGCGATGCACCCCGGTAGGGAGTGCCAGCAAGCACGGTGGCAAATCCAGAATCCCGCTGGCACACCTCCGGCGTCCAGCGGGTGGACAGGGCCGCTGCGCGGCGACCCCAAAACCGCGGATAAAGGAGAGGAGAACCGCGGATGAACACGGATTGACGCGGATAGAAAAGGCATGGAATCTGCGTCTATCGGCGTTTATCCGTGGTTCTCATTCCCCAATAGTCGGTGGCGACAAATTCAATTCTCATGGCAAGCACAGTAGAGAGCTTTTTCTCTCATTTTCAGATTCCTATCCGCGGATCAGGGGCGACGCCGCGACATTGACACACCCAAACAGCGGGCATAGCCTGCGCACTCGCCGAGACGAAATTTCCGCAGGGGCAGCGCAGCAAATCCCACTGCCGACTCTCAAGAAGTAGCGCATTCGGCGATCTGAACTCATGAAATGTCTGCCTCGATTCCGCGGTGGCGCCCGCTTCGCCCGCGTCCCCCTGATTGCCGGCTTCACCCTGATTGAGTTGCTGGTGGTGATTGCCATTATCGCAATCCTGGCTGGCATGCTTCTGCCTTCGTTATCAAGGGCCAAGGCAAAGGCCTCGTCAATTCGATGCGTCTCCAATGTCCGGCAAATACTGCTCGCAGGCAAGATGTATAGCATCGACAACAACGACAAGCATGTCGTCAGCTATATATTTCCGCCCTTTATCCCGGGGCTGATCACATGGTTTCAATTGCTTCAGCCCCATCTGGCCTCCACCAATGTTTTGCTCTGTCCGTCTCGTAAAGGAAAGCCTTGGGTGCTTGAGAAATCGGAAGGTATCGCCGCGACGGCGCCCTCCGTATCCGATTACGCGATCAATCACCAACTCGCAGGCGAGTTGAGCCATTTCACCACCTATCTTGGCAAGCGTGAATCGTCGGTCCTTAGCCCCTCCCGGACCGTTTATATGACGGACTCCGGAACACGCCCATCGATTGGCAAAAAACCCTTGGTCGACGCCAAAACGCCGAAGAAATATGGTGCTTGGATGTTGGGAGATCTCGAGTCCGGCCAATGTCCGGGTTGTGTCGCCGCGGCCGACAACCTCAACTGGTGTGCCCCGGATCCCCGGCATAACGAACGTACCTCCACAGCTTTTGCCGACGGGCACGTGGAATCGACCAAGCTGACGTGGTATTATCCCAAGACGCCATGGTTGGATCCGTTACGAGGGGGCGAATGAGCGTGTCCCTGCAGCCCTTGACTGTCCTGCTCGCGATCCTGGCGGGCTTACGATTGTCTGCGGCCGCCACCGCTGCATCGCCCGACGACGCACCGCCGGCCATTCCGGGGCATTCCTCCCACGGTCAGGCGTTCGACGAGGGTCCTCGCCAGGCGGCGTACCGGATGCTGGGGATGCCGGAAGTACATTTTGCGGTGACGACCACGAACCCGCTGACGCAACAATTCTTCACCCAGGGGGTCGGGCAGCTGCATGGTTTCTGGTATTTTGAAGCGGAACGCTCGTTCCGTCAGGCGGTCGTGCACGATACCAATTGTGCGATGGCCTACTGGGGACTGGCCATGGCGAACCCGAGCAATACCAATCGCGCAGTGCCGTTCCTGCGCGATGCGATGCGCCTGAAAGGTGGGGCCAGTCGCCGAGAGCAATTATGGATCGACGCCCGCGCCGAGTTCCACCTGCTTACCCCTGAAAGTTCCAAGCGGGACGACAAAGAACGTCATCGAGAATACATCCGGTCGCTCGAAAACATCGTGTACGAATTCCCTGACGACATCGAGGCCAAGGCATTTCTCGCCGTCACCATTTGGAATGCGGCGGGTCAGGGATGGCCGATCTCCAGCGCTCAAGGTGTGGAATCCCTGCTAAAGGAAATCTTTTCCGTGCAACCGATGCATCCGGCGCATCATTATCGGATCCATCTCTGGGATGGTGAAAAGGATCCTGCGGCGATCCGCGCCTTGCCATCGGCCGCGCGCGATGGCCAGAGCGGCCCGGGGATTGCCCACCTCTGGCACATGTCGGGCCACACGTTTAACAAGCTCAAGCGTTACGATGATATGGCCTGGCAGCAGGAGGCGAGTCAGCGGGTGGACCATGCGCAGTTAATGAGGGACCGGATTCTGCCCGATCAGATTCACAACTACGCGCACAACGGCGAGTGGTTGGTGCAGACGTTAAATTACGTCGGCCGGGTTCGGGATGCACTGACGCTGGCGATGAACCTGATCGAACTCCCGCAGCATCCACGCTACAACGCCCTCGGCCTCACGAATAATGGAACGCCCTATCGCGCCGGTGATGGCGGCTCGGCCAATCATGGTCGCCGGCGCTTGATCGAAACGCTGCTCCGGTACGAACTGTGGGACGATGCGGTCCTGCTGGCCGACACCTTCTATCTGGAGCCAACCAACCGTGGCCTCGAGCAGGCCCGGCGGGCGCGATTGCTGGGCGTGGCCCATTTTGCCCAGGGCCACACGAACGAGGGTCATGCGCAATTTGCGGCCATCGAGCGTGCCGGCGGCGCGTTGCGTGCTGAACGTGCTGCGGTGCTGGATGCCGCCGAGGCGAAGGCGCGGGCCGACCGGAAATCCGACGACCAGGTGAAGCGGGCGATGACGGACGTGCTGGATAATTATGCCGATTCCTTTAAACGCCTCGACGAATGGACGGCGGAACTTCGCCTCCTCGAAGCCCTGCCCACCGGCTCCCTGGCCGATCTGACCAATCAGGTGACCGAATTGAAGAGCGTTTCGAAAGAGCGATTGGCGCGGATTTGGCTGCAATTAGGAGCCACCAATCAGGCGGAAACCGTCGCCCGCGAAGCCGTGGACGCCGGCACCAACCAAGTCCAACTGCTCGCAAATCTGGCCGAGATCCAGTGGCAGCTTGGCCGGACCAACGACGCCAAGAGTACCTTCGAACGATTGCGCAGCCTGTCGTCGCACGTGGACCTGGAGGTGCCCGCCTTCCATCGACTCCAGCCCCTTCTCACCGGGCTGCAAATTCCTGCCGATTGGCGGGCCGCCCCGGTGCACCGGGAGGATTCCGGCGTACGTCCCGACCTCGCATCCCTTGGACCGTTGGTTTGGAAGCCGATGCCCGCGCCGGAATTCTCTCTTCCCATGGCCGACGGGAAGACGGTTTCGCTCGCGGACTATCGCGGCCGACCGCTGCTGTTGTTTTTCTATTTGGGGCACGGCTGTATTCATTGTCTCGATCAACTCAACGCGCTCGCGCCGGCGGCTGCGGATTTCCGGGCCGCGGGCATCGACATGCTAGCCATCAGCGCGGATTCCGCTGACGCTCTCATTAAGACCCAAGAGAAGGCCCGGGCGGCGGGCGGATTTCCCTTTCCGCTGCTGGCCGACGCTCGCCGGGAAGTTTTCCGGAGCTACCGGACATTCGATGACTTTGAAGCCATACCGCTCCATGGGGTGTTCCTGATTGACGGGAGCGGCCTCATCCGCTGGCAGGATATTGGCCCTGATCCGTTCACCGACGTGACATTTCTACTGACCGAGGCCAAGCGGCAGTTGCAACAGATCAGCGACCAAGCCCGGCTTCCCAAAGGGTTGAGATCGGCCTCGGCGAAATGAGGCGGAGTCGGAGTCGCCGTTTTCGGGCAAGGAATGTTTTCCAAAAAACGGACCTGAATTGGGAACCTGAACCGAACTCCGTGCATCCCAGTACATAGGTCAGTGTGCGCTTCGTCACCATTGATGGACGATGGACGACGACGAGGACGAAAGCGCCGCAAGGGGGTCCTTCAAATCGTCCTCGTCCGTCGCACTCGTTCTTCGTCCTCGAATTTAGAAATGGAGTCGCCGTTTTCGGGGTGGCACTTCAGAATTTCTTGCTGAACTCGACGTACCAGAAACGCCCAAGGATGTTGTGCGTGTCCCGGTCATAACGGTCCGCATAGGCTCCCTCCACCAACGGTGGGGCTTCATCGGTCACGTTTAAGCAACCCACTGTAAAATGGGAATTCCGCAAAATCCCCCTGTCGAACCGGTAGCTCGCCTGCAAGTCCAGCGTCATCCACGAGCTGATCCGCCGATTGGCGGTATCCAGCAAGTCACTCTTCAGACTGTCTCTATAGGAACCAACATAATTGAGCGTCGGTCCAAACTCGAAGTTGAAATATTCCCAAAAAATGCTGGTGACGCCTTTCAACCGGGGCAGCGAACCAAGGCCAAAGCTAGCCTCCGGCTGGGTGAAGTCGCCCAGGCGATCCCGAAGACCTTCGCCCGGGATGTTTTCCTGCTCGAACCGGTAATAGTACGAACCCAAGGTTCGAGAAGTAAAGGTACCGGCAGTCTCCGTCTTCAGTGCATAGGTGACGTCCAAATCAAAGCCTTCTACCACTCGGCGCGACAGATTGAGCGCCGTGGCATCGAGCGTGTTGTACTGCAGGGTTTTTGGATCCCACTCGATCCGATTGGCGTAGAGAGCATTGGGGTCGGTGGGGCCGCCCGTCCGATAATTCTCGTCGATGATATACTGGTCGACAAAGCTCGAGATGTTTTCTTGCTCGAGCCGGAACCAGTCCGTTTCGATCTTGAGTTCCTTGACAGCGGGTGGGGTCCAGACGAATCCGGCGGTATAATTTTTTGCCGTGGCTGGTTTGATGTTGGCGTTACCCTTATAGAAGGTGCGGATTTGCTCGAAAGGCGGGTAGTCCTCCTCCGTGAAGGTTCCGGCGTCCACCCCGGCCTGTCGCACCGGATTGATCAATTCCGGGTAACTTTCCGAATTCTGTTTTAACTCGTCAAAACCAGGCGCACTGAAGGATTCCGAAACGGAGGCACGAACGCTCAACGAGTCGACCGGTTGGTAGAGCATGGCGATCCTGGGATTGTAAGTGCTGCCGAAGTCTGAGTAATTCTCGTACCGCCCGGAATGGGTCAGTTCGAGTTTTTTTGCCCCTGGAAGGGCCCATTCCTGGCCAAGGATTGGAACCTTCACTTCATAGAAGACGCCATTGATACTCCGACTGCCCCGGAAAGGATCGTCGCTGTTGAATCCAACCACGTCGCGGCTCGTCAATGTATCATCGGGTTGGTGAATGGATTCTTCCTCCCGGTGCTCGCCGCCAAACCCCACCTGGATCGGACCACCGGGCAGTTCATAGACCTCGCCGTTCATCATTGCGTCGAGGAGGAGAAGCGAATCTTCATCCTCCGTGTAATGGTCTAGCCGGATCGCATTTACCACGGCTCGGTTGTTCGCCGCATTCCCGAACGGGTTGAACGAAGTCCGCGGATCGGTCCCGTTGACGGCACGTTCCAGCGCGGTGCGGCTGATATCGTTCCCTTGCAAGTTGACCCCGTCTTGGTATCCGTAAAGGGCCGCCGTCTCCCAGTGCCACGGGGAGTCAGCCACTTGCCCCTTGAATCCGCCGACAAAGCGCACGATATCATACTCGCTCGAATCGATCCGTGGCCCGAGTTCCACCGCACGATACACGGCGTCATCGATGTCAATGCCGAACGGATTATGCGGATTGCCAGCCGGAATCACAATGCCGTCTGGGCTGGTGGGCGTTTCTGTTTCGTTGAAAACGATCGGCACCGGAGCCAGCTGATTGAAACTTTTCGATTTGGTATAAAATCCATCCACCCGCAGCTTCAAGTTTTCTCCAAAGATCGCATGCTCGCCGTTTCCGAAAAAGCTCCAGCGTTCTGCCGGTCGAACCGCCGGCGTATACAGCGAATAGGGAAACCGATCCGTGGAACCATCGTAGGGAGTGTATAGCGACAAATCCCGGGAACTGGTCCCAGGCGCTCCGCGGTACACCAGGCCGGAACTGCCCAACGCGCTGTCCGGATCGGCGTGCGTCGAGAGGATCCGTCCCGGGTTGCTGGTTCCCGAGGTGTTGTTGGGATCGGAAATGTCCGGACGGGACCGCTCACGGTCTCCGCTCAGCAGGCCGTTTTGATGAAGGTAGCTGGCGCCGAAAAGCAGGGAAGTCTTCGGGTTGGCGATTCCCAAGATGACATCCCAGCGTAATTCGCCTGCGTCCTTATCGGTGGTGTTACCGTAGCGGCTACTAATTTCAACACCGTTGAAGTCCTTCTTCAGGATCACGTTGACCACACCGGCGACCGCATCGGCGCCGTAAGTCGAGGAACCACCATCCTTGAGAATTTCGATGCGATCAACGGCACCGGTCGGGATGGCATTGAGGTCGGACCGCGCCATCCGCCGCCCGTTCACCAACAAAAGCGTCCCGCCATCAATCCCGCGAAGAGCAATCGCTGCAGTGCCGTCCCCTCCATTGCCGCGGCTATTCCCGAAGTTCCCGCCCCCCATGGCTGAGGAAAGCTTGGCGACAGTCCGCTCCAGGGATCCCGTCCCGTAGTGTGCAAGGTCGGCGGATGTCACCGTCAGGATCGGTTGCGGCGTTTCCACCTCGGACGCCGTGGGAATCAACGATCCCGTCTTGATATTCATCCTCCGAACTTCACCGTCGGCCGGGTCCACCACCGGACCGGACGGTTCCTGCGCGCGGGGCGTGGGGCCGGTGAGGAGGTTGATGCCAAATCCAACCATCAGAGCCCGATGGAACCCATTGACGGGGCGCAGTCGTGGTTTGGTTTGGGTATTCATATCGGAACCGTGTTGCGACCGGACTTTCACGAGATGGGCGAGTTTGAACTCCGCAGAGTGGGTGAGTTGCGAGGGTTTTGACTCCGGTTCGCGGCAACTGACAAGCCCTGATTTGAGGGAATCGACTCAATTTCAATTCCACGGATTGAATTTACCTTCCGAAAGTCGCCAACCTCGGGGCGACGTGGCTCGTTCGGTTATATTGGTTTCCGCGCTTTTCCCCCCGATGCCGGGCGGGTTGGCAGACCATACTGTTCTGCTCGCGCAGCATCTTGCGGCAAACCGACCGGTACAGGTGCTGACCAGCCTCGGTGCCGAACAGGGGATGGGTCTTAGCGTTTCAGCCTCGGTCGGAAGTTGGTCGGATTCCGCCGGTCTTTTGCGCCAGTTCAACGCGCTGCCACGGGAAGCGACCATCGTCTGGCAGTACGTTCCGCACATGTATGGACGGGGGGGTATCAACCGTAGTCTTCCGAAGGTGATGGCCACATTGCGTGCCGCGGGAAGACATCAAATCGTCATTGCCCACGAGATTATGGCGCCGCTTTCGTGGCGTCCGCGCCTCCTCTGGTGCGCGTGGAACCATCGTTGGCAATGGCGGCGCATCCGGGCGGTGGCGGACCAGTTGGCCATTTCCACCGAACGATGGATCGAAGATTGGGTGACTCGCGAACCGCGGATTGCCCCGAAACTATCGCTCCTACCATCCCCCTCCAATGTGCCGTCGGTGACGGTTTCGGACGGGCACCGTGAGCACTGGCGGCGGCGATTTGGCTGGCCACCCGAGATGCGGGTGCTGGCGTACTTTGGTTCGGGAGCCGCCGGCAAGCAGGTTGACTGGATCTACCGGGCCTGGGAAGCAGCTGAATCCACGCTGGGGCCGATGGCCCTGGTGATCGCCGGAGGGCTACCGGACCCGGCACCGCCGGAATCGAAGCCGTGTCGCTATCGATTTCTCGGGCATCTTCCCAGTGCCGATCTCGCCGAAATGCTGCAGGCAGTGGACGTGCTGGCCCTTCCCTTTGTCGATGGCGTATCCGAGCGCCGCAGCAGTTTTATGGCTGGATTGGAGGCCGGAGTCCCCGTGGCGACGACCCTGGGACACAGCAGCGGAACGACGCTGCGCAGCGCGGATTTCCTCGCGGCTGCGGCGGAAGATGATTTGAGCGGTTACTGCGACTTGGTAGGGCACCTGCTGCAGGATGAGTCGCGTCGACGCGCTCAGGCTGTTCGAGGACAGGCCGCCTATCGGAAGAATTATTCGTGGGAAGTCGTCACCCGCCGGCTCGAAGGCTTAATTGACGGCGTGCCCTCCGTACCCGTTTGAGCCGTCGCGTGCCGCTACGGTTTCGAGGTAATTTTCTCCCAGTCGAAGTCGTTCTCCTCGGCATACTTTCGCAGGGCGCGCTCGTGCATGATGAGAACGGCTCGGGCGATCCCGGAGTCGTCAGAAAAGCCCAGCTCCAGGATCGTATCTGGAATGATGTCAACCTTGCGATGAGCGTAGGTGATAGCGAATACGGCGGCGGCGAGGGCGGCGTAGGGCAGGTCTTTGTAGGCACCTTCGGCAGCATCCTCCACGACGTCAGCGAGGAATTCGAGCTGATCAACCAGATGAGGAAAGTGCGGCGCGTTGATCTGAGTGAACTCGACCTTCCAAATCGGCAAGCTTCTCAAAACTTTCTCCACGATCGCCGGCGTGATCTGGGCGGCACCATGGAGGACGTAGTTGGCAATCTCGGACATGTCAGGGGAGGGTAAGGAGAATTTTCGCGAGTGTACAGGCTGCGTCCTTACTTCACCTGTTTGACTTTGGTCCACCGACCGGATCGAGCTGAGGAGAGGACGGCATCGGTGACGTAGTCTGTGGCGAGGCCGTCCCGGAAAGTGGGCCCGGCCGGCTTGCCCGTTTCGAGGCCCTTGACGAAGTCAGCGACCTGATGGATGAAGCTGTGTTCGTAGCCTAATTGCAGTCCGGGCACCCACCAGTTGCCGACGTACGGGTGATCGCCGTTGTCCGAGACATGGATGTTCCGCCAGCCCCGGACGGCACCCTTGTCGCTGTGATCAAAGTATTGGAGCCGATGGAGGTCGTGGAGGTCCCAGGCAATCGAGGCGTTTTCGCCGTTGATCTCGAAGGTGTAGAGCGCTTTGTGGCCCCGGGCATAGCGGGTGGACTCGAAGGTGGCGAGCGATCCGTTGTTGAAGCGTGCCAGGAAGGCGCTCGCGTCATCAATTCCCACCTTTTCCACCTTGCCCGTCAGGTTGTGCTTACGTTCCTTGATAAACGTTTCCGTCATCGCGGTGACTTCCTTGATCCCGCCGTTGAGCCACAGCGCGGTGTCGATGCAATGCGCCAGCAGGTCGCCGGTAACCCCGGAGCCGGCGGCCTTGATGTCGAGGCGCCAGAGGGCGGCCCCCCCCTGGGGAAGCTCCGGATTAATGGTCCAGTCCTGAAGAAACTTGGCCCGGTAGTGGAAGATCCGGCCGAGGCGGCCTTCGTCGATCAGTTGCTTGGCGAGGGTCACTGCGGGGCAACGGCGATAATTATACCAGACCATGTTTGGCACCTTGGCCTTGGTAACAGCGGCCAGCATTTTTTCCGCCTCCCGGCCGTTCAAACCGAGTGGCTTCTCGCAAAGGATCATTTTGCCGGCCTTGGCAGCGGCAATGGCCATCTCGGCATGGAGATTGTTCGGCGTCGCGATGTCGATCAGGTCAATGTCATCGCGCGCAATCAGCTTCCGCCAATCGGTTTCGACCGAGTTATATTTCCAGCGGTCGGCGAATCCCTTGACCTTGCTTCCGTCGCGAGCGCAAACAGCTTGGAGCACACATTGATGTTCGAGGTCAAAGAAGTGGTTAACCTGAGCGAACGCGTTCGAGTGGGCTCGGCCCATGAAACCGTATCCAATCAGTCCAATGCGCAATGGTTTTTTCATAAAGTCGATGGGGAAAGGGTCGGTCGTTTTGTGCGTCGATGTTTCGAAATGGCGGGGGACAATATCCGCGAGACTTGAGGCTGACAAGCGACGGATGGCCTCCGGATGCTTTCACGGCGGCACGGGCTTTTTCAGGGACGCGAGGTATTCGATCAGATCGACAAATTCCCCGGCGGTGAGATTCGCCTGAAGTCCGGCGGGCATGATGGATTGAGTCTGCTTTTCCCGATTGGCAATCTCCGTTTTCTTCAGCCGCTGGAGAGTCCCGCCCTGCAATTTGAGGACCAACTCGTCCTCGGTCTCGCTCGCCAGAAGCCCGTAGACTTCGTCACCGTTTCTTAAAATGATGGCCCAAGCCTCGAAGCCAAAGGAAATCCCCGAACTGGGGTCCAGGATCGACTCGTAGAGGGCATCCTTCCCGAGTTTAGTGCCAATTTCCGAGAGATTGGGACCAAAGTCGGTGCCTTCCCCCATCGCTTGATGGCATCCGATACAATTAATCTCGGGCCGTCTGAAAATTGAGGCGCCCTTTCGGGGATCGCCCGCCTGGCGCACTAATTCGGCGGTGGGCGGCATGGCGGCATCGCCCTTTGCGGCCGGCACCGGCAAAATTCTCGCGGCCTCGAGTTGAATCGGCTTCCAACGAACACTGTTCAGCTCGGTTGCGGCTAGGAGCCGGACGTCGGCGGGAAGCGTGCTCGATGCCGCGAGGTGCAAAAGGCCCCGGGCACCTTCTTGCGAGCGAGCGAGGGCTTGCACGGCCGCCCGCCGATGAACGACCGATTGGCTTGGATCGGTGAGCACGGAAAGCAGGAGGGGCGCGCCGCGATTATCGGCAGTTTTACCCAAAGGTTCGATCAACCGCCCGGCGTAGGCTGCATTGGTCAGGGCGGATTTCAGCAGCTCCGAACCCTCGTTCGCCAACAGCGCTCGGAGAGCATCCAGGGCGGAAGCCTCCGCCGAGTTTGCCAGCGCGTACTCCAACAGGGCAGCGTTCTGATCGCGAAGCCTGAAGTCACGGACGAGTTCGACAAAGACCGGCTGGCCCCGCACTTGATCCAGCACTCGAAGCAAGGCCTGCCGGATCGCCGGACGCGCCTCCAAATCGGTGTCCTTCAGACGTTTGAGCGCTTCAATCTGGTTGATAAGTCGTGGGTCGACGTCCGCTGCATGAAGGACCGCTGATAAAAGTGCGAAGGCAAGCGCGGCGAGAGTTCGGAGCCCCCGATCGATGGGTATTCTTGGCAACACGGGCAGAAACTGCAGGTAAATACACCCCGACCCGAGCGACGGAAGTGCCCCACCACGCTCCGAGTGTGACACACCGCATCGAAGACGGGAATCGGCTCTACTTGGTGGCACCGGTAGCAAGTTCCAGCAGGGCCGCGTCCTTTTCCGGGCCGGATAGAAAATCGAGCGCCCTGAGGTAGCGAGGCTGTTCCGCCAAGGCCAGATCCTTTTCGTTAAGAATTTTAACCAGCAGCGCCGGGGATTCCTTCGCTCGCGATCGCCAGATGATTCCTCGGCCTGCTGCCGTCTTGATCGCTTCGGGATTCTTCTGCAGGTAGGCGGTGAGACAAGCATCCCAGTTGCCGTCGGCCCCAATTCCCAACGCTTCCAGATACCATCGGTCCTGACCATCATAGCCACGAGCGAGGGCAACCCAGAGTGCGGGCACCTCCGGGGACGGATTGTGGAAAAGAGCAATGGCACACTCGCGTCGAACCTGCGGGTCCCGATCCGAGGCCATTCGGGCGACGATAGCCGGAATGTTTAATTTGAACTGCCGAGCGATTCGCAGGCCCGTGATTCGGATGTCGGCATTCGCATCGCCGATAGCGGCTTCGACGTAGCCCGCCGTCTTTCCGGGAAGCCGCGCGAGAAGATGCAAAACCCGCGCTCGGATGACCGGATTAGGATCACCCCACATCTTCAGCAATTGGGGCTCCGCCGAGGCACCCATACGGACGAGCGTCGTAAAGGCGCGCTGGCGGGTCGCAAGATTGGGCGAGCGTAGCGCGTCGGCGGCCCCCGTCGACGAACCGAAATCCTGGGGGGGAACATTGGGTTTATGACCTTTCGGTGCGACCCGGTATATCCGGCCCGTCATCGTTGCCAATGTCTGGTCCTTCATAAAATGGCCGCCCACACCGGCGTCGTTCCAGTCGGCAACGTAGAGCGAACCGTCGGGCGCGACAGCGACATCGCTGGCGCGGAACCAGGTGTCATTCGGACTGGTGAGCACGTTGGTGCTGGCCGCCGAGTACCCTGCGCCATCGGGTCTAACCGGATACCCGCGCACCACACGAGGCCCCGCATCGCAATGAATGGGTTGATTCTGGAAAGCAGCCGGCAACAAATCTCCCTCGTAAAAGCAAATCCCCGTCGGCGATCCCGCACCCGTTTGAAGCAGGTTTGGGATGACCCCGGGATCGTTCAAGTGCCAATGTCTGCGGGGGATCTCGGCCTCCCAACCCGTCCTCGTCTTCTGCCAACCGGCTCCCGTCATTTCGTCGGTATACCCGTAATTTCCATGCTCCATCACGTAGTTGATACGCACCCCCTGGTTGCCATCGTCGTCGTTGTCCGGTTGCCACACTGTCCCGTAGGAATCGACCGCCAGTTCGTAGTTATTGCGAAAGTTGTGACCCAGGACCTCGACCTTGGAGCCGTCGGGTTCACAACGAAACGCCATACCTTGCCGATACGGTTTGCCCTGGCCGGTGATCGCAATGCCTCGTACATCCTTTACGAGCTCACCCTTCATCAACTCTTCCACGAGCAGCTTTCCATGCAGCGGAATCTCGCGAAGGGACGCGGGCGGTCGCCGCAGAAATCCTCCCGCATTCCCAAAATTAAAGTAGAGACGGCCGTCCGGCCCGAAGACAAACGCGTGCGCCGCATGGTCGTGATCGGCCTGCTTCGGGTCCGTGATGAAGAGCAACTCTCGCCGGTCCGCCACGTCGTCCCCGTTGGTATCAATGAGACGGAAGATGTACGGCGATGCCGAGACGATGACCTCATTACCCAGAACACAGATGCCAAGGGCCGTATTGATGCTGAGGTCCTGGTAGAAGGTCTTGGCCTCGTCTGCGACGCCATCGCCATTGGTATCCGCAAGGATTTGAATGCGGTCGCCCTCCGGGCGCAGCACACCCCATTTCTGGAAGGAGGAACGGTAATTGGCGCCTTCGGTCACCCACACGCGTCCGCGCGAATCAATGTCCATGTCCGCCGGGTTCACAACCATGGGTTCGGCCGCGAAGAGGGTGACTTCGAGACCGTCGCCGACACTCATTTGCTTCACCTGCACCTGGGCGGCATCCAGACCGAAAGCGTGGTCCGGCTTCGATTCCTGAGCGCGAACCAGGCAGGAAATGAGAGAGAGTGTGGCGAGAACCCGGGTGAATGGCGATGGCTTCATGTGATTTCGGCAGGAGGGTAACAGTCATAAACGAATCGAGAAGTGGGAAATTGAAATGCCTGCATCTTTGCTCTTTTGTTCTCGTCCCTCAGGCTGCGTCAACACGCCGGCAAGATGCCCAATGCCACTCAGATTTGGTCAAAGAAGTTGGGCATTAGCGGCCGCTCGTGAGCCGGTAAACGTCGGAAATTTCTGAGGGTGGTGGCGAATTTTTCGAATTTGGCCAGGTCGCGGTTTCTTGCGCTTCGGCAGT
>CAMAUY010000138.1 GCA_945861565.1 Akkermansia muciniphila
GCCGGGATCATATTGGTCGGAACATCCCAGGGATTGAGTCCAGTGGCTCCCATTTCCCAACTGGGCAGAACATCTCGATTGTCGGCGGTATACATCGTAACGGCGATGCCCCACTGACGGTAGTTGGACGTGCAATTGACGACTTTGGCGCGAAACTTGGCCTTACCCAAAGCCGGCAGCAGCATGCCGGCAAGAATCGCGATGATCGCGATCACAACCAACAGTTCGATGAGGGTGAACGCCGCCTTGTGTGTCGCGGCACCTCTCAGCCTGGCATTGAGTAATCGTTTCATGATTCGGAAATCGAAAGGGAAGTTTGACCCTCCGCAGCATGGGGCAAATTGAGATTTCGCATGCACAAAAAATGGAGAATTTCCAACAGCGTTAGCTTTCTTGAGGCACAGTCAAGGCCGTATTTTGTCGCTCTGCCGCCCCGGGCGCATCCCGAAGTTGTTGGTAGAGGTTGTCGCGCTGCGACAACCCCGCCCGCGTCCAGCGGGCGGACAGGGCCGCAGCGCGGCGTCCGCTACCTTCTCCAACAACTTCGGGATGCACGGTGTCGCGCCCGGTCCATCCCGATGTTGTCGGAATGACGACAGAAGCAAACGAAGGAAACGAAGGCAGGCAAAGACCGGAAGAATCTTTGTTCTCTTCGTTTGCTTCTGTTCAAAGAGTTTTCACTTCTCGTGTAGGCCGGGTGCCCTCACCCGGCATTCCTTTCAGCTCCATCCCAAGAGCCGGCCCAATTGATAAGTCAGGAAGGCGAGAACCCAAGCAAGCCCGGTCATATACGCCAGTTGGAACAAGGCCCACTTCCAAGAATCGGATTCCCGCCGCATCACGGCGACGGTACTGACGCATTGCAGTGCAAAAACGTAAAAGACCATCAGAGTAACACCCGTCAACGGGGTATATACCGGTCTACCGTCGGGCCATTTTTCGGCTTTCAGAGTGTTTGCGAGATTGGCAACGGACGGGGATCCCGACTTTTCATTTTCGACGTTATAGACCACGGACAGGGTGCTGACGAAGACTTCGCGGGCGGCGAACGAGGCGATGATTCCGATACCGATCTTCCAATCAAAACCCAATGGAATGAGCACGGGTTCGATGAAACGTCCGGCGCGTCCGGCGAAGCTCTGGCGCATTTGATTCGTTTGTGGGACGGATTCAGTGGCCGGGCTCTCGCTGATTTTGGGATACGAGACGAGGAACCAAAGGAGGATATTGATGGCGAGAATGACAGTGCCTGCTCGCCGCAGGAATAAACGGGATCGCTCCCACATGTGCCGAATCAGCACCAGCGGGGCAGGGCGCTTATACGGGGGCAATTCCAGAATCATGGGCGAGGGTTCACCGCGCAAAAGAGTGCGTTTGAAGACCCAGGCCATGCCGAGGGCGCTGACGATACCCAGCAGATACATTCCGAGCAACGTGAGGCCCGGCAGGCCGAAAATTCCGAAGAGACGTCGGGACGGAATGCAGGCGGCGATGAGCACAGTATATACCGGCAGGCGCGCGGAGCAGCTCATGAGCGGGGCGATGAGCATGGTGACGAGACGATCTTTGGGCGAGTCGATGGTTCGTGTGGCCATGAGACCGGGAATGGCGCAGGCGAACGAGGATAACATCGGGATGAAGCTTTTTCCGTGCAGACCCACCCGCGACATCAGGCGGTCCATCAGGAAGGCGGCCCGCGCCATATAGCCCGTATCTTCGAGTATGCTGAGGAAAAGGAAGAGGAAGCAAATCTGAGGGAGGAAGGTGATGACGGAGCCGACGCCTTGGATGATTCCGGAGCTGAGTAGCGACGTAAAATCGCCCGGCGGAAGGGAGCTTTCGACCCAGTTGGAGAGGGCGTTGACGCCGGTTTCGATCCAACTCTTGGGCAATTCGGCAAAGGTGAACAGGCTTTGAAACATCAACCCCATGATGAGAACAAAAATCAACAGCCCCCAGACTCGGTGAGTGAGGACGCGGTCGAGCCGATCGGAGAGCGTTTCGCCGGGCGGGGATATTTCGGTGGTCACGGCCATCTGGATCGCAGCGGCCCGGGCATAGCGCGCTTCAATCGCCGCACTCCGCCAATCCACACCCGCGGTTTCGAGGCGATTCCGGGCGGCGACAATGGCGTCGACGATGGCTTTGGGGTACCTCCCGGCGTGGGTATTGAGAACGCGGTCGTCACTGAGGAGGAGAACAGCCTCAGCCATTGCCAAGCGCTTGCGTTCCGGGAGTTCGGTTTCGAGCAGGGACTCGATGGTCTCTGCCTCCTTGCCAAACGTTGCGGAAAGTTCCGTGAAAGACCGGGGTTCTGGGGGCGGCCCGGCACGATGAGCCTCGTGGGCTAGGGCCGTTCGTAGCGCGGGGAGGCCTTCTCCGGTGCTGGCCACCAACGGGAAAACGGCAACACCGAGGGCAGCACTCAAACGGGGCCCATTCAGTTCGAGGCCGTTTTCGCGAGCGACATCCACCATGTTCAGGACCACCCACGTCGGGTGACCCAATTCGATCACTTGCGTGGCATAGTAGAGATTGCGTTGCAAGTTGGAGGCGTCGATGACCACCAGAACCAAATCGGGCTCGGGCACCTCGGGAAGCTGTAGAAAGAGGACGTCGCGGGCGATCTGTTCATCGGGCGACTGTGGGCTGAGGCTATAGGTTCCCGGCAGATCGAGGAGCCGGACCGGGCGTTGACTGGCAAGCCCCGCGATGGTGCCCTCCTTTCGTTCGACCGTGACACCGGCATAATTACCGACCCGGGCGCGCAGTCCGGTCAGAGCGTTGAATAAGGTCGTCTTACCGCAATTTGGATTGCCGGTGAGCACGACTCGGAGCGGAGACACCGCCTTGCTTGCGATCGCCATGATCAGGAATTCACGCGGAGCAGGACGAGATCCGCTTCATGTTTCCGAAGCGAAAGATGGTACCCGCGGACCTTGATCTCGACGGGGTCTCCGAGTGGGGCATAGCGGACGAGTTCAATGGGGGTGCCGACAAGAACGCCCATTTCGAGCAGTCGGGAACGGTGTTCCGCAGGAATTCGGATCTCGACCACCACACCCCGGGTTCCGGGCGTCAGGGAAGAGAGAGGTTGTGGAGGATTCACGGATTCTGGAGCGGTGGATTTCGTACAGATCCCTCGGTGTTGAGGCCCGCTGGAGATCGAGGGTGATTTCGCCCGCCTAGGCGGCAAGAGACGCGACGAGCGGAGCACGGTGCGGAAGGCCGGGGATGGCCTCGACCAGGATGCATTCGGCAAGCTTCGCACTCAGTCCCAAGCGGGAATTGCATACCTGGCACAACAGATTGCTCTGGAGATTGATAACCTTGACGCGTTGATCTTCGCCAAAGCCCATTTCGCGCAGCCGCTGATTGACTTCTGGAGCGGCGATCAGCCGTCGGACGATCACGGTGGTGCCCGCTCGCACTCGATTTAAGGGGCAAAGCTCCGGCACCGGGCACCGCACCGGTTGGCAATGTGGAATTGGGCATTCGTCCGCCACGGTCGAAAGGTTAGTGGTTCCTATGACAGTACTGCAAGCGGTGCCTGTGTCGGCAGATTGCGATCCGTTGTCGCTGTCTTGTGGCCAATGAGCAGGGATTGGCAGCTTCTGCTTGTCCGACGACGGCATCTTTGCAGCAATGAGGGACATGGCATCACCGCGAATCGTTTTCATGGGCACCGCCGAATTGGCGGCGACGGTGCTGTCGGCCGTCGCCGCCAATTCGGCGGGACCCCTGGTGGCGGTGGTTAGTCAGCCGGATCGACCGAAGGGTCGCGACCTCGTGATGCAGCCCACGCCGGTCAAGAGGGAAGCGCTGCGCCTGGGCTTGGAGGTCTTGCAGCCGGAAAAAGCCCGGGATCCTGTTTTTATCGAGGCACTGCGGCAACTCGAGCCAGACCTTATTTTGGTCGCCGCCTACGGGCAGATCCTCTCAAAGAACCTACTCGATTTGCCGCGTTGGGGATGCCTGAACGTCCATACGTCCCTGCTCCCTCGGTACCGTGGAGCGGCGCCGATTCAGTGGGCTATCGCGAAGGGTGAAATGGAGACGGGCGTTACCATAATGCAGCTGGATATCGGGCTGGATACAGGACCCATCCTCACGGCACGGTCGACGGAAATTCGAGACGACGACACGGGTCAAACCCTGCACGATCGTTTGGCTCGGATCGGGGGTGACTTATTGGTGGAGACGATTCCGGGTTACTTGGCCGGAACGATTGTGCCCCACGCGCAAGAGAACGCGCTGGCGACGATCGCTCGGAAGATCACGAAAGAGGATGGGCGGATCGATTGGGTACAGCCGGCTGAGGTGCTTTGGCGGCGGCTGCGAGCATTCACGCCTTGGCCGGGGACTTTCGCTTTTTTGCCGGCGGTGCCCAAACCCCGCATGATCAAGGTCCTCAGCGCCGAACCCGTCAATCGGACCGGAATCCCTGGGGAAGTTTTGCAGGCAGATAAAGGAGGAATAGTGGTGGGCTGCGGAGTGGGCGCACTTCGGATCACGGCGTTGCAGCCCGAAGGTGGGCGCCGCCTGACGGCGGGAGAATTTCTCGCTGGGAATTTGATAACGCAGTTCCATTGAACGATCAAAAGAGGCGCAGTTAATCACGGTCGATGACTGGCGTGAACAGCGTTGGTAATTCGCTGGCAACTTTCGGCAACGAGTCGCACGCCAGACTTCGCCACGATTGGGTGATCGAATCGAGCGTTCAAGTCGGGCAGCGAAGAACTAAATAAGTCGTATGAACTGGGATGAGATGTAACAATCCGGGTGAGGAGGGGCCTCCTTACCCTTTCAGCCACTGCTATTCGGACGCCAACCGGTGCGGATGCGTTCGAGCGTCGGGGCGATCTCAAGGGTCTCGATAAACTTGGGTGTGTGGTCGTGTCCTGTCAGGACGAGGGCGACGGGACGCAGCACGGGCGCCGAACCGTCTCCATGCCGCAAGTAATTCGCGAGACTTTGTGACATCAAGTCATCGCCCGTGAGCGTCCATCGACCGACTCGTTTCACCAGATCGAAGGCAATTTTCCCACGACCGTGGAAGGTCCGGTAGACGAGGGCGGTGCAGACCAATCGCGTGGCATGGTTGAAATCGAAGTCGAAATCGTAAGGTTTCCCCAGGTGTCCGAACGCTTCGGTCAAGGCTTCCGCGATCTCTCGTTCGGGCAACGCCGGCCGCAGCACGCAGACGTGATCGGCATGGAGGCAGGTGTCATGGGACCGGATCTGGACCCTCGGATTCACGGCCTCAAGGACCGCTGCCTTCCGGTCTGATCCCGACGGCAGCCCGTCCCAGTGAGGCGCAACGGCCGGGTGAGTTGCGATGCTCAGGGTCTCAAGTTCGGTCCGGCCACCGAGGTAGATCGCGGCATGGGCCCAGAATCCGGGCAATAACGCCGTGGTTAATTTGCCCTCGGCACGGATCATCAGGATGTCGCCCGGACGCAGCTGAGCCCGGAGTCGGTCGACCGTCGCGGTATCGAGACCGGGCCGCCGATTGGGATCGAATCGGTACTCCGCAAAGCGCCCGCCCACCAGGGCCTGAAGGTTATAGGTCGCCCCGCGGAGGGGGATTGTCGCGGTCTTCCAAAAACACCGCCAGTCGCGGCGCAGGCGTGTTCGCAAGACGTGCCAGAATCGGCGCCGGATCACGTGCCGCTCCCGGGCGATGTGATCCGCAAGCCAGTCCCATCCCGGCCGGGAATCGATGCCAAGCCGCGCCGCCAGACGCCGGTTCCGTCGCCAGTAGGCCGTGGCTCGTGTAAAGATCCAGTAGTTCCCCATGGAACTATAGCCCTGCAGTAATTGCTCGAAAAACCCCGCCTCAAGGCCGTACTTCGAATCCGGTTCATTCAGTTTGGCGCGGACCAAGGGGACGTGTTCGAACGTTTGCACGAGGATCAGCGACTTTCCGTAGAGCGAAAGGCCCGTCGCAAAAGCCACGATGAACGCTCGCATCCGGAGTGTTTCATCCGCGATCCGGGCATAATCTTGATAGCGCAGCAAGATGTCCCACATGGCCAGCCGTACATGCCGATAGTCCAGGATAAGCTGTTTGACATGATCGTCGTAGTCGGCTGGAAAGTAGCCGCGTTGGCGGGCGATTCCGGCGTCGGCCAGTTCGTGCATTCGAATCTCCAGCCGATCCAGCGTCTCGATCAGGCCCCGAGCCGCGGCACAATCGGATTCCAGATGTGCGTCGAACTCTGGGGCGCCGGGAGGCGAACTCACCGTCGAAGCGTTTCGTTGCATGCGGAGACATTATCTGATTGGGATCGGTTCAACGAACTATTAACTGGAGAACCCGCGGACCGCTGCGGGCCCGAGGCGGCAAGGGGTCAAATCGAAATCCGCGGATAGGGAAGGGTAGGACGGTTGCGGGCGGTTTTTGAGATCGGCAGAACTCCCCGGTCAGGGTTAAAACGGATGAGAACAGTGACGGAAGGCGACTGGGCGCGGCTTTTGAGCGCATGGTAACCTCTGAACGCTGGAAAGCTGGGCGGATTTCGTTCCCCGCTGTTGTTCGATGACGGCTCGGCGGAGAAGAACGCGGCTTTTATGTCAAGCCGATCTAATCCTTGAGTGGAAGCGGACAACAAAACTTTCATGCTGAGCCGCTTGCGTCAAGGCGGGTTGGGGAGCGTTGCGAAGATCACTTGGCGGCTCAAACCATAATCGGCTGAGACCTCATATGTTGCGGAGGTGATCGTCGTAGTTGCTCGCCAGCAGCGAAAAGACGAGCCGTCGCCAGAGTTCGTGTAAATCACCGCGGACATCATCACCGAATCTTCGTCCAGCTTGAGTGCCAGGGTGTCCTTGGCGGGTGCGGCGAGACGAGGCAGGGGCATTGGCTGCGAACGATCTCCCGCCTCTCGAATGCGGGTTCATAGGATTCACGGATACCCGGCGTCGCCTCAATTCCTGCGTTGATCGATGATTTCATCAGCCACTTCGCGCCCGTCGTGGGGAATCACGACGCGGTTTAGACCCCGCACCGTTGGGAAGTGGTCCGCGGGCTGCGTGCAAAAACGGCAAGGTTTCGGGACCGATCTCGCACCAAATCACTGTCAGTAAAAGTGTCAGTAAATCGGTTAGAGCCTGTCCCAAAAATCCCCGAAAACCGAAGCGGAAAGCAGTGCCGCTGGCGAAAGCGGCGTAACGGCCGCTGTCGGGTATCAGGAAACGCTCAACACCCGGGAGTTGTATTTAAAACCGACATCACCCTTGTAGTTAGTTTTTATCCAACATTGGCATTGAATAAATAACCCACTAAAGCCGTCAGTCCCATTGCGACAGTGCCCCAAAATGTAACTCTGATTATAGCTTTGTTTACGCTTGAACCACCAGTTTTTGCCGCAACGGCACCTAAAATGATTAAGAAGAAAAGCGCAAAGCCGTAAAGGGAATACTCAAGTGTTTTTAAGGGCAAAAACAGGCTTACCAAAAGTGGTAAAACTCCACCCACAGTAAATGCCGCGCCGGAGGCAAACGCAGCTTGTGTTGGATTAGCTTTGCTGATTGCATTTAGTCCTAATTCATCCCTGACATGCGCTCCTAATGCATCGTGTTTTGTCAGTTCTTTTGCAACGATCAAAGCAGTGGCTGTTTGCAAGCCTCTTTTTTCATAAATATCAGCTAACCGTTGTAACTCTATTTTAGGCATATCCTTCAATTCCCGCTTTTCACGTTCTATGTCCGCATTTTCCACGTCTGTTTGAGAACTTACGGAAACATATTCTCCCGCTGCCATAGACAAAGAACCGGCTACCAACCCTGCTAATGTTGCCAAAATAATTGGGCCTCGCACATCACTGGCGGTAGCAACGCCAATAGCAAGACTTGCTGTTGATAAAATACCATCATTTGCACCAAGCACTGCAGCCCTAAGCCAATTACTTTTGTGGATGTAATAATTTGCCAAATAATTATCTACCAATTGAATCTGTTTAGCCATATAGAAGTTGTTAATTACACACATCCAACGTATTTATGCAATAACTTTAAAGTTTTACCCGCCAGCCCCACCCCATTAAAACACATTGATAGGATGTTTCACTTTTTGGAAACTGTGTTTGCGAGAGTCTCGTGACTCCACAATGTCACTACCAAACAAGCGCCACTCTTTTAGTTTACGAGCAGCGGCTTATCGAACCTTGCAAAAGAGCTTTGGACTCGGTTACGAACAACCAAGAGTCAGCCCGCAATTATAACACCCCGCGCCAATACATGTTCTTCGGCTTCTACATTATCATCTAACCACCACGCACGGTCTTCTCCTCAGCCCGGTCCTTCTCGCAAGGGTCGGGCTGTGTGCTTCTGCCAAACGGTTTCTTTGAATACGCCACGTTAAACCGTGCGTGCGCTGCGTCGCGCCCCAATGGGCTCGGAGTGGCCAAGCCAAGCTCGTGGAGTCGTTTGAAATCTCACACTGTCGTAGACGTAATTGGATCGTCGGAGACGGGCGAGGAGGCGGCGGAGCCGCGCCCGCCGTCGCCGCCCTTGCTTGTCACGTTTCACCACCATCTTGATCCCCGTGAGAATGAGGCACGCGCCGAAGATGTAGATGATCCAGCTGAACTGATTGATGAGCGCCGCGCCGGCGAAGATCATGATCGCCCGCATGATGAGCGCCCCGAGGATGACCCAGAACAAAACCTTGTGCTGATACTGCGCGGGCACCGCGAAGCAGGAGAAGAGCAGCGCTAAGACAAACACGTTGTCCACGCTGAGGGATTTCTCGATGAGGTAGCCGGTGAAAAACTCCAACGCCTTCTGTTGGCTGGCGAAATACCACAGACCCGCGTTGAAAGCGAGCGCCAGCGTAACCCACACGCCGGTCCATGCGAGAGACTCTTTGACGGAGACGACGTGCGTCTTGCGATGAAACACGCCCAAATCGAGCGCCAGCATCGCCAGGACGAACGCATTGAATCCGATCCACATCCAGGTTGTATCAGTCATTGATGAGATCGTTTTGGCAACGATTAGCGAACGTCGCTCGAATATATGCGCTTTAGCTGCTCAGGTGCCAACGGTGTGAAATGTGTGTTACGCGCGGTTTCCCGAGGAAAACGCGCGATCATCAGCCCCGTCGGATTCACTTGGCGGCTACCCGGACGCCACTCGTGCTCATCGAGTTGCCACGCGAGTTGGCGCCCGCGAGCCATGCGATGCGCGACGTAGTGGTGGATAACCGACCGTTGGCATGCTTGGATATGCAGATGGGGTGTCATTCCGGTGCGCTTGGGCAAGTCCAGATAGTTCGTCGTCTTGCAGCACTTCGCCGGAATGGTCCTCGAAGAAAAGTCCTTCCTCTTCCTCATAAACATCGAGGGCCACGCCGCCAAGCCGACCGCTCTTGAGCGCCTCGATGAGCGCGGTGGTGTCCACAAGTTTGCCGTGGCTCGTGTTGACGAGGAACGCGCCGGGCTTCAGGCGCGCGAAGATTTCCGCGTTCAACAGGTGGCGGTTTTGCGGTGTGAGCTGCAGGTGCAGCGAGACGATGTCGCTCGCGGCGAGCAGCGCGTCAAACTCCGTGTAGCGGATGCCGTGCTGCCGCGCTCAGTCCGGCGCGGGCATGGGGTCGAAGGCGAGCACCGTCGCGTCGAAGCCGACCAAGCCGGTGAGCGAGAAGTTGTGTTCGGGGACGCGGTTCCAGGCTCGGTGAATCCTGCGGTTCAGCGTCAGCAGCAGGCCGACGGTGTGCTCGGCGACGGCGTGCGGTGAATAAGCCGGCACGCGCGTGACGGCGAGGCCAAGCGACTTTGCGGCGGTGAGGTCCACGTTGTTGAACCCGGCGCACCGCAGTGCGACAAGCCGCACACCGGCGCGCGCTCGAGGTAGTCGCGGTCGTAGGGCTTGGTGTCGTAGAAGGCGACGGTGTTCATGTGGAAAAAAATGTCTATTCAGGAATCGAGTGGTCGCCGAACGGGCCTTTGTCGCGGAGCGGCTCGCGCGGTTCAACGTAGCCTTCGATGACGAAGCCGGCGTGGGGCAAAACCGTTTTTAATTGGGGTAGAATTATTTCAAGGTTCGCCCGTCCGAATGCTGTAAACGCAGCGGCGGGCACCGGTCACCATGTGCTCCGCTCGCTCGATGGTGACGCCCTCGCCAAGAATGGCGTGGAAGACTTCCATTTCCGCATCGCAGAGCTTGGGGCACACGTTGGCCGCGGCTGAGATCGGGCAGTGGTTCTCGATCAGCAGGAACGAACCGTCAGGCTGGCGCTGCACTTCAGCCATGAAGCCTTCTTCGTTGCGAATTGAAACCAGCGCCTCCAAGCGCGCTCGGAGAGAGGAGCGCGCGGGGATGTGGGAGCGGTAATCCGCAATCTGCTGTTTGGCGCATCGGGTCACGAGGCGCTGGACGCCCTCTGCGCCGAAGGTCTGTTCGGCCGCGTTCAGCAAATTCACGGTCAAGCCCGCGTGGGCGTCAGGAAAATGCGGCGCGGCGGTCGGCGTCAGACACCACATCTTGGCGGGGCGTCCGATGGGGCGTTGCTCTTCTTCGTAGGTCACCAGCCTTTGAATCTGGAGGGCGTAGAGGTGTTGCCGGACGGCCATGGCCGAGATGTCCAGTTGCGAGGCAAGGGTTTCCGAATCGCTCGGCCCCTGCTGCTTGAGCAGGCGCAGGATCCCTTGTCGATTGGGGACCTGCTCGGCTTTCTTGCGGACAGCACCGCGTTTCTTCATGCGGGTGAGCTTACGGCAGACCGTTTTCAAGGCCAGCCGCATTTGCGATTGCTTTCTAAAGGAAATACTTTGGAAAATCGCTGGCCAAGCACAATGGCGCGGCCTATTGCTTTGACAAGTACTCGCTTTAGAAAGTCGGACGTGCGACGCCAAGCCGGCTGAGACGACCTGAGCGCGAGTGCAAGAAATGAAAGAAAATCCATGGCTGACATTGCGAACAAATATGCGGAAAGCGTGGCTGGCACATTCTACGTGGACAATCAGTGCATTGACTGCGACCTGTGCCGAGAAACTGCCCCGGCCAATTTCACGCGCCATGACGATGGTGGTTACTCCTATGTCTTTAAGCAGCCGACGACGCCGGAGGAAGAAGTCCTTTGCAAGGAAGCAATGGACGGTTGTCCCGTGGAAGCGATCGGGAACAACGGTGCCAGTTGAGCGTGAACGAACCACGATGATGAACTTGAACTACCCAGCCAAACCGACGCAGCGAACGGACTGGTGCAGCCGACCGTCGTCGCCGCCGATGTGCCGACCAACCGTGCTTGCGACGCGCATCACGCTGAGTAACGCCTGAAAGGAGCCGGAGCCTCCGGCTTGTTCAGCAACCATCAAACCGACCCAAGCATTACGGCAAAGCTCATCAAAATAGCGGCAACCAAGGACGTGCCACCTGGCCAGGCAGCTGTGTTCACAGTCGAGCGCCAGAGAATCGCTCGCTTCAATGTCGAGGGAACTTATTATGCCATTGGCGATACCTGCACGCACCGTTCCGGATCGCTGTTGGAAGGTGCCGTTCAAGGAACCAAGGTCACCTGCCCCTGGCACGGCGCGGATTTCGATCGGAAAACGGGCGCCGCTCTGGGACCGCCAGCACAGAATGGCGTTCCAAGTTACAAAGTCGTGATCGAAGGCGATGACATCAAAGTGGAAGTATAGTATGTTATGGGCACAGCAACTGAAACGATTGAGGGTCTGGTCAAGCAGGAATACAAATACGGCTTCTACACGGACGTCGAGACGGAGTCCGCGCCGCCGGGGTTGAACGAGGACATCATCCGGTTCATCTCGCACAAGAAGAAGGAGCCGGAGTGGCTGCTGGAATGGCGGCTGAAAGCGTATCGCCACTGGCTCACCATGCCGACGCCGCAGTGGCCCAAGGTGCATTACCCGGAGATCGATTATCAGGACATCACCTATTTCGTCGCACCCAAGAACACGAGCGACGGCCCGAAGAGCCTCGACGAGGTGGACCCGAAGCTGTTGGAGACTTACGAGAAGCTGGGCATTCCCCTCCGCGAACGCGGGCGGCTGGCGGGCGTGGCCGTGGACGCGGTGTTTGACAGCGTGTCCGTCGGCACCACTTTCAAGAAGCAGCTTGGCGAGAAGGGAGTCATCTTCTGCTCGTTCAGCGAAGCGGTGCAGGAGCATCCGGAGCTCGTCCGCAAGTATCTCGGTTCGGTGGTGCCGCACACGGACAACTTCTACGCGGCGCTCAACTCGGCGGTCTTCACGGACGGCTCGTTCTGCTACATCCCGAAGGGCGTGCGCTGCCCGATGGAGCTTTCGACCTATTTTCGGATCAACGCGGCCAAGTCCGGCCAGTTCGAGCGCACGCTCATCATCGCGGATGAGGGGAGCCACGTAAGCTATCTCGAAGGTTGCACGGCGCCGATGCGCGACGAGAACCAGCTCCACGCGGCGGTGGTCGAACTCATCACGCTGGACAATGCCGAAATTAAATACTCGACTGTGCAGAACTGGTATCCGGGCGACGAAAACGGCAAGGGCGGCATCTACAATTTCGTCACGAAGCGTGGCCACTGCAAAGGGCGCAACTCGAAGATTTCCTGGACCCAGGTCGAGACCGGCTCGGCCATCACGTGGAAGTATCCGGGCGTCATTTTGCAGGGGGACAACTCGATTGGCGAGTTCTACTCGGTCGCGCTGACCAACAACTGCCAGCAAGCCGACACCGGCACGAAGATGATCCACATCGGCAAGAACACGCGCAGCACGATCATCTCGAAAGGCATCTCCGCCGGGCGCGGGCAGAACAGTTATCGCGGCCTGGTGAAAATCCAGAAAGGCGCGACCAACGCCCGCAACTTCTCGCAATGCGACTCGTTGCTCATCGGCGACAAGTGCGGCGCGCACACCTTTCCCTACATCGAGGTGAAGAATTCCTCGGCGCGGGTCGAACACGAGGCCAGCACGTCGAAGATTGGTGAAGACCAAATCTTCTACTGCAAACAGCGCGCCATCTCGGCGCAGGACGCCGTGAACATGATCGTCAACGGCTATTGCAAAGAGGTGTTCAAGCAACTGCCGATGGAGTTCGCCGTCGAAGCGCAAAAGCTGCTCGCCGTGAGCCTGGAGGGGAGCGTGGGTTAACCCTGCACTGCTAACAAACTTTGAACTCAATCAAGCACGACCAATGACACACCCCATTCTCGCCATCCAAAACCTGAGCGCCGGCGTCGAAGGCCGCCAGATTCTCAAAGGCATCAACCTCACCATCCGTCCCGGAGAAGTCCACGCCGTCATGGGTCCCAACGGCAGCGGC
>CAMAUY010000139.1 GCA_945861565.1 Akkermansia muciniphila
TCGCCTGCCTGCTGCTGGAAAGCTCGGTCAGCTCCCCAGGGGATCAGTGGTCAAACGTTGGTGAGTTCAGTAGCGCTGTAATTCATTGATAGCATGCAACTTCCATCTCAGTACATTCAAATTGTACCCACAGATTCTGCTGAGGAGACGAATAATGAAAGGGCACTTTTCCGACGATGTCCGGATTGAATAGTGCCGACCAGTGTTCGTCCAACATCAGGAGCTTGTGAAACATTTCACAAAATATGCTTGCGGGGGTTAGACCGAGTCATAAGGTCAACCCTACGTTCGGAAAAACGATCAGTATATATGCTTATGAAAACGACTCTACGGTTCGCGGCGGTTTCGGTCCTACTCGCTGCGGTTTCAACGCTTCAGGCGGGGGATGTGACGGGGAAAGTCACGCTCAAGGGAGATGCCCCGGCCGAGAAGGAAATTTCTCCGCTGGCCAAGGATCCCAATTGCGGAAAGTCCTACTCGAAAGCTCCGACCACCCGTCATTACGTAGTGGGGGCTGACAAGGGACTCGCCAACGTCTTTGTGTACGTGAAGAAGGGGCTCGAGGGAAAGTCCTTCCCAGCGCCGGCGGAGAAGCCGGTCATGGATCAGAAGGCCTGCCTCTACCAACCATACGTGATGGGAGCCCGTGCTGGCCAACCGGTCATGATTAAGTCGAGCGATGACTTCATGCACAACGTCAACTTCGCGGCGTCGAAGTCGGGAAATGATACCTTCAATTTTGCCCAGACTAAAGCCGGACAAGTGAACGAGAAGATCTTTAAGAACGTGGAGGTATTCGCGAAACTGCAGTGCAATGTCCACCCGTGGATGTTTGGTTATATCGGTGTCGTCGACAGTCCCCACTATGCGGTGACGGACGCCTCCGGGAAATACACGGTGGCCGGACTTGCCGACGGAAAATACACCCTGGCGTTCATTCACCTGAAGGCGGGTGAGGTGCTGCAGGAGATCGAAGTCAAGGGCGGTGCTACAGTCAATGTTACCTTGGAAGTGAAGTAGGCGGCTGAGCTCGCCGCCGCGGGGGGGCGGTCCGCAATTTTGGGCCGCTGTGGAAGCACTCCACAGCGGCCCGTTTTCTCCGCGAGTTCGTTCGCGGAATCTCTGTTGTTGTTGTCCATTTTTTGTGCATTTGGAATCGAATCTCAACAATGTCTGGCGGCACCGCTTCGCGGTGTTCACCGCGGCGTGCACACTGTTGCTCATCTGCGTCGGTGGGTTGGTGACCAGCAAAGGGGTGGGGATGGCCGTCCCGGACTGGCCGACAACGTACGGTTATAACATGTTTTTCTTTCCCATCTCCCAGTGGTGGGGAGTTGGCGGAATTCACGACGAACACCTGCACCGGCTGGTGGCCAGTTCCGTCGGTTTCTTGGTGATCGTTCTGGCGGTCTGGACGGCACTCAAGGAGCCCCGGCAATGGGTGCGTCGTGTGGCCTGGGTCGCTCTCGCTCTCGTGCTTCTGCAGGGCTTGTTGGGCGGACTGCGGGTGATTTTGAACGGGAGCGGGTTCCTTGGAACGACCGCGGGCGTGGTATTTGGCATGTGTCACGCGGCGCTCGCACAGGTTTTTTTCTCAGTCATCGGGGCCATCGCTTTTTTTACGTCAAAGACTTGGAATCATCTTCGCCCGGGGCAGATGCTTCCGGCGCTGGCTAACGTTCCCGGTAGAACAGCGGCGATCACACTGCTTATTCTGGGTCAGCTGTTGATTGCGGCGACGATTCGGCATCAGCACGCGCCGTTGGCAATACCGGACTTTCCACTGGCGTATGGTCACTTTTATCCGCCCACCGATCCGGACTTTTTAATGTCGGTCAATCAGCGGCGGATGAATGTCGTTCAGGACAGTGACGTCACTGCCTTTCAGATTCATTTACAGATGGCACACCGCTTTGTGGCCGCGCTTATTCTTGGCTCCGTCCTGACCTTGGGATGGCAATTGATCCAGGGTGGAGGATTGCTCGCCCGGTTTGGAGCGCTTTGGAGCGGTCTAATCTTGATCCAGGTCGGTTTGGGGGCAGCGACCATTTGGACCAATAAGTCCGTCGACATTGCGACGGCGCATGTCGCGGTCGGTGCGTTATCTCTCCTGACGGGAGTTTTATTAGCGGCGGCAACGCAGCGGATGCGTGGTCCTGCGCCGGAGCCCGGAGTCGCTCGAAGCGCTGAAGGGTTGAGGGTTCGCACGGCGCATTCGCTGGGGGGATGAGAGCTCCGCATGGAACAGACTCGGTCCGGGCGGGGGCAATGGCGACCTTTGATAGGGCGCTGAGCGGTGTAGAACGGGCAATTTCATGAAAGCGTTGGCGGACAATATGGTAGCCGTGGCGGTTCCGATGGATCGGAGCTGGGGGTTGATATTGTCCGACCTATTCAAGGCCCGGCTGACATTGATGGTATTGATCACGACGGCGGTCGGTTTCCAAATGGGGGTGACCGGGAGTCCAGACCGTTGGTTAATGGTGCATGCGATGGGTGGATCGGCACTCCTGGCGATGGGTGCGTCGGCGTTGAATCAGTTGATGGAGCGGGAATTTGACGCGCTGATGCGCCGCACGGCGAGTCGGCCGCTGCCGGCGGGGCTGATGGATCCGGAGACGGTGCTTGGCTTGGGAGTGGGACTTTCGGTGGTGGGAATGGTTTGGCTGTATTTCTTGGTGAATCCGCTGACGGCTCTGCTGGGGGTCATTACTTTGGGCAGCTACATTTTTGTCTACACGCCGATGAAGCGCCGGACGGTGCTGAACACGTTGGTCGGGGCGGTGCCGGGAGCATTGCCACCGCTGATGGGATGGACGGCGGCGACGGGTGAGCTGAACCGGGGCGGGTGGGTATTGTTTTTGATCCTGTTTTTCTGGCAGCTGCCTCATTTTATGGCGATTGCCTGGCTGTACCGTGAAGAGTACGCCCGCGCAGGATTCCGCATGCTACCGGTGATTGACCCCGAGGGGCGCAAGGTGGCGGCAACGGCCATTCGGCACACGATTGCCCTGATGGCGTTCAGTCTGGCTCCGTTTGTGATGGGTATGGCTGGGCGGTGGTATCTTGCCGGGGCCTTGATCCTGGGGGGCGTTTTTCTGGCGGCGGCAATTGTCTTTGCGGTTAAACTGACGCCGTTGCATGCGCGCAAGCTTTTCTTTGCCAGCATTCTTTATTTGCCACTTTTGTTAGCTTTATTGGTTTCAGACAAAATTAAAAATTGAACTTCATCCCGGAATCTCCGAGAAACGTGGGCTCTCGCGAATGGGTCGCGGTTTTTTCGTTCCAGGACGAGCGGTTGTTCGTTTTCAAACGGTCCGAGTTGCATTAAAAAGACTTCAGTTTATGGCACAAACAACGACTTCTAAGTCGGGAGCCCATGGGGTTCACGCCGCCCACGAGGCGCATCATGACCACCACGAGCTGGGCTTCATGTCGAAGTACATTTTCAGCTCGGACCACAAAGTCATCGGTATCCAATACGGTATCACGGCGCTGATCTTCCTGCTTTTCGGGTTCTTCCTGGTGGGCTGCATGCGGTGGCAATTGGCCTATCCAGGGCGAGCAATACCGTTGCTCGGCGGCCTTCTTGAAACGTTTTTGGGCAAGGACATGGCGGCGGGTGGCATCATGCAGGGAGACCTTTACAATGCGTTCGGGGCGATGCACGGGACAATCATGGTGTTCCTGGCGATTGTTCCCCTGGCATTCGGTGCCTTTGGCAATTTTGTCACGCCGCTTCAGATCGGGGCGCCGGACATGGCTTTCCCCCGGCTGAACATGGCCAGTTACCATTTCTACTTTTTCGGTGGGGTCGTCATGTTGGCGAGCTTCTTCATCCCCGGGGGAGCGGCGAGGTCCGGATGGACCTCCTATTCACCGCTTGCCACCACCGCCCAGTTCGGTCAGGCGTTCAATGGCCAGACCGCTTGGCTGATCGGCATGGTGCTGCTCATCACGTCGTCGTTGCTGGGTGCTGTGAACTTCATTACCACCATCATTCAGTTGCGAACCAAAGGGATGAGCTGGATGCGGATGCCCTTCTTTGTGTGGGCGCAGTTTGTGACGGCTTTTTTGCTCTTGCTGGCTTTTCCCCCGCTCGAAGCCGCCGGCATCCTGCAGCTCATGGACAATGTCTTTCACACCAGCTTCTTTCTGCCGACCGGTCTGGTGGTGAACGGAGCTCAGCTACCGGTTTCTGGAGGTGGCAGCCCGCTTCTGTGGCAGCACCTCTTCTGGTTTCTCGGTCACCCCGAGGTATACGTCTTGATTCTCCCTGCGATGGGCATTGTATCCGAGGTGATTGCCAACAACACCCGCAAGCCGCTTTGGGGTTATAAATCGATGGTTTATTCATCGATATGTATCGGGTTCCTCAGCTTTATCGTCTGGGCGCATCACATGTACCTCACGGGGATGGGAACCAAGATTTCGACCTTCTTCCAGACCACCACCATGATGATTTCCATTCCGTCGGTGACCATTCTGACAGCTCTGTTTATTTCGCTTTGGGGTGGATCGATCCGGTTTAACACCGCGAGTCTTTTCGCGTTGGCGTTCCTCCCGATGTTCGGCATTGGGGGGCTGACCGGTCTGCCGCTGGGTTTTAATGCGTCGGATATCTACCTGCACGATTCGTACTACGTCATTGGCCACTTCCACTACGTCGTGGCACCCGGGACCATCTTCGGGCTGTTGGCTGGAATCTACTTTTGGTACCCCAAGGCGACGGGACGATTTCTAAACGAAACGCTGGGGAAGATTCACTTTTGGGGGTCGCTGGTTTGTATGAATTTGGTCTTTGCGCCGATGTTCATCCAGGGCTTCAAAGGAATGTCTCGCCGCCTGTATGACGGGGGTGCCACTTATTTTCTTGAGACGGATCCGACCGCCCTGAAATTGAATATTTACATCACGCACTCGGCGATCGCACTCGGGGTGTTCCAGCTTCCGTTCATCTGGAATTTCTTCGCCAGCCTCTTCGTTGGCCGCAAGGTCACCAACGATAATCCATGGGATGCGACAACCCTGGATTGGGCAACACCGACGCCACCGCCGCACGGCAATTTCCTCCGCGAGCCGGTTGTCTATCGCGGACCTTACGAGTATAGCGTGCCGGGTGCCGCCAAGGACTTCACTCCGCAGAACCAGCCCACCTGAGCTGCCGGCTAAAAACCCTCATTCCCAAAGTCTTTCGATTCATGGAAATCCCGTATACAGACAAGGCCCGTCCGGACACTGGCCTCTATAACGCAAAGGTGGGCCTCTGGCTGTTTCTGGCCTCGGAGATCATGCTCTTCGGAGCGTTGTTTTCCTCCTACATCATGCTTCGAGTGGGGGCCGACGAGGGCGTCTGGCCGGCCGTTAAACTCGCCTGGCCGCATCATTTGCTAAACGTTCCGATTGGCACGTTCAATACGGCGGTGCTGATCACTTCGTCCGTTACCGTGGTCATGGCATGGGCCTCGCTGAAGATGAACAATTTTAAGCGGTTCCGGATGTTCATGGTGATCACGATTCTGTGTGCTTTCGCATTCCTGGGGATCAAGAGCTACGAGTACAACGAAAAGTTTACCCACTACGAGCTGCGCTTGAAGGATGGGAAGGCGCTGACCGGACACCTGGAGGTCAACGGGAAGCATCCCGGGTTTTGGAGCCCGTCCGACCTGTGGAATCTTCCTCGGCTCACGTCTTCGAATGTCACCGAGGTGAAGTTCGTGGCGGATCCGATGGAGGGCCACGGCGGTCACGCCAGCCATGAGGCATTGACAGTAAAGGTGGACGAGATTTCGCATCTGGACGCGTTCATTCCCCGCAACCACACATTCTTCGCGATTTATTTTACCATCACTGCGCTGCATGGACTGCATGTGCTGGGGGGCGCTCTGGTGCTGGCCTATTTCACCTTCCCGGGTGCCGGGATGTGGAAAACCAATCCGGAACAATTCACCAACCGGATTGAGGTCGGCGGACTGTTCTGGCACTTCGTCGACCTAGTCTGGATTTTCCTCTTTCCCGTCGTTTACCTTTTGTAATTCTGAATATGAGCGATTCCTCCCACTCCGCCCACGGGCCAGCCGATACCCAGGGTCACGACGACCATGATGTTGCCTCCCATCTGAAGACTTATTGGGCCGTCTTTGCCGCCCTCCTGGTGGGGACGGTCCTGACGGTTCTCATGGCAAAGGTTCAATTCAATAGCGTTGCCCTCACCGTATGCATTGCCCTCTTTATCGCGTCGGTCAAGGCGTTCCTGGTTGCGGGATTCTTCATGCACCTTCTGTCCGAGAAAAAAACGATCTATGCCGTGATGGCGGTGACGGTGATCTTTTTCTTCGCGCTGGGAGGTTTGACCCTCTGGGCAATGCACGACATGCCGCAAAAGACCGAGACTAAGACCCTCTATGTCCCTTAAAGCGTTTCATCTCGTCTTTATCGTGGCCTCCGTCCTGCTCATGACGGGGTTTTCCGCGTGGGGTGGTGCCCGCTGGCGCACGACCGGAGACGTCGTCGACTTGGCTTGGTGCTTCCTGGGCGGAGTGGCAGCGGTGGGGTTGGTGGTGTACGCCCGCTATTTTCTTAAGAAATTAAAACATATCAGCTATCTATGATTCGGTTTCTGTCTTTCGTGTTTCTGGTGATATGCGGCCTTCCGGCCCGGCTTCTCGGGTGTGCAGCGTGCTTTGGACAATCGGACTCGCCAATGGCACACGGGCTCAATGCGGGAATGCTCGTCCTGCTCGTATTTGTCGTCGGGGCTTGGGCTTTATTCGGTAGCTTTTTCGTATTCCTTGTGCGCCGAGCCAACCGGGTTAACGATGCCGTTCCCGGAGATCAGAGCGATCCTCAACACAATTGATTTCGGGTTTTCTCCTACGTTTTTCAGGTCCGCATTGCTCTTTTATGATGACTAAACTGCTACAAATATTCGGGATGCCCGATGTGGCTTCCGCGCACGGCGCCGGCCTGGATGATCTGCTGGGGTACGTCCACCTGCTGATGCTCCTCCTCTTCGTCGGTTGGCTAGCCTATTTCTTCGTCGCCATTGCCAAGTTTCGTCAATCGGCGAATGGTAAGGCGGACTATCTGGGGGTGAAGGGGCATATGAGTTCGTACCTCGAGATCGGGGTGGCGTTGGTCGAGGGCGTGCTGCTCATCGGATTCGCCATACCTCTTTGGGCTCGGGCGGTCGATCGTCTGCCCACGGCGGCCGAAAATCCGGTCGAAATTCAGGTGATGGCCATGCAGTTTTCTTGGAATGCGCATTTTGCCGGTCCAGACGGCAAGTGGGGCCTGCAGGACACCCGGTTTGCAAGCTCGGGCAATCCGTTTGGAGTCGATCCAAACAATGCGGAAGGCAAGGATGATGTCGCCACGCTCAGCAATGAGGAATTCTTGTTGCCAGTCAATCGCCCGGTGATCGCAAAGGTGTCGAGCATGGATGTCATTCACTGCTTCAAATTGCTGGAAATGCGTGTCACCCAGGACTGCGTCCCGGGCATGAGCATTCCCGTCCACTTCACACCGACCAAGTTGGGAAAGTATAGCATCACGTGCGCCCAGTTGTGCGGTAACGGCCACTCCAAGATGCGCGGCTATTTCCGGGTCGTTGCGAAGGATGAATTTGACAAATGGTATGCGGAGAAATCGAAAGCGGGTGCCGGCACCAGCTTCGAGTAACCGGCGGCTGATGAGCCAATCCACGCTTTGACGTGCGGCCGCTGGTACACTCCAGCGGCCGTTTTCTTGCCAACACCACCTCCCTTTATCCAACCTCTGACATCCCCTGACAGTTTCCACGCCGCCGCCGTTCGGCGGGGCGGATTGGGACGCTCGTTCCCTCAGGTTGCCTGGGGGTTTCTGATCGCGTCAATGGTGGCGGTAGTGGTCGGCTACTGGCTTTCATCCTCGGTCGAGCCATTGCCCATCCTCGGTCGTCTCCATGACTTTACGCTAACCAATCAGGTCGGGGCACCGGTCACCCGCATCTCTCTCGCAAACCGGGTACATGTGTTCAATGTGATTTTCTCGCGATGTCCGACTCAATGCCACATTCTGTCGCAACAGATGGCGCGGGTGCAGCGTGGAATTCCCCGCGGAGTTGCACTCTGGTCCCTCACCGCCGATCCCGAACACGACACCCCCCCGGTGCTCGCTCGATACGGAGCGGGGCATGGGGCAAACCCAGCCGTCTGGCAGTTTCTCACCGGCCCAAAGCGGGAGGTTTATCGGTTTGCTTCGGCGGATCTTCTGTTTTCGGTAATGGAAAACCCCAACCCGCAAAGCACCCGACTCGATGAATTGTTCATCCACTCCGCCGACTTTGTGGTTGTGGATCGGTTGGGACGATTGCGTGCGGTTGTTCACGGCGAGGAACCTCACGCGGAAAAAATGGTTCTCCAACATGTCCGTAAATTGTTGCGTGAACGCTGACGTGGAACCTCGGAGTGCAGGGCGTCCAAAGTAGCTTGCGCCCTCTTCCGACGGCGACTATCCATTTTTCCTCGCGATGACTCTCGATCTGCCGCTACTGAATGCATGCCTCAACGCAACCAGTGGCTGCCTTCTTGTGCTGGGACTCGTCTTCATCAAGCAGGGCCGCCGGGAGGCGCACCAGGGCTGCATGATTTCCGCCTTTGCGACGTCCTGCGTTTTTCTCGTGTCGTACCTGTACCACAAGATCTTTGTGGTCCACGGCGTGAATACACCCTTCCCGGGGCCTGCGGGACTGAAGCCGTGGTATCTGTTGATGCTCTTCACCCATGTGGTGCTGGCGATCGCCATTGTGCCGCTGGCGTTGATAACGATTGTTCGAGGAATCAAGGGCCGACTCGAATTGCACCGTAAGATTGCCCGGATCACCTGGCCCATCTGGATGTATGTCAGTGTGACCGGCGTGTTCATCTACCTGGCTCTCTATCAGATTTGGAGCCCGGCGCGTTAAGCCTGAAAGCTCGAATGGGCGGGGAGAAGAACCGCGGATTCACACGGATTGACGCGGATAAGGTGAAGCCGTTGCCTCTCACCTTCCGGACGAGCGCCCGAACACGATCCAAGCACCTGAAATCAGCGTTTATCTGCGTTCATCCGTGGTTCCAACTCCGGTCAGTAGGGATGGAAGTGTATCGTTCTTCATTTGCGGCCGTTTCGAATTAGCGGGGTATTTCGGTGTTTCGTGCCGCCTCAATGGGTCTTGCTGCGATATCAGGAGTCCTGCGGCTAGCCCGGCAGGAGTCGGCCCACGATCTGGCTCAACGTTCGGCCATCCACCCGGCCGGCCGCCTTGGACTGGGCCGCCTTCATGACAGCTCCCATGTCCTTCTTGCTCGTCGCGCCCGTCTCCGCAATCGCCGCCTGGACGAGGGCCTCGGCCTCCGCGGGGGAGAGGGCCTTCGGAAGAAATTCTTCGAGCACCGCCAGTTCGGCCTTTTCCTTGGCAGCAAGATCCAGGCGATTGCCGCGCTCAAATTCCTCGAAGGCGTCGCGCCGTTTCTTCGCTTCCTTTTGAATGACGCTCAAAATGTCGGCGTCGGAAAGCGTTTCCGTCTTCTTCTCAATCTGGAGGTAGCCGATGGCCGATTTGAGCATGCGCAATGCGCCGGTCCGCTCCGAGTTGCGGGCCATCATGGAAGCCTTCAGTTCATCGGCGATGCGTTGGAGTAAACTCATAGTCAGGGTTCTTCGATTTTTCGCAATTGATCACGGACGCGCGCGGCTCGTTCGTAGTCTTCGAGCCGGATGGCTTCCGAAAGCTGATTTTGGAGCTTTTCCAATTCGGTCACAGGTTTGCGCGAACGCACCTCGCCGAGCCATTGACGCAGGGATCCCAGTTCGCCACTGATCTCCAATAAATCCTCCCGGCCGTGTTCCCGATAAAAATCCTCGAGAGTGCCAATGCCGTATTCAATCAGCTGTATGGCGTCTTCATGCTGCCCCGCTTTGAGCGCTTTCGTTCCCACGGCCCGGGTTCGCATCATCAGGGTCTGTGGCAAAAACTGATTCATCGACCATCCCAATTCGTCGTTCGCAGCAAAGGCCGTCGCGAATTCGCAAGCGTCCTCATTCCGATCGGCGTCCCGGACGACAGCATCGTAGTCTTCAAGCTGAAAGAAGCAGATGTACCGATGGTGGTACTGGATCGCCTCCTGCTGGAGCCGTGAGCAGTCCTCGGCGCTCAATTCGAATTCGCCTTCCTCACTGCCGGCCCCAGTCTGGCGTTTCTCCAGGCGCGCCTTGAAACACTCCAACCAAGATTCATGCCCCAGCGGCCGTTTTCCATCAGGCCTCCCTTCGGCGTGCATTTGCAGGATGCCAAGATCAACCCGAAGTTGGATTCGCTCGCGGCCGTCGCGTCCCTTGAACCGGCGGGCCACGACCTGACCGGGCACATAGTCCCAGTCCCGGAGGAGGGCACTCATGTCGTAGTTCACGGCCCCACTATGGTTGTCGGGTCGCGAGGCGTCAACGGAGGTCAGATGGATCCCTGTCCCCGGGGGGGCGGGGCGGTCCATCGGCTCGGCCTCGGCGGGGCGGTGGTGCGTTCAGTTTGCGATACAACCATGCTTCCAGCGGAGCCAGGGGGCGCAGGACTCCGTGCAATGGAGAGTAGAGCAGGCGGAGTCGTGCCAGCGACAGGACCATGTTGGCGGAAGTCCGGACGTTAAACGTAACTTTGGAACCGGTCTGATCATTCCACTCCGTGGGCACTTCTTTCACAGTGAAGCCGGCCCGGCGAATCGAGTAGAGCAGGTTCACATCGAAGGCAAGGTCGGCTAGGCGGAGATAGGAATGTACTTTTTCGATGGCTGCACGGCGCATTACTTTGGCTCCACACTGCGTGTCGCGGATACCCATCCAGAAGAACCCCTCGACAAAGAGATGAAAAAGTCGGCTCGCAAAACGCCGCTTCTCCGGCTGGGCGTGCGTGATCTTTGCCCCGGCGATCCAGCGGGAAGCGATCACGGCGTCCGCTTCGCCCGCCGCGCAGCGAACGACCAGATCCAGAAAGGCGGCGGGCGGGGTCGCGCCATCGGCGTCCACATAGCCCACAAGGTCCGCCCGTGGCCAAAGTTTTAGACCCTCAATCAGAGCGCCGCCCTTGCCGATCGGCCCTGGAAACACGAGATGAGAAATGGTCGGGTACCGCGATTCAGCCTCAGTCACGACACCGAGCGTGTTGTCTCGGCAACCGTTTAATACGACCACAATGCTCACTTTCCCCGGGTAGTGTTCCCGAAAAAAGGAACCGTACCGATCAAGTGTCGGACCAATCCGCTGGTCCTCGTTGTACGCGGGGATCAGCAGCAGCAGGCTGGGGGGAGTCTCGGGCAATTCGGGACGCAGACTACCGAAGTGTCGTTTCGGAAGGAAGAACGACCTGCGGCCCGGACTCGATCGCCTCTTCGATGACACGGCAAATTGCCGTCGATTCGACGCAGGGACCGGGCAGGGGTCGGGGTGAGATGATCAAAGGCCAATCCGATCGATTCGCCGGGCGGCAGCCATGGGATCCCTTTACCAGAGCCGCGTTCAGCGGGATGACGTCCATCAGCATCCGGAACCCCAGTTTCTTCTGGAGCAGGCGGACGGCAATTCTCGCCTTCACCCAGGGAATCCCGGGATCGAGGAACAACTCCACGGGATCGTAGCCCGGTTTCCGATGAATATCGATGCAGCGGGCAAAGTCCGGCGCGCGAGTGTCCTCACGCCAGTAGTAATAGGTGAACCAGGCGGTCTCCTCGGAGACAACCAGAAGATCCCCGGAGCGGGAATGGAAAAGGCTTCGATCGCGTTGGGCCGAGACGTCGAGAACTTTGGCAACACCCGGCGTGGCTTCGAGGAGAGTGCGCACATCGGAAAGTATGCCCGGATCGTTGACGTAGACGTGGGCAACTTGGTGATCTGCCACCGCGAACGCCCGGGAGTTTCCGGCGTCGAGCAATTCGAGTCCGAGTTCCTCCTTGATGGTTAGCCAACCCCGGTCGCGAAAGAGGCGGTTCAAGTGAATGGGCGTATCGACCGTGGTGATTCCATACTCGCTCAAGACAATCACCTGGACGCCCCGGGCCTCGAAAAAATCAACTAAATCCCCCACCAGGGCATCGACTTGCTGCAGGTCCGGATGAATTTCTACACGCGGCAACCGATGGGCCGATCCCGGGGCCACGGTTCCATACCTCTGAAGGTTGTAATCGAGGTGAGGTAGATAGATTAAACTCAGGGTGGGCTGATGCTTTTTTTCTATCCAGCGGGCCGCTGCACCGATCCAGCGGGTGGCGGCATCCGGCCCGCCTTGTGGGGACTTGACACCCGCCGCCGGTCCCCAGAATCCTGCGAAGGGAAATTCCCCCAAATCCCGCTTTATTTCCGGACGAATTTCCTGCGGCCACGAATAGATGTCGAAAAATTTCCGACCATCGGCTGGATACATCGGCCTCGGCGTGATCGACCAGTCGGCGGTGGTGTACATGTTGTACCACCAAAAGAGCTGGGCGCAGGTAAACTCTGGATTCCGGGCCCTGAGGTGGTCCCAGATCTTGGGGGCGGTGACCAGGCGGTTGGATTGCTTCCAGAAGTGGACTTCGGCCAGTTCCCGGTTGTACCAGCCATTGGCCACGATCCCGTGCACGGCCGGCGGTTGGCCCGTGAGGTAGTTCGACTGCGCCGTGCACGTCACGGCCGGAAACGCAGGGTCAATCTCGGCCGCGTGGCGCGTCCGGAGCAATGTCGCAAGTCGGGGAGTCTCCGGGCCAATCAGCCCCCGGGTCAACCCCACTACGTTAAGCACCGCCGTCCGTTGCATCGGCCAAGAGTCCGTCACTCAATTTGAAAAAACCAGCCCTGCGACGAGGCGGTGCATCCCGAAGTTGTTGGTAGAGGTTGTCGCGCTGCGACAACCCCGCCCGCGTACAGCGGGCGGACAGGGCCGCAGCGCGGTTCGTGCCGCGCCTGAACGGCGCGCGGACGCCGCAGCGCGGCGTCCGGTATCTCTCCATGAACCGACTCCATTTCCCAATTCGAGGACGAAGAACGAGCGCGACGGACGAGGACGATTTGAAGGACCCCATTGCGGCGCTTTCGCCCTCGTCCTCGTCCTTCGTCCTTCGTCCGTCGATGGCGACGAACAGCACACCGACCTAT
>CAMAUY010000140.1 GCA_945861565.1 Akkermansia muciniphila
ACATGGAGGGTAAGGCAAGCATTAGGAAATGGCTTGTCCTGCTGCACATAGTGATCAGGACAAGCCCCCTCCGCCGTAGCAACCTAGACTACTTGCTCTCTTCAACGAATTTAATGATAAGCATTCGCTTTTTGACGCTCCGCGATTAGTTTCTCACCACACGCTGGAGCGTGGTGCGTGCCGCCACCGGGGATGACTCGGCGGCGCGCGCGGCGTTGGAGAATTTGTATCGCGGCGCTTGGCGTCCGCTCTACGCCTTCGCCCGGTGCTGGGGTTGTTCGCCGCAGGATGCGGAGGATGCGGTGCAGGGTTTCATGGAGTCGCTGCTGGAACGGCAGTCCTTGCGCAGTGTTGGCCCGGAGCAGGGACGCTTTCGTTCGTTCCTGCTGGCGGGCATGAGGAATCACTTGAGCGATGTCGCGGCGCGGGCGGACGCGCAGAAGCGTGGTGGCGGCGTGCAGCATGTGCCGCTGGATGGCGAGGCGGTGGAGGAAAGTTATCTCGCCGTGGCCGCGCAAATGCAGACGCCGGAGCGGGCGTTCGACCGGGTGTGGGCGCTGGAAGTTTTGGAGAAGGCGAAGGCGAAGCTGGCGGAGGAGTGCGCCGCGTCGGGCAAGGGCGCGGTGTTCGCGGCATTGTTCCCGGAGAAGGACGACCAAGCGCCGGAGGATTACGCGACGTTGAGCGGACGGCTGGGAATGTCTGAGACCGCCCTGCGTTCGCTGGCCATGCGGTTGCGCCGGCGCTGGCGGGAACTCATCCGCGCGGAACTGGCCGAACTCGTGGACACCCGCGCCTCGCTCGACGAGGAGATGAAATGCCTGCAGGCGGCGTTGATGGATTGAACGGGGTTCAATCCGAACTCACTGCAAATTCACCAGCACGAGCACGAGGCCCTTGCCGTCGGCGAGGCCGGTCATGGCTTTGCCGATGATGCTGCCGAAGGCGCGGTCGCGGTCGGTGGCTTTCATGCCGTGGCCGGGCGTGGTGGAGGTGGTGATCCTGTCGCCGGGTTGAATCGCGCCGAAGCTTGCATCGACGTGGCAATACACGCGGCCCGTGAGCGCGACGGGATGTTTGCCGTCCGCCTTGGTGCCGGCCTGGCTCATCAACATGCCGGTCTTCACACCACCTGCGCCACTGATGACGCCCGCGACGGTGGGGTCGTAGGCGGTCCGGGCGAGAACCAGTTCGCCGGGATTCTTCGGATCGATGCTGACGATCATGCCGGACTGCAATTCGTCCTGCGCCGCGTTCACGTCGAAATTCTCGGACAAGTCGGAGCCGCCGGTGATGGTGAGCACCTGGGTGGTGATGCGACTTTCGCCGCCCTGGTTGGCGTCGAGCACGATGGTCGCGGCCCCGGCGTTGTTGCGGAGGACGAGCTGCGCGCCGTCGTTGAGCACTTCGTCGGCTTGGAGCGTGGCCATCTCAACGCCCGCGCCGTTGTAGAGCGCGAGGTAGCCGCCGCCGCCCGTTCCGACTTCGGCGTCGAGCTGGATGGTGCGCGCGCCGTTGGCCTGGTACATCTGGATCTGAGAGCCGCCAGAACCCTCCGCTCCTTCCGCGACAATCGTCGGTGCGCCGCCGTCCACGTCGTAAAGTTCGAGCGTGCCGCTGAGGGGGCCGCCGTAGGCGCGGACGCGCGGGCTGCCGTTGGTGTTGCGGAGGCTGAGCGCGCCGGAGCCTTGTCCTTCGTTGCCGTAGAGGATCGCGCCGACGTTGCCATCCGCCGTGTGGAGCGTGAGCGTGCCTCCGGTGTTCTCGCCTTCGAGCACGGCGCGGCTGGCTCCGTTGGTGTTGTTAAGGGTCAAGCGTCCGCCGCTGGAGCCTTGGGCGGTGAGGTTCACGGCGGTCGCGTTATTGGCCAGGCTGTTGTTCAACCACAGTTCTCCCCAAGTAGCGCCAAACAACCGGATTTGTTCCAGACCATCGGTGCCGTAGGTGCTGATTTGGCTGCCGCCGCCGATGATGCTGACGCCCGGGGTTCCCGCCGCCGTACGGTAAACGTCCAGGCGTCCGATGACTGATGGTGAACCAAGGTCCAGATCATCGCCGAGTTGCGCGGAGGTCACCGAGTTGTTCGGGAAATTCACCGGGCTCAACACGCCGGGCGCGAGCTTGGCGGCGGTGATGGAGGCGTCGGGCACGGTGTTCGCCATGAGCGCGTAGCCGACGGAGACGATCCGTTGGTCGGGCGTGAGTTGCTGGAAGCCCGCGCCGCCGTTGAACCACACGCGCAGACGCACATCGGCGTTGGCGAAGGCGCTGGCGGGCAGCGCCGTCATGTTCGCCAGCGCGGTGTCGCCGAGGGTGGTCATGACGAGGCCGTTGGCGACGGACAGGCTGACGGCGGCGGCGGGTTCGGTGTTGCCGGCGGAGCCGTCGTTCTTCCAGAGCAGCGTGGGGCCGGCGCCTTGCACGAGGGCAAACTTGAACTGGCCGGTGCCGCCGAAGTTGGTGTTGTTCATCAGCACGCGGCCTTGATAGCTGATCATCGTGGGCACCTGGGCGTTCGCGGTGGCGACGATCAGGCTGGCGGCGGTGAGCGCGAGAAGCGTGCGGCCGGCAAAGGAGTTTGGAGTGGTCATAAGATCTGGGTTGGGTCGATGGGTTGAAAAGTCGGGAGGGTTCAAGGCTTGCGCAGGCGGTAGAAGCGTTCGGCGACGCTGTGCGGCACGGTGAGGGTTTTCACGGAGCCGTTGTCGTTTATGACCCCGGGCGTGTTCGACCACGAGGCCGGCGGCGCGTCGAGGGAGTCGGTGTGTTCGAGCACAAAGTCGGTGGCCGGTGACGCCCACGAGAGCAGCACGTTCGCGCCGCTGAGGGTCACGCTCAGTTGCGGCAAGCTCGTGGCCGGGCCGAGGTTTTCCAGCGCCCAGAAACCGGGAATGATCCGGTAACTGGCGCTGGCGGGCGTTCCACCGCCGACGTCGCCCTGGCCGAGGGTGGCGTTGAGGACGTAACTGGCGCTGGCTTGCGCGCCACCGCCGGCGTCGAGGGTGAACCAGTTGATGAAGGGCTGGGCCTGAGCTGCGAGCGCGGACGCCAAGATGAGGAGAAATGCAGAAAGCTTTTTCACGACGAGACTGGGTTCAAGGTTTGCCGAGGTTCGCGCTGCCGTTCATGGGCGTGCGGAACGTGACCGGGCGGCGGAAGGTGAGCGTCTCCGGGTAATTGCCGGGGCGCAGCAGCATGATGTCCGTGCCTGCGCTGGAGGTGAGGTTGGTGCTGTTGGCGAAGGTGCGCCGGGGTGCCGAGCTGACAAAACCCAGGTTGATCCCGTCCAGGCCGTTCGGGCTGAGGAAGAGCGTGCGCCCGGTCACGAAGGGGAGGCGGGTGCTGTTGGAGATGTCGGCGATGCGATCCAACTGTAGCACGGTCATGATGCCTTGGTCCCGCGACTCCGCGCCATATCCCATAACATTGCCGTAGGTATTATCCACCAGCAGACGCTGGGCGGCGGGGAGGTCGGCGTACGTGGTGAAAAAGTTCTCCTGCGCGATCTGTTCCCGCGTGAAACAAGAAGCTTCGCGCAAGGTGTCCGCCAGCCCATCGCCATCACTGGATGGGTTGGTGCAACCCGGGCATTGACAGCCGCCGAAGGTATGGTTGAGGCCAAAGAAGTGGCCCATCTCGTGGCACAGGGTAAATGGGTCGATGCCGAAATACATCCGGCAGGTGATGCGCGATTCATCCGTGCCATCGTTCTTGATGAGCGGGCAGCCACCGCCGCCGCTGGTGGCCGTGAACGGCGTGGCGGCGAGGAGGTTGACCTGATTTGGCCGAAGCTGGAACCGCGGATCGGCATTCACGTAGGTTTGGAAATCAATGTTGGTAAACCAACTCGCTGGCTGGTTGTAGAACAGGCTGGGGCCGTTGATGCCGCCCTGGGTCGGCCCGCCGATCTCGATAATTTCATCCATGCGAAAGCGGTAGCCCCGGCTGTAGCGCGTCATCCAGGTGTTGGCTTTGGTCACCGCCTCGCGGATTCTGGCGTCGGTGATGCCCGTTGGTCGCGCGCCCGTGGTGGGATGGAGGATGACCTTCACCGACAGGCGCATCTCGATGGTTTGCGCCCGCGCCGCGCTCAAGGCGGCCGCGACGACGAACAACAGGACAGACAGCGTTTTCATAAGTTGAGGCCGGAGAGCGGGCCTACACTCTGTTCATCGGGAACGGTGCCCGCGTGTGGCAAAATATCTTTGCGCCCGTGAAAATTAATGATAAGCATTCGCTTTTTGACGCTCCGCGATTAGGAAGATTTGGTTTATTGAATCTGGCGAATTTCGATCACTTTCCCCCGTCTGTGGGCGGTAGCAAGTGAATTTAGTGGGTGATGACCGACAAACGGTGGGCTGGAGAGGGGGTTGAGGCCGAAAGAGGGGAAAATGGAGGCTGATGGAGGTGTTTTCGGCCATATTGAGACGCGATGGTGACTACCGATCGTGTTCACGATCAGTCGGTTATCACGTTCTCGTAATCTGGCATCGGGTCGGAGTCGATCGGGAATTGAGGGTCCGGTTCCGGGGGATCCGCCGATGGGGGCGGGCGAGCTGGGGCGAACTTCGCAGGCCCGCACCAGAGGTTGAGATGGCGCAGGATCTTCTCGATCACGCTGGGATTATCAATGACCGCGATGACGCGCATCGTCTTGTGACACTCTGGGCATTCCAAGGGGTCGGTGTGCCAGGCTTGCCGGATCAAGTCGCGCCATTTACGGGAAGGAAACTTGGCCGGAGGTGGGGGTGAAGATTTCGGCCACGGGGCTCCGCCGCCAGCCCCGCTTGCCTTCCGGGCACAACCGCGCATCTTATTGGAGTACAGTCCGTAGTACCGAACCATTTGGAAATTTTTGTCGGGTATGTGCTGGGAAAGTACCGCCAGGAAATCGACGGGATCGAAGACTTCAAAGTTACGGTTGATCTTGGGATTCAGCTTCGAGCGATAGATGATAGTGTCGGTGGGGGATTCGAGGGTGATTTTCTCCACAGAGAAGGGATTGCGGAGGACGTATTGGCAGAGTTGTTCGCGTTCGGCGCGGTTTTCCGGTGGCACGGAACGGCCGGAGTGAACGTTGAAGCCGGAATGTTTCCAGGTCTTCCTGCGGGCAACCAGTTCTGGGGAGATGAGTTTGTGGGCGAGCAGTTCCTTGAAGACTCGATTGCGAAAGAGTTCGGAAAGAACGCTATCAGAGATCTCCGGTGCGAGGTGGAAAGTGCCGTCGGAATCGAGCAGACCGTCGGCGACCAGTGCGTGAACATGAGGATGAAAATCGAGGTATTCGTTTTCGCAGTGATCGCAGCGAATCCGGGCGAAGCCACGTTCCAAGGTGCCGCAGTCGAGGAATTTCCCGAAGACATCGGTGACAACGGGGCGAAGGGGGCCGTGTTTGTGTTCATAGGCGTCAGGATAAATGGCTACGAACGTGTCATGGTGGCGGTGAACACATTGCCACAGGGGAGATTTTCGAGGATTTCGAGTCTTGTAAGTCCTCACATGCGACACGGGGTCGCAGGGTAATGAACCGTATGGGGATCAGGATTTCAGGGTTTCTGCTGACGTTCCAGATGCCTCGTTTCAACGGCGGCATGAACCGCGGTGACTCCGAATTAGCGCTCTAGCCAGCCGACGGATGCCGGCTCTTCCTCGGGCTCATCTTCCCCCATTACTGGACAGTAAATTCCCAGCAGATTTTTTGGCGTAACTGTTTGTCAGTCACGACCTCTGCGTGGGTTCTCCAGTCGGTTTTTGTTGGCTTTTCCTAGAGACAACATCGGTGCGGGTAACTTCGGCAGTTTCTCCAGCACTTCGGTTTGTGCCTTCGGGTAGCTATCGGCCAGTCGCCATAGCTGACCCTCCGGATCGCCGAGGGAGACGAGTCGAACCCCTTCCAGGCGACTCAGCGCGTCGGCGACGGTGAGGCCCAAAGGTGCCATCCGTCGGTCCAGTTCTCGCGCCAGTTTTAGCGCCAGCAAACTTACCACCGCGTGCCCTCGGGTCCGACTCGCCTTGCGCAAGAATACCGGTCGGATTTCCAAGAGCCCCGTTTTGATGGTTCGAAAATCTCGCTCCACCTGCGTCAGATCCAAGTAACGGTCATGAACTTCCTGGGCCGTCGCCGCCGGCTTGGGCAAATCGGTTTCCACCCCATAGCACCCATCCAGTTCGGCTTCGATCTGGCCGGCCTTGGCATCCTCGGTCCACACTACTTTTCGCCCGTCCAGTTGCAGCGAGATCCACCGGACGAGTCGGTACTGTTCCAAGCGCCGTTGCGCCTCTCGCAGCGAGCTTTCAGGCTTCCTCTTCGAACTCTTCTCCACGGCCTCATTGCGCGCTTGGATCCATGCTTTGAGTTTTTCCCACTGATCCTTCCGTCGGACCTGTTCCCGTTTCCGGGTGTCCGGGTTGCAGCGCAGGACATAGCGCTTGTGATCGTGCTCAACTTCCATCGGCTTTTCGTCGAAGAGATCCAACTGGAAAACTTTCCGCTGCAACAACGCCCGGATTTGCGGATCGGTGAGCGCGGTGACATAACGAAACGTCGCCTCGCCCAAGGCCGCTTTACCAAGGCGTTTGATCATCCCGCAATCTCCCACCAGGGTCATTTCCTCCCCGCCAAATCGCGTCTTAACCTTTGTCACGGCGTCCAAGAACCTGGGCGGATCACTCGTGTTGCCCGGATAGAGCTGGATCGATATCGGCTCGCCCACGGCATCGGTCAGTAACCCCGCCACCAATTGTTTCTTACCCTTCTTACCATCCCGATTATAGCCAAAAGCGGCCAACTCGTTGAGCTGACCCTCGAAGTAAACGCTCGTCACGTCATAGAGAAATAACGTGCCGGGCTTGGCGCGCTGGTGCAGCGCATTTTCAATTCGCTCCTGCTGCGCATCCAGAAAATCCAACGCTGCATAGAGATCCTCTTCATCAAAGGAGCCTACTTCGAGAATCTCGCGCACGGCGTGATCCTCGCTATAGCGGGCGGCAGAGAGCCGGCTGCCCTGATGGGCCAGGCGGGCATAGATCAGAAAGAGGGCTAGCCGTTCGGTCCGAGTGGCTTCACCTTCAGCGTCATCGCCGCCCAGCTTATCCGGGACGCCTTTCTGGGTCGGAAAAATCGCGATGCCTCCATCTTCCGCTTCGGGCGTTGACGGGCCATGATTCATAGATTTTCCTTTGGCGCTCCGCGGCTAGGGAGATTTGGTTTTTGGGGAAAATGGTTGAGTTTGCTCTGGGTGAGGATCCATTTCCTTGCTGGACGGACTCGACAAAGTTTCCGACAAAGGAAGGCCAAAGCGCACCCAGAATGGCCAATCTTCAGGGGTGGGCAGGATGCACGCCTCCTGTCCGCAACCATTCTTTTGCCGTGGTGTTTCAAGGCTGGTGACCTACCTTCAGCCCGTGACGTTTCTGTCTCACATTCGAGGCCGCCTGCTGGGTCCGACCGACCCTCGGGGGGGCTTTCGACTGGCCGCTCGGCTGCGGTCCACGATTTTCGCGACACTGGGGGTCCTCGGCAACCCAGTCCGGGACGCATTAAGCACCTTCTTAGCCGTGGTCCCTTTTTCCACCATTCTGTTGGCGAATCTCCTGACATCTCCGGTGTGTCGAGGGGATATTGCCGAAAACCCGTATCTGGGGATTCCCGAACGGAATGCGTTTGGCATCAAGCCACCACCACCACCACCGCCGGAGCCCAAGGCCATCGAAGTTCCGAAGCCACCCGCCAACGTCACGCTGACTGGGTTTTCGGAGTTTGACGACGGTAAGATCGTCTACCTCATGTTCAATCTACCCGGTGCCAAAACACCGGAATATAGCTCGCTTCACGAAGGCGACGCCCAAAATGGGGTTGAAATTCTGCAGATCGACTTGGCGAGCGAGACCGTTCGAATCCGCCAGAACGGGACGGAATCCACGCTAGACTACAAATCCAACGGTAATAAGGCAGCCCCCGGGCCGGGGGGGCCGGCGGTGCCAGGTCAACCACCCGCCTTCGTTGCGCCTCGTGCGCCGTCGGGGGGACCCGTTGTTATCCGACGCGGCGGCGTCGCAGAAACGCAAGGAGCACCAAGCTATCCCACATCTCCAGGAGGAGGAGGAGGAAGCTTCGGGGCCTTCCCCGGAAGTCCAAACTTCAATCAGGCGGTACCCACTTCCGGCCGCGCACCCGACAACAGCATGGGAGGCGGACGGGTCATTCCCGTTCCTCCGCCCGAGATGATTCCCCACCCGAGGAATCCAAATTTGCCCCCGATCCCCCTCCCCCCGGTCCCGCCCTCGCCCGGAGGACTACCGAATCCGCAATAACGCACCGCTGCGACGCGGCCTTTTCTCCCTCTCCGCCTGCTCCGACATGATTACGCGGGTGTCCGTGCGAACAAAATCTTGGCAGTACGACTTCGGGACCTTCTGGTTCCCGCTGCTGTTTGGCCTTTTCCTCGGTCTCTGTCTGATAAAATTTGGAAATCCGGTGATCCTCGATCACCAAATTGATCCTCCCGCAACCTTTCAAGAGTGGTTGACCCAACCCTGGCCTGCTCGATGGGCTAGCCTGCTCTTGCTGGCCCTCGGTCTCGGCGGAGCGATTGCCTGCAAGGAAGCGGTACTCCGGGGATTTGGCTCCCTCCCGCGCTGGGTCTGGGTCGCACCCGCCGCCTGGTTTGGGTGGCAGTTGATTTCCGCGGGATACTCGGTCGATTCGGGGCTGACCCGGCAAACGCTCCCTCAGTTCGCCGGCGTCACTGGCTGCTTTCTACTGGGTGCCACAGTGCTAACCCACCGAGGCTGGCCCCGTTGGTTGTTCATCGGACTTTTGGCCGGCTTTTGTTTCGTGCTGGTCCGAGGCATGAACCAGCATTTCTTCGAGTTTCGACAGGACTACCAGACCCTGGTCGAAGGCGAAAAATCAGGTTGGAAAGATTTTCCAGCTGAAACACTGCGGCGGATGGAAGAGGAAGGACTGCTGGTGCCCTCTGCCAGCGGTCCGCACGTGCGGGAAGCAATTCTCTACAAACTTCAAAAAGGTCGGATCAATGGAACTCTTGTCTACCCCAATGCGTTCGCCGGCGTGATTCTACTCCTATTCCCGCTCGGACTCACCCTCGCGATTACCCAGACCCGCGCCCTACGACCCTTTCTTCGCGGACTGGTCCTGGTCCTGGTCAGCTTCCTGGGACTCGGCTGCTTCTATTGGACCGGGTCCAAAGCCGGATGGCTCATCGCTCTCGTGGTCGGAGTCCTGTCGATCTGGAATCGGTTCCCCGGATCCAATCGTCGGAAAGTTGGCGCGGCGGGCTTGCTGGTCGCGGCAGGCTTGCTGGTATTTGCGCTTCGGTTTCAGAGTTACTTCCTGCAGGGAGCGACCAGTACCGGTGCCCGCCTCGACTATTGGCGCGCAGCCGTCGAGACAACCCGGGATCACCCGTGGGTGGGTACCGGCCCTGGTACATTCCAAAGGCCCTACGCGGCTCGGAAGCGCCCCGAGTCGGAGATGGCACGCCTTGCCCACAACGATTACCTCCAGCAAGCGTCGGACTCCGGCCTCCCCGGGGCGCTGACATTTCTCGGATGGATCGGATTGGTTTTGCACCGGATTTGGAGCCGGCATCCCGAGGGACTTCCCGGCGCCATCGCTCTGGGTGTGACGGGATGGTTCCTTCAGGGGTTGGTCGAGTTCGGACTGTATCTACCGGCGCTGGCGTGGACGGGATTCACGTTGGCCGGTGTGCTGGTCGGCCTCACCCGGGAAATCCCTTCGACTTCCGGAGGACAACTGGATAAGGCTTCCCCCGCGGTATGAACGTCTTGTTTCTAAATGGCCCGAATCTGAATCTGCTCGGAGAGCGGCAGCCGGAGGTATACGGAAAAGCCACATTGGCAGACATTGAAACGCAGGTTCGCGATCGGGCGGCAGCCCTGGGTGTCTCCGTCGAATTTCGCCAAAGCAACCATGAAGGCCAACTTATCGATTGGATTCAGCAATCGAAGAGTTACGCAAACGTTATCGTCATTAATGCCGCCGCCTACACTCACACCAGCATCGCTCTAAGAGATGCGATCGTTGCGGTCGGAATTCCCGCCATCGAGATCCACCTTTCCAACATTCATGCGCGCGAAGAATTTCGCCACCGATCCCTTATTGCCCCCGTCTGCCAAGGACAAATCTGTGGTTTTGGCTCATTTTCATACATATTGGGCCTGGAAGCAGCCGTTAACGTTAAAAATGTTCGCGTATAGCCAAATTCATCGATTGATTGACGCCGAATCTGCGAAAAAGCGGAAAGCATGCTTGACGCCATTTTGAGGTTTACCTACGGTCCTCCTCCGTTACGCAACCGCTAACGGAGGACCAAGTGTGGTTTCCCTAGCCTCCCAAGTTACCCGTTGGTCACGACAAATTGTCACGACTGTCAGTTTCTGATTTAGACCCGCCCCTTGATCTAGTCCGGTGTATTCACGCACTGGAAGATATTAAACGACTGCAAAATGGACCTGAAAGACATCAAGGCGATCATTGACCTGATGAAAAAGAACTCTCTCACAGAGTTCGAAATGGAAAAGCAAGACTTCAAGATCAAACTGAAGCGCGCCGGCTCCGGCGGCGTCTTCGATGATGGCGAAATGGCGGCCTACACCTTGGGTCGCTCCGCCGGGCCGATTCAGGCTCTTGGCTCCGCCACCACCTCTCCCCCCTCCTCTGCACCCGTCGCCCTGCCCCCGGTTCCCGCCGACGGAGATGCCGAGATCAAGTCGCCCATGATCGGTACGTTTTACCTTTCTCCCTCCCCCGATTCTGCTCCCTACTCGGAAGTCGGCGCCGAAGTCGGCCCGGACACCGTTGTTTGCATCATCGAAGCGATGAAGGTGATGAACGAAATCAAGGCAGAAGCCCGGGGAATTATCACGTCGATCATCGCCGAAAACGGAAAACCGGTCGAATTTGGGCAAACGCTCTTCAAGATCCGGCCGCTCTGAATCGGTTTCCGCGACCGTCCTTCTCTAAATCCCTGCAATTTCCACGTCACAATGGAATCAGAATCCGTCCGCTCCGCCCGCCGCACTCTATTCACTCCGAGCTATGTTTGAGAAAATCCTAGTTGCAAATCGTGGTGAGATTGCCATCCGGGTCATCCGTGCCTGCCGAGAGCTCAATATTCGAACGGTCGCCATCTACTCGAAGGCCGATGCCAATTCGATGCATGTCCAGGTCGCAGACGAAGCCATCTGTATCGGAGAAGGTCCGAGTAATGACAGTTACCTGCGGATTGATCGGATCATCAGCGCGGCGGAAATAGCCGATGTCGACGCGATTCATCCCGGCTATGGATTTCTGAGTGAGAATGCCCACTTCGCCGACGTTTGCGAGAGCTGCAACATCCGGTTCATCGGGCCGCGCTCGGCAGCTATGAACGCTCTGCACGATAAAGCGGTTAGCCGCAACCTCGCGAAAAAAGCCGGCGTCCCGACGCCGCCCGGCTCCGAAGGCCTCGTGGAAAATGAGCAGGACGCCAAGGAAGTGACGAAAAAGATTGGGTATCCGGTCATGATTAAGGCGATCGCCGGAGGCGGGGGAAGGGGTATGCGGGTGGCGCACAACGACGTTTCGTTGGTAAAGGGGTATCACACCGCACGCAGCGAGGCTGAGAAAGCCTTTGGCAACAGCGGAGTCTACATCGAGAAGTTCATCGAAAACCCTCATCACATTGAATTTCAGATTCTGGGGGATACGCGGGGTAACATCATCCACCTGGGCGAGCGAGATTGCTCCATCCAACGGCGCCACCAGAAACTGATCGAGGAAACCCCCTCCCCTCTCCTCGAGACCCGATTCAAAGGACTGCGCAAGACGATGGGCAAGGCGGCATTGCGCATCGCCGAGATGTGCAACTATTCCAACGCGGGCACCGTCGAGTTCATCGCGGACGAACAGGGGAATTTTTACTTCCTGGAGGTGAACAAACGCATCCAAGTCGAGCATCCCATCACCGAGGAAGTCACCGGCGTCGATCTGGTGAAACAACAAATCCTCATTGCCGCCGGAGAAAAACTTTCCATCAGTCAGAGCGACGTCGTATTCAAAGGGCACGCCATCGAATGCCGCATTAATGCCGAGGATCCATTCGATGACTTCCGCCCCAGTCCAGGCCGGATTGAGATGTACTACGCTCCGGGCGGGGGCGGCATCCGGATCGACTCCCACGCCTACGCCGGCTACACCATTCCTCCCTATTATGATTCAATGATCGGCAAGTTGATTGCCTTCGGAAAGAATCGGGCGGATGCCATGGACAAGATGAACCGAGCTCTGAGTGAGTACATGATCACGGGAGTCAAAACCACCATCCCGTTCCAGCTCGCCATTCTTCAGGATCCGGACTTTCGGCGCGGTAGCTATACCACGTCCTTCGTTGAACGGTTGCTCAGCGGAGCCCGCCGTGAGTTGATTCAAGAGAAGGCCTAGCCCGCCTTGAAGCAGCTCCCAATCGATCTCCCGCGGCACATCGCCCGTATTGGGATCGGACCGGTTTGATTTGCGGTTTGGACTCCGCTTTCCCGGGTTTACGCAACGGACTTTTGGGTGTTCCGTCGCGCGGGTCATCGCGGCAACGTTATTGCGCGTCTACCCGCCCGTATGCTATCATTACCCACCTTGAAAGCTCACATCTCCTACTTGGCGGCCTTGGCTTTAGTTCTCACGGTTCCGACTTTCGCCGCGGCCCCCCCCAAAGACCCGATCAATACCGTCTGTCCGATCAGTGGCAAGCCCGTGGACCCGAACATCACCGTCGTCTACGAGGGTAAGACATTCGCCTTCGCCGCCGAGGCCTGCCGGGTAAAGTTTAACGAAGCGCGCGCGAACAGCCTTTACCAGAAGCTTGGGGGCAAGGGTGCCATCGATGCCGCCGTGGAGCTGTTTTACAAGAAGGTACTCGCCGATGCTCGGGGTGAATCACTACTTCGAAGACATCAACATGAAGTTGCTTCAAATTGGTGGAGAGAGAATTGGGCAAATCATGCATCATGAAAGCCATTAAAAATTCTTCTCTCAAATCCCGCCGCAAATTCGACGAAACCTTCAAGCGCGAAGCGGTCAATAACTGGCTCGCCAGTGGCAAGTCC
>CAMAUY010000141.1 GCA_945861565.1 Akkermansia muciniphila
CAGATCGAGAATCCCGAATAAAGAAGGCCGCACCTCGGCGGGGGCGGCGAACCCAGCGTCGCCCTCGCCCATCTCGGAAATACCCCTCAATCACTGTGCGGTTTTCAAATCGGCACTTTCACACGGTTTTCAGACCGTCCTCCGCACGCATCCACGATTTGTCGGAAAACCGTGCATAGCACGAGAATTTGCATCAGAAAGGCAAACTCTTTGATCAGAAGCACACGAAGAAAACGAAGAATCTTCCTGTCTTTGTCTGCTTTCGTTTGCTTCAAATCGCCCGCATGAATCCTTCAACTCGAGCGACGAGAACGACGGACGACGGACGAATCGGATGCAGGGCGTTCCTCCGAGTCGGAGAGCGCCCCTCGTCCTCGTCCTTCGTCCCTCGAACCTCGAACCTCAGGGATCCCCCAACTCGAGGGACGAGAACGACGGACGAGGACGAGGACGATTCGGATGCAGGGCGTTCCTCCGAGTCGGAGAGCGCCCCTCGTCCTCGTCCTTCGTCCCTCGTCCCTCGAACCTCAGGGATCCCCCAACTCGAGGGACGAGAACGACGGACGACGGACGAGGACGAATCGGATGCCGTGCATTGCATTGCTTAAATTCGGGGGGCGTACCCGTCCGCATTGCTCGAACTGCCGAGTGGCGAGTGGGGTCCTGGAAGACAATTGAATGAAACAAATCATACAATTTGATCACGAAAAGCTAGATGTCTACCGATTGGAGTTGGAGTTTATTACGTGGGTTTCGATTCTGCTAACCGAAATGAGCGAACAGCGAGGACGTCGGGTCACAGAAGTTTTCGACCAACTCGATCGCGCCAGCCTGTCGTCGCTCCTCAATACAGCCGAAGGTAATGGCAAACGTCAGAGACCCGTGCGCGCAAAATTCTTCGATGACGCTCGCGGTTCCGCCACGGAAAGTGCCGCTTGTCTGGACGCTCTCGTGGCGAAAAAGGCCTGCACAATGGAACGAATTCAGCCTGGAAAGGTAATCCTGCTGCGGATCGTTTCGATGTTATCCAAATTGGTGGTGAAATTCGAAACCGATTCGGGAAGCACGGGCAGCTTTCGGGAAGAGCCATCCGAATTCGGAGACGACTGAGAATTGTCCCCTGCCCCGGATTCCTCGCCCTCGTCCTCGTCCTCGCCCTCGTCCTCGTCCTCGCCCTCGTCCTCGCCCTCATCCTCGTCCTCATCCTCGCCCTCATCCTCGCCCTCATCCTCGCCCTCGTCCTCGCCCTCGTCCTCGCCCTCGTCCTCGCCCTCGTCCTCGCCCTCGTCCTCGTCCTCGCCCTCGTCCTCGTCCTCGTCCTCGCCCTCGTCCTCGCCCTCGTCCTCGCCCTCGTCCTCGCCCTCGTCCGTCGAGTTGGGGATCCTTGAGCTCCGCTTTCGGTTTAGGTTTCGAGTTCGAGGACGAGGAGGACGGACGAGAACGAACCGGATGTTTTGCGTTCCTTCGAGCCGGAGTGCGTCCCCGGTCCCTCAAGGCACGGCGACTCGATTGCTCTGGGAAGCGCCGCCTTCCGATGGGGTCCCGCCATGTTGATGGCCGTGGTCGGACTCCTCCAATTCGCCGATCAGTATCGAGATCAGGATTCCAATCATGAGTGCCAACGATAACTTGAACCGATCGTGGGAATGAAACTGGAGTTCTGGCAGCAGATCGCTGCACGCAATGCAGAGAAATGTCCCGGCACAGAAGGCCAAGGCGCACCCAAGGAAAGCCGCGTTGGAATCGGAAAATTGGCTTGCTCCCATGTAGAACAAAACCGCCCCGAGGGGTGTCGCCAGCGCAAAAAGAACATTAAGGAGGTGTCGGGAACCCCGGGTACTGCCATTCGCTGTCATGAGCGTGGACACCGCCATCGCATCGAACGGCTTGTGGAGGATCACCGCGGTCGCCACGGCAAAACCCGCCAATCCGGCATGGCCCTGGGCACCGGCCTCGACCGCGGCCGCCATCGCCAAACCATCGAGCAGCGAATGAAGTGACAGCCCCAGCGCCGTGCCAACCCACGAGAGTTGCTTGGCCGATTTGTCTGCCAGCGTGTGAGCGTGCGACGAAGGAGGATGGATCGGGTCCTTCGCCATCGTGCCGTGATCGTGGGAACAGCAGTCCTCCGGATCTCCCTCCGGAATGTCATGGTGATGAAAATGGAAGAATCGCTGTAGAAAGAACATCGCCAGAAACCCGCCCAAGACCCAGTGAACGGTCCGATCCAAAGAGTGAAGCTGTTCCTCGGCGTCCGGGAGAAAATGCAGGAGCGCAATGCCAATCATCAACCCCGCCACCAGACTGATGGCGATTTGCAGGCGGGTGTGCGTGAGTCGGATCAACAACGGCAACCACCCGCCCGCCAGCGAGGCGAGCAATACGAATGCGCAATAAATTATCAGCAACCAACCTGAAGACGTCATAGCAAAAAGTTCGAGGAGTCGTGCATCGGAAGGGTCGCGCCCCGAGGCGCGGCGATCCGCTCACTCCGATTTACCGGGCGGGTTACGCCGAAGGCCAACCGCATGGGCAATTTCATCAAATTCCTCGGAACTAACCTCGTGCAACTGCTTGCCACGGTGAGTCAGCTTCTCGTTAATTTTAATCGCCTTCTCCGTCATTTCATCGTGGGTGTCTTGCGTGCCGCCGAGCAGCGCAAAATTCGGCCCCGTCGTTACCCGCTTGTGACCATCGTTGTCGAGTCCGATCCCCAACAGGATCGCCTTGGAAGGCTTGGAGGGCTTAGAGGGCTCGCCTGAGGGCTTGTCCGGTTTTTTTGCCATGCGTCAACCGTACGGACCGGATGGCAGAGGGCCAATCGGAAAAACACGCCGGGCAAACTTCCTCTTTCCAGGTCGAAGCGTCACAGAGCGCGGCTCCGGACCTCAATCCGAATCGAATTGGCCCATCACATAAAACAACCTATCATATTGTTTATTAGGTAGTTACAAATAATATTATCGGAACGAATCTTGAACATCTCCCCGCCTTTAGCTTGCGGTGCAGCCCACACCCCTGTTACGGTGCCCTTCTAATTATGGCTGCCATCGGCCGCTTCCAAAAAGCAGACGAGATTTATTACGCGAAAGTTGTCGACGGAGAGATCTTCAAATTGCATGGGGACGTTTTCGGTTCTCCGTCGTTTGATAAGAAGCCGACACCACTGAAGGGCGTGAAAACGCTCACGCCCGTCCAGCCGTCGAAGATTATTGCGGTCGGGCTTAACTATGCCGACCACGCGCGGGAGACAGGCAAAGCACTGCCGAAGGAGCCTCTGTTTTGGCTGAAGGCTCCCACCTCTCTCATACCGGACGGTGCAAAAATCGAAATTCCGTTCGCGAATCATCGAACCGATTTCGAAGCGGAACTGGCAATTGTTATCGGCCGACGCATGCGCAATGTGACCCCGGCGGCCGCGGCACGCTATATTTTTGGCTACACCGCCGCCCAGGATATCACCGATCGGACAATTCAGGGAGCGGAGAGCCAATGGGCGCGTGCCAAGTCGTTCGACACCTTCACGCCGCTGGGGCCCTTCGTGGAAACCAAGATCGACCCGCATGACCTGAGTATCCAGCTGTTTCAAAACGGGCAACTTCGCCAAAACAGCAACACCAATCAGCTCGTATTCAATTGCTTCGACCTCGTCAGTTTCATCTCGGTCAACATGACCCTGCTGCCCGGAGACATCATCCTTACGGGCACTCCGAGTGGCATTGGCAAGATTGAATCCGGCGACCGCCTCGAAGTTCGCATTGAGGGAATGGCACCGCTGGTGAACATGGTCAAGTAGACCTGGAACCTGATCCGGTTCGTTTCGATTTTCCTACGCTGTTCCGCCAAATTCGTGCGGGCCCCCTTTTCTCCATGTACTGGACTCAAACGTTCATTCCCACCCTCAAGGAAACACCGGCCGATGCGGAAATTGTCTCCCACCAACTTCTGCTCCGCGCCGGTCTCGTCCGCAAACTGACGGGCGGTCTCTATACCTTCCTGCCCATGGGCTTGCGCGCCCTCCGCAAAATCGAGCAGATCATCCGGGAAGAGATGAACGGTGCCGGCGGGATCGAAGTCCTGATGCCTGCCCTCCAGCCTGCCGAGATCTGGAAGCAATCCGGGCGTTACGAAACCGCCGCCGACGTCCTCTACAAGGTCCGGGATCGGGCCCGCAAGGAATGGGTGCTCGGACCAACCCATGAAGAAGTGATCACCACTCTGGCGGCCAACGAGATCAATTCTTACCGCCAGCTGCCGCGAATTTTTTACCAAATTCAAACAAAATTCCGCGACGAAATTCGGCCCCGTTTCGGGCTGATGCGCGCGAAGGAATTTATCATGAAGGATGCCTATTCGTTCGACACGATCGATGCCGGCGCCATGGCAAGTTACCGGCGCATGTATGACGCTTATACCCGGATTTTTCGACGGTGCGGATTGCAGGCCTTTCCGGTGGAAGCCGACACGGGCGTGATCGGAGGAAACTATTCCCACGAATTCATGGTCCCAGCGGAAACCGGAGAAAATGACGTCGTTTATTGCGAGTCCGGCCGCTATGCCGCCAACATCGAGAAAGCCACCAGTCGCGGAGCCTCCCCCTCAACTCCGACTGCGGGAACCGGCGCTTCCCCGGCGACATTTCCAACCCCAGGGGTGCTTACCATCGATGCCCTCGCGGCAGCGCCGCACTCGGTACCCGCCCACGCTCAGATTAAAACGCTCGTCTACGTCCTTGACTCAAAGCCGGCACTCATACTGATCCGTGGTGACGATGCCCTGAACGAAGCCAAACTACTGGCTAAAACGGGAGCGACCCAGGCGCGACCGGCCACGGGGGACGAAATTGTCACGACCTTGGGTGCTCATCCCGGCTCGCTCGGCGCTGTCCACAAAGTCCCGGAGGACGTTTCGGTCTATGCCGATGAATTGCTCCGCGGCGCGCGGGGGATGACCACCGGGGCCAATACGGATGGGTTTCATCTTCAGCATGTGGAGATGGATCGCGACATCCGGGTAAGCCATTGGGGCGATTTCCGCACGGTACGCGCCGGCGAACTGTGCGTGGAAACCGGGCAGCCATTGAAAATCCGCCGCGCCATCGAGGTCGGGCACGTTTTCAAATTGGGCACGAAATATAGTGAAAAGCTGAATTCGACGTTTCTGGCCGAGGATGGTTCCCGACAGACCACCGTGATGGGTTGCTATGGCATCGGTGTTACGCGGACGCTGCAGGCGGTAATCGAGCAGTGCCATGACAAGGACGGAATTTCTTGGCCACTGAGTGTGGCACCCCATCAGGTCTGTCTCACGCCGCTCAATGTGACCCCAGAGAGCCAACCCCGCCAAGTCGCGGAGAAACTGCGCGCGGAACTTTTGGCCGCCGGCATTGACGTCATCCTGGACGACCGGGATGAACGACCTGGGGTCAAATTTAAGGACAGCGAACTGGTGGGCTTTCCGCTCCGGGTCAACGTCGGCGAGAAATCCCTGGCGAAGGGGGAAGTCGAGTTGAAGCCCCGCGGCGGCTCGATGCAACCGGCGAAAATCGAGGAAGCCGCCGCGCAAATCATCGCTTTCGTGCGGGCTGGGATGGCGGCTCTGGGATAAAATTCCTCCCGCGAATTCGGCTGTTTTGGAACGATCCAACGGGCCCTGATACCCGTGCTCCCGGGTATCCCGAAGTTATTAGAGAAGGTAGCGGACGCCGCGCGGCGGCGTCCCCGCGCCGTTCAAGGCGCGGCACGAACCGCGCAGCGGCCCTGTCCGCCCGTTGGACGCAGGCGGGGTTGTCGCAGCGCAACAACCCTCTACTGTCGCATTAACTTGATTAATGTGTGGATACCAATCTGAATTACCCCGTGATTTACAGTTGGGATGTTGGGTGGCCTTGTGCCAATATGAAGGCAGAGATGGCAGGTTCGAAACGGGGTGAGCCCTTAAAAAGCAGAGCCGTCAGCGGCCGCTGACACCGACCGGCCCCCATGAATTTACGCAACGAGCAGGTTCCCGCCGCACGCAGCACGCGTCCGCGACACTAACGCTATGAAAACGCATTGTTTGATTTTTACCCTGACTTTTTCTGCCTCGGTGTTCGCCGCGGCTCAGACGACTCCGCCCGCCACTCCAGCGCCGGCACCTGCTGCGGCACCGGCACCGCCTCCTTCCGCTCCCGCCAAGCGCAGCGCGGCGGATCTGGAGAAACTCGTTGCGCCCATGGCGCTTTATCCCGACGCGCTCATCGCGACCCTGCTGCCCGCGTCGGTCTATCCCCTGGAAATTGTCCAGGCGGCGCGTTTCGTGGCGGACACGAACAACCTCGCCGAGCTGGATGCACAACCCTGGGACACAAACGTGAAAGCCGTGGCGCGGGTTCCCGCCGTGATCAAGCAAATGAACGACGAACTTCCCTGGACAATTGAACTCGGCGAAGCATTCCTGGCGCAAGACAAGGATGTCATGGACGCCATCCAGAGTATGCGCTTCAGGGCCCAGAAAGCCGGCACGCTCCAGACGTCCCCGCAGCAAATTGTGGTGGTGACCAACATGATCACCGAAAGGACGGTTGAGCAGCAGGTCGTGGTCGTGACCAATACGGTCGTCCAGATTCAGCCCTCCAATCCGCAGGTGATCTATGTCCCCACCTACAATCCCTACACCGTTTACTACCCGCCACCGGCCTACGTCTATAACCCCTACGCGCCGATGGTGACCTTCGCCGCAGGCGTCGCCGTCGGGGCCATCATCGCCAACAACTGCGACTGGTACCATGGCGGGTGCTACCACGGCGGTGGCGGTGGCGTCCACATTGACGGTGACGTCAACATCAACCGTGGCAATATTAACACCGGAAACATCAATTCGGGCAACCGAGCCTCCGCAAACTCGCAGAAATGGCAGCCGGACCAGGGCCGCCTGAACAAGAGCGGATCGTCCAGCGCTACCCGCTCCGCCCGCAGTGCCGAGGCGCGCGGTTGGGGTTCCGGCAGCGGCTCGCGTTCGACCGCCAGCGCCGGTGCGCGTCCCTCTACGGGAGCCGCCACAACAAGGCCTTCCACAGGGTCGGCGGGCGCCGGTGCGCGTCCCTCCACCGGAGCCGCCACAGCAAGACCTTCCACAGGGTCAGCGCCCGCGAACCGATCCGCGGCTTCGTCCAGCCCTTCGCCATCCAGATCAAGCTCCGCGGCCAGCCGGCCGACTTCGTCCAGCAGCGCGTTCGGCGGCGCGAGCAGCGGTGCCGGGGCGAGCGCTTCCAGCAGCCGGGGCGCCTCCAGCCGCAGCACCAGCTATAGTGGTGGTGGCGGCGGTCGCAGCAGTAGTTATGGGGGTGGCGGCGGTCGCGGTGGCGGTGGTGGGGGTCGCGGGGGTGGTGGGGGTCGGCGATGAACAACCATTTGGAACTTTCAGTCCGCTTTCTCAATAAAATGAAGACCTTCACTCGATGTTTTCTCATGAATTTACTGCAACAGCTCTTCGCCTCCGCTCGCACGAAAAAGCTAACAATGGTGGCTTTGGTTTTTGGCCTGCCGTTTGCCGCCAACGCGGCCGAACGGGGAAAGGCCTTTGCGACGCCGGAGGAAGCGGTGGCGGCACTCGTTAGCGCCGCCAGTGCGAAGGACACGGGTGCCATCCGGGTTATTTTTGGTTCAGCGGCGGAGGAGCTGCAGAACGCCGATCGCGTCCAGGCCACCAACGATTTCAACGAGTTTATCACCGCCTTCCATCAAGCCGAGCGGATTACTCGTGCCGCGGATGCCAAATACGTGCTCGAAGTCGGCGAGCACTTCTGGCCTTTCCCAGTGCCGATCATCAAGCAGGGTGGCCAGTGGTACTTCGACACCGCCGCGGGCGTGAACGAGTTGCTCAACCGCCGTATTGGTAAGAACGAACTCAGCACCCTCCAGGCCATGCGCGCCTACGTCGACGCCCAGCGCGAGTACGCCAGCAAGGATCGCGATGACGACGAGGTGCTGGAGTACGCCCAGAAGTTTGGTAGCTCCGCCGGTCAAAAAGACGGACTCTATTGGCCGCCTGACCTCGATGGGGAGATCAGCCCTCTCGGCCCGCTCGTGGCTGAGGCACAGGTGAAGGGTTACATCAAGAACCCGACGGAGCGGCATGCCAATCCAAAGCCATTCCACGGATACTTCTTCAAGCTCCTCACCTCCCAGGGCAAGTCCGCACGCGGCGGTAAATACGATTACGTTGCCAATCGCAACATGATCGGTGGATTCGCACTCGTGGCATGGCCCGCTGAACACGGCGTAACCGGCGTCATGACCTTCGTCGTCAACCAGCAGGGACGCGTTTATCAAAAAGATCTCGGCCCCAAGACAGGCAAGATCGCAGCCAAGATCAAAGCCTACGATCCGGATTCCACCTGGACAATCGCACGCGACTGATCAGGAAACAGGAGATGACGAGAGCAGTCTTGACACCACCCAGGATCTGCAGAAGAGAGCCGCGACAAACGGAATCAGGAACACATTGAGCTGCTGGGGCAAAATAGCCCATCCCGCCAGCACCAAGGCGGTCAGGACAGTGACTCCTAAAAAATATTTTCTTAGCAACATTGCCGAATCTTTCCGGTAAATTAGAACGACCAGCAAGTGGCTAGGCAAAGCCCAAAGCAGATTAAAATTATTTGCCGCCGCCACATGGTCGGTCGCGGTCCACAAAATTATCATCAGGGATCCCGCCAACCCCGCGACGCCGAAGAGGACAAGATCAAACCATCTCGAAATCTTTTCCCTCCGCAGATCATAAACGCTCAGGGCCAGCGTGATTGAAATCATTCCACCGAAAGCGACCCACGGGTGCATCCGGCTTTTTAGAATGGGGGCCGATTGAGGGAGATAGGCCGGTTGTTTTACTTTTACTATCGACAGCTCGTTCCCGTCTTGTCTGATGAATGCGTGATCGAATGCCGATTCCAGGAAGTCCGGCAAAAACATGTATTCATAGGGAGTTGCCCGCTTGTCCATTGGCAATCCCAGGCAGAGGTCAATTCCCAAACGACCCCACGGCTGCTGTTTTAAATAAAGACCCGCCAACTGCCGGATCGTATAATCGGTATTTATATGGGAGCCATCAAACCGAATGGAATCGCCCAAAACCTCCTGAAAGACATCGCGCACCTTGCTGGAACAATTGTTGTAGAAATAATTGTAACGATAGGTCTCATTTTCAGGCAGGGCATTCCTTTCGAGATAATTGTACACCGCTTGCTTTTGGGCCTGTGAAAGATCGAGCGTTTGCAGTGTCACCCCTCGGTTGTGATCGGCGTAGGAATTTACAAAGTCAGGGTATCGATCAACGCCGAGTTTAAAGAGCAAATGCCCACGGGTATAATTCAGATAAAAGTTCGGCTGATTGAAATCAAATACGCCATAATTATAGGCATGATCGATTCCATTCGCTGGGTCATAGACACGGATGGCGCTGTGACCAAAGGCCAGAAACACTTCGACCTGCGAAGGCCCACAGGTAATGATGGCGATTTGCGCATGGGTCGAAAGTTCGGCCCCCTGCCCCACGGCGGCGAAGACTACGAGGAGCAGAATCAACAACGTTAGTTTTTTAATCCTGTCCATCATACGCCGCCACCCGCCCTTCCCTTTCGGATCGCGCATCGCACGACTTCACCACATCGTACCATCGTACCACGTTGGATAGGGGTTTTCCTGTTTTCGAGGCTTCGTGTACGGATAGTCCCCAACTGCGTACGTCGGATGAAATTCACGCGTGGGGCTGATGTCGTAGGAGGAGCTGGAATCGCTGTCGTAATTCGCTCGGCTGTAGGGGATCGTATCCGCGTCCGTCCATGGAAATCGGTGACCGCGCGCCCCGCCGTGCGCCGTGTGGAACGACCGTTGGAATTCTTGGTTCCTGATTGAGACTTCCGTTTCAAGAGCCGGACAAGCGCACGGTGTTTTTAGGCGGATTTCATCTCGAACAAGGCTTCCGCAAATTCCTTGGCATTGAACGGCTGCAGATCTTCCGGCTGTTCGCCAAGGCCGATGAATTTGACGGGAATGCCTAATTCCCGCTGAATTGCCACGACCGCTCCACCCTTGCTGGTGCCATCCAACTTCGTAATCACAAGCCCCGTGAGCGTCACCGCCTTGTGGAACTCGCGGGCCTGGTTGAGAGAATTCATTCCGGTCGATCCATCCAGGACCAATAGCACCTCATGCGGGGCACCCGGCAGCTTCTTATCCATCACGCGATGCACTTTTTTTAATTCCGCCATCAGGTTGTTCTTGGTGTGGAGACGTCCCGCAGTGTCCACGAAAAGCCAGGCCGCTCCGCGCGATTGGGCCGCGGTGATTGCGTCATGAGCCACGGCCGCCGGGTCCGCTTGATAGGCACCCGATATCACGGGCACCTCCAGGCGGGTCCCCCAATGCTTCAACTGCTCGATGGCCGCCGCCCGGAACGTATCACAGGCCGCCAGCACCGCGGGTTCCCCCTGCTCCGTTGCCCGCCGCGCCAGTTTCGCACAGGTGGTCGTCTTGCCCGTACCGTTGACGCCGACGATGGAGACGACGGTGAGGCCGGTGGGCTGTCGCTGGAGCGGAGCGGCCGCAGACGAGAGACTCGCTTCGACCTCGCGGGTGGCGATCTCGATGAAATCCAATCCACTGCGGCCCTGCTTTTCAAACGCTTGCCGGGCGGCGGCCAGAATTTGCTGCGTCATGGGCATTCCGAGATCCGCCCCGAGCAATGCCGCTTCAAGTTCCTCCATGCTTTCGGCGGATAACTTGGGCGACCGGCTAACAATTCGCTGGATTTCATGCGTCAGCCCCTGAGTTGTCCGCTGGATCGCCTTCTTTAGTTTATCGAAAAAACCCATGATGAATTACGTAGATACGATTGGCTCTTAAAGGTAAAAAAATCGGGAGCGAGCGCCGTTAGCTCGGAGGGATCGGGCGCCGCGCACGGAGGGCTTCGACCCGTGCATAGGGAAGCTTCACCCGGCCGATCAGGGGTTCATCCTTGGCAAATCCATGGCAATCGCTTCCCCCGGTCGGAGCGAGATCGAGTTTTTGCGCTATCTTCAAGAAATGCTCCGATGCCTCGGCGGAATGTTTGGAATGCCAGCATTCCAGGCCATCCAGTCCTTCCGCAGCGACCAACGGAATCAGGGAATCCATTCGATAAAGGCCGGGATGTGCCAGAACGGCAACCCCGCCGGCACCGTGAATCAGCTGAATTCCCGTCCGAGCATCCATCTTCGCCTTCGGCACCCACGCGGGCCGGCCTTTCTTGAGATACTTTTCAAACGCCTCATCGAAATCCCGACAAAAACCACCCTGAACCAGCGCTCGGGCCACATGCGGTCGCCCCGGCGATCGACAGTTGGCGATCGCGAAGACGGATTCGACGCGTAAGGCCACTCCGCGTCGGTTCAAGCACGCCACCATCTCCGCAATTCGATCGATCCGAACCCGTTGAGCTCGCGCCATCGCGTCCGCCAATGGGACATAGCTGGCATCCAACCAGTAGCCCAAGATGTGAAGTTCATGACCATCCAATTCGGAGGTCAACTCCGCTCCGGGAACCAATTCAATACTCCGACTCCGGCACGCGTCCGCCATTTCGTTACATCCCTCCAGCGTGTCATGATCCGTGAGAGCAATCGTCGACAGCCCCTGCTCCTGGGCACGGCCCGCGAGCTCCGTGGGCGTAAAAGTGCCGTCTGAATGGCGGGTATGGAGGTGCAGGTCAGCAAACACAAGAAACGGAGGTTTCGGATGGGGAAAAGTGATCCAGGCTATGCGGGGAGACATCCTTTCAAACCGGGCCTTCGGTAGCGGTTCGAGCCGGCCGGAGAATCTCGGCACGCACCTTGTCGAGAATGCCATTGACGAACTTGCCGCTATCGCCGGTGGAGAATTTTTTCGCCAGATCCACTGCCTCATTGATGCTCACGACCGGCGGAATGTCGTCCCGATGCATCATCTCAAAAATCGCCAACCGCATGATCGTACGGTCCATCACAGCAATCCGGTGAAGATCCCAATTCCGCGCATGCCGGGAGATCGCCGCATTAATCTCGGCCCAATGCTCGACGACGCCCCGGATCAACGGATCCGCGAACAAGCGCACGGCGGATTCATCCGCCGTCGGTGCCGGCAACTCCACACTCTCACCCCAGGTTGCCGCCTTGCCTTCGAGATACAAACTCAACCGGTGTGACTCCCAAAAATGATCAATGGCCGCCTGGAGATTCTCCGGCGGGTTCATGTCATGCTGAAAAAGGAACTGAATGGCCCGTTCCCGAGCCTCGCGGCGCTTGCCCATGGGATGAGTCTGGGGAAGAGCACGCCGGAACAGGAGGTTTTTTATTTCCGATCGACCGGAACATCGATGGTCGGGCGGAATCGGGGTCTTTTCCCGGTTAACTATTCCAAACGACCATTGACACCTCGTACGCGCCACACCTAAATTCCGCTAGGTCATTTTATGTCTGATATCAATCCTCCGATTCCTCCCACCGGCGCCCCTGCCGGCGCCCCTGCCGGCGCTCCCGCGGGCGCTGCTCCTGGACCTGCGCCCGCCGATGCCGCCGCCAAGAAGCAGACGGTACGCATCAGCCTCCCGCCCAGACCCACCGGCCCACCGTCCATCAAGATTCCTTCCGCCGCTGCGCCTGCTGCGCCCGCATCGGGTGCCGCCAAGGTCACTCAGGTCATATCGGCCCCGCTTCCTACGGCCGCCGCGAGGCCCACCGTCAGTGCCGCACCGGTGGGGCCCCCTCGTCCCGCCGCCGCTCCCGCCCGCCCTCAGGCCCACGCGGTCAGCAGCGTCGACATCGGCCTCGCCATTGGGACCGTCGTCGCCGGAACCCTGGCGGCGCTACGCCTTGCATTCCTGTAGACAACAGCCCCATTTGGTTCACCTCCGCTCCGCCCCGCCCGCTCACAAAGATTTCAATTCCCATGGCCTCTCCGCACGTTCTCAATCTCACGGAATCGACATTTTCCGACGAAGTTCTTAAATCCGCCCAGCCGATTCTGGTGG
>CAMAUY010000142.1 GCA_945861565.1 Akkermansia muciniphila
TCCCAAATCTTCGACTATATCGAATGCTTCTATAACCCTCACCGTCTACATAGTTCCCTAAACTTCAAATCGCCTGTTGACTTCGAAATCAAAAACAACTAACTAAAAAGCTCCTCTTTCTCTGTCCACTTTTTCGAAGCAATCCCAGACGTGAAACGAAATCTAAATGGATACGGTTAAGCGCAAGGCATTGGATGAATGACGTGACAGGAGATATTGTTTGCTTCCAGGAAATGACCACGCGGGATGAGGTAGAGCGGACTGCAAAAATAGAGGTCTGGCCCCAAAAGCCGTTCGATAATGTTTTGATGCGTCCCACCACGAGTCCTGCCCGAGCGCGGCCCCACGCTGCGTCATCCCCCGCCGGCACCATGTATCTGTCGGGTCTCGGCACGGCGGTACCTCCCCGTCGTTTCAAGCAGAGTGAATGTTGGGAAGCGGTGCAAGATGCGCCCCAATTCCCACAGCTCAATGCACGCTCGCACGCATTGCTGAGGAAAGTATTCTCCGGCAAGAACGGCATTGCCACCCGGCATTTGGCAGTGGCGAAATTGAAGGACGCGTTTGTACTTACGCCGGACGCGTTGAACGCCCGCTTCGCCGAACACGCGCCCGCCCTCGCGGTGCAGGCCGCCGAACGCGCTCTCGCCGCCGCCCGACTCACGCCGGAGCAGATGGACGCCGTGATCATAAGCACCTGCACCGGCTATATGTGCCCAGGAATTACCAGTTATGTCAGTGAACGGCTGGGGTTGCGCTCCGACGTGGTGGCGCTGGATTTGGTCGGGCAAGGTTGTGGCGCGGCGTTGCCAAACTGGCGAACCGCGAGCGCTCTCCTGGCAGCGGGACAGGCGCAACACGTCTTGTCGGTCTGTGTCGAGATTTGCAGCGCGGCGTTCTACCTGGATAACGATCCCGGGGTGCTGATCAGCGCCTGCCTTTTTGGCGACGGTGCAGGGGCGGCGGTATTGTCAGCCCAACCAGGCGCGCAGGCGCGACGGGTTGAGTGGAAGGGAGCGAAGAGTCTCCTGAGTCCGACGGAGCGCGACGCGCTCCGATTCGAACTGCGGCAGGGCATGTTGAGGAATGTCCTCACCCCCGAGGTGCCCGCGCTCGCCGCGAAGCACGTCGACGTTCTTTTTGCTGAAATGCTCCGTCTCCATGGGCTAAGCCGTGCTGATGTGACCGGTTGGATTCTGCACGCGGGCGGACGCGAAGTGCTTGCCGCATTGCAAAAGCGGCTAAACCTCAACGAAGGTGATTTGAGTCTAAGTACCGACGTGTTGCGCGATTTGGGCAACGTCAGCAGTCCCTCCGTGCTCTTTGTGCTGGAGCGGGCGCTCGCGAAAAACGCGCCCGGCGGGTGGTGGTGGCTGTCGTCCTTCGGAGCGGGGTTCAGCTGCCACGGAGCTTTTTTGAAGGTCGATTGAGGCATGCGTCGTGTTGTTGAACCGGAGATCCTTGATGGACTGTCGCCGGTCGACCCTCAAGCGCAAGCCTCGCGCAGGGATTTGCGACGATTAAATGTCATCATGGGACACGGTGGCATCCTGTCGCGGGCTCTTCGTCGCCCGCTCAAAGCCCACTTACTTTCTCGACGACCTCTCCGAGTGGTCGAACTGGGTGCGGGGGATGGGACCCTGCTGTTGCGACTGGCGCGTCGATGGTCCGCCACGGGGTTGACTGCAGAGGTCACGCTGCTCGATCGTCAGAATCTTGTTTCAATGGAAACGCATCGCGCGTTCGCGGCCCTCAATTGGTCCCTAGAATTTGTGGTTACGGATGTATTCACGTGGCTGGAGCAGTCGCCGTCCACCGTTGATCTGATGCTCACCAACCTATTTCTTCACCATTTCCATGACAATTCATTGAGGGCGCTATTAAGGCTCATCGCAATGAAGACGAACCTATTCATCGCCTGCGAGCCGCGCCGCTCACCGCTCGCGCTCACCGCCTCGCGACTCCTCGGGCTCATGGGTTGCAACGCCGTCACGCGACACGACGCCGTCGTCAGTGTGCGGGCGGGTTTTGTTGGCAACGATCTCACCCGGCTTTGGTCTTCGGAAACTCCATGGGAATTGAGCGAGCATTCAGCGGGCTTATTCAGCCACTGTTTCGTTGCAACGCATCATGGCTGAAAGCGTCACCATTGTGGGCGGTGGTCTCGCCGGGTTAACACTGGGTATAGGCCTGCGTCAGCGCGGCGTCCCGGTCACGGTCTGGGAAGCGGGACGCTATCCGAGGCATCGCGTCTGTGGGGAATTCATTAGTGGAACCGGCCAGCGCTCACTCGCTCGACTTGGCTTGTTGGACGGAATTCAAAAGGCGGGCGCGTGCGTTGCACAGAGTGTCGCGTTCTTTGCCGGGGAGACACGTGTTCCGGCTCGCTCGCTTCCTGAAGCGGCCGTGTGTGTCTCTCGCTTCGTTTTGGATAGGTGGCTCGCGGATGAATTTGAACGTCTTGGCGGAATATTGCGGGTCGGTGCGCGTTGGAGTGGTGAATTTGGGACGGGAATCGTGCGCGCCAGCGGTCGGCGCGTGGAGCCTGTGGCGCGTGGATGGCGTTTGTTCGGACTGAAGTTCCATGCACGTGACGTCAAACTGGATGCCGACCTGGAGATGCACTTTGTGCCGTCGGGCTATGTGGGCTTGTGCCGACTTGCGGGCGGCGAGGTGAATATCTGTGGTTTGTTTCGGAGTGAGGCGGCCGTTCCCGATTTGGCGCAGCGCTGGCGGCACTGGCTGGCCGGTCCCCCTGAATCCACACTGCATTCACGACTGGCCGTCGCGAACGTCGATGAAAAGTCCTTCTGCTCGATCGCGGGTCTTTGCCTCCAACCTCAGCGTGCGATCCAACGCACCGAGTGCCGTATCGGCGACGCACTGACGATGATTCCGCCCGTGACCGGCAATGGCATGTCCATGGCGTTTGAATCCGCGGAACTGGCCCTAGAGCCCCTTGCAAAATTTAGCCGAGGTGACCTGACCTGGGCCCGGGCACAGGAGGAGATTGCCTGGGGTTGCGACCACCGGTTCACTTCCCGGCTTCGTTGGGCCGCGTGGTTGCAACGGGCGCTGTTTTTGCCGTCTGCCCGCGGGGCGCTGCTGTTTCTGGCCACACGGTCGGCGTGGGTCTCCCGCGTTCTATTCGACCGGACACGGTGACCTCGGCGAGCGCGTCAGAGCCTGTTTGAGTCTCCTTTTATGACACAAGCTCCGAAATGGGGTGAACACCCCATTGTTGGTGCCTGAGCCACCCGGTTACGGTGTTTTGGTCGATGGTGGGTGATTCTTCAGGTCAGAGCACTCCGATTTAGATCGATGCAGACGTGATGCCATCGTTTTGAAGTGTGACCCGCGATGAAACCGCCGCCTTTGTGACAATTAAGAAACAACGGCAAAAACAAGTAGAAGCATTAGGACATTATGAACAAAGAAATGCAGGACATATGCAATGATGTGGGAACCCTTGCCGACGATGCACGGGCTCTGATGGCAGCAACGGCTCACGTGACCGGGGAACAGGTTGAGGAGGCTCGTAAACGACTCTCCGTTGCCCTGGAAAGTGGCAAGGCAGCCTTCGGCCGCGTCGGCGATAAGGCCGCTGTCGGTGTGGAGATGGCGAATCAGACCGTCCGTGAGAATCCCTATCAGGCGATCGGAGTCGCGTTTGGTCTGGGGGCGCTGCTCGGTTGCCTCGTTTCTTCGCGTCGGGGCGGTCGGAACGGCGATTGATCGCGTCATGGAACCCGGGGCAAACAATTTGGGGCAGGTCGTAGCGAGCTCAAAAAAGTTCGCGCGACGGTTGCTGGCGATGGGAGAAATCCGCCTTAAGTTATTAATGGTTGAGGTTTTCGAAGAACGCGAGCGGTTGTTCCGCGGCTTCCTGTTAGCTCTGGGCGTGGCGGCGTTTGGGATGTTGGCTGGCATTACGTTGACGTCAGCCATTGTCGTTGTGTTATGGGATTACTACTCACCGGTTGCCATCCTCGTGACATTGACCGGCTTGTATGGGGGTACTGCCTTCACCCTTTGGCGACTGCTGTCGAGGCTCTTAAGCCATGGGCGGGCGTTCTCGGCGTCCCTGGATGAACTCCGAAAGGATCGGGCGGGCTTGGAGAAATTTCTCTCGTGAATTCAATCCAATCGCGGAAGGTCCAGTTGGTGGCGGAAAGCGAGCGCCAACGCGTCGAATTGCTGAACGACTGGCAGACGATGGTCGGGGGCGCCCACGCTCTCGCCGTCCAGGCCAAAACTTTCGGCTCGATTGGCGTTGCGGCGGCCACCCTGGTCGCAGGCGTGGCCGCATTCCAGCGGACCACCCCGGCGGCAATCAATAGGAAGCGTACATGGGCTGGCACCCTTTTCAAGGGGGCACGGTTCGCCTGTGCGGTTTGGTTGGCGCTCCGCCGTCCGTTGCGATGAGTTCGCAGCCTGACGGTGCGTCGGCAGCAATCGCCACGATGGACACCCTTGCAGCGCCGATGGAGCCGCACCTGCCTGCCATTTCCCCGGTCGCTGCGTCAGCGTCGGTTCCACTCGGTGTTTTGCCTGAGGCAAAGACTCCTCCGGGGCAAATTGCCCTGATTGCAATGGGGACGATTACCTTCCTCTATTTTGCCCGTCCGGTGGTATTGCCGATCTTTCTGGCCTGCATGGCGGGAATGACTCTGAAACCACTTATCCGTTGGTTGTCCGAGTGTCACATCCGGCCGGCTCTTTCCGCCGCGGTCGTCTTGTGCCTTTTCGTGGTGGCCGTGGGGATTGGCTTTCTGGAATTGGGGAGGCCCGCGATGGCCTGGATGAATGACGCGCCGGAACACATGCGGCAGTTGAGGCAACGCGTTCAGAAAATGGTGCCGCAAGCGTCCCGCTTCAGCCAGGCGGCAGCCGCCGTGAACGACCTGGGAGCGCTCCCGCTACAAACCACGAAGGTGACGACCGTCGAGCTACAAACCAGCCGTGTGCCCAGCACCTTCATTAACTGGACCGGAACGCTCCTGGGAGGCATGGGTGAGACATTGGTATTGTTATATTTGTTGCTCGCCTCGGGCGACATGTTTTTGCAGAAACTGGTGCATGTGATGCCCACATTCCGTGACAAAAAGCGCGCTGTCGAAATCAGCTATGAAATCCAGCAAAACATCTCAATATATCTGGTTTCAGTGACCTTGATTAACATTTCCTTGGGCGTTGCCGTTAGCGGGGGTCTTTATTGGCTCGGAGTGCCCAATGCGGTCATGTGGGGAATGCTTGCGGCCTTGCTGAACTTCATTCCCTATTTCGGGCCGGTCGCTGGCGTCATGCTGCTTGGTATCGTCGGTGTCCTCACATTCGACACGTTATTGACGGGTTTTCTGCCGCCCGCTTGGTACCTGTTACTCCACCTCGGCGAGTCCAATTTCATAACCCCCGTGCTGCTGGGACGCCGCTTCACGCTAAATCCAGTGGTCATATTTGTTTCCTTGATCTTCTGGACCTGGCTTTGGGGTGTGCCGGGGGCGGTGTTGTCGGTGCCCATCCTGGTTTCAATCAAGGTTGTTTGTGATCGTGTCCCGACTTTGTCATCGATCAGCGAACTGCTGACGACGTGAATCACACGACTTAGCACAGGTGTATTATGTTATATAGCATCAATGAGTTGTACGGAAACAAACTTGGGGCATCCGATGGTGACATCGGCCATGTTAAGGACTTTTTGTTCGACGATCAGACGTGGGCGGTTCGCTACTTGGTCGCGGACACAGGCTCCTGGCTGTCAGAGCGTCACGTGCTTCTCTCGCCCCATCCTTTCCAGAATCTCTTCAAAAAGGGAGACGTATTGCGCGTAAATCTGACCCGCCAACAGATTGCGGACAGCCCATCGATTGAGTCACACAAGCCGGTTTCGCGACAATACGAGGAAGAGTATTATCGATATTATGGCTGGCCGTATTATTGGAACGGAAATGGATTGTGGGGCATGAGTGGCTTTCCGATATTGGAAGTGGCAGAAAAGCCTCTTCGAGCGGAATCCGAAATCACGAATGGCTTACAGCCCGAGCGTGCCGATGCCCATCTCCGCAGCTCTCAAGCCGTGAAAGGCTACCATATCCGGGCGAGCGATGGTTTGATCGGTCATGTTTGCGATTTTCTGATGGATGACGAGAGCTGGGCAATTCGCCGATTGATCATCAAAATCGGCCATCGGTTTTCGGGCAAGGAGGTGCAGCTGCTGACGAGCGATGTTGAACGGATTAGTTACGAGGAATCCTCGGTGTTGATAAGGGTACCCCGGGAAGCCGTCGAGCAATGTCCCACACATCGCGTGGTTTCGGGAACTGTAGCGGAGTGATTTATGTCCATGGTGGGGTTTTACCCCATTACGAAGACGATAGCGGATGGGGTAGTCTGCTGGGGCGAATTAGCGCTTAACAAAATGAAAAAAAGTTCGATGGCAGCAGACGGTGTCTCCAGTGGCGGACGCTGGGAAACCAATCACACACCCGGCGGCGAGCAGAACATCCGGTGGGGAAGCTCGGTTGATCGCAGACCCTCCCTAATGGGTTTCAGATGGTCAGAGCAACCGAGGTGGAGTCCCGTGCGCGGTCGCGATGACTCCGATTTGGTGAGGTCTCAACTGGGGTGACTGCCCAGGGGCGTACGCAGGAGCCAAAGGGCACTGCGGAGCGGACATCCCCAGCTCGATTGGGCGGAGAGTGTTTGGCTACTATCTTCACGAGTTCCACGAAATAGGCTGGTTCATAGTGTGGCCGAGGGCGTGTGTTGCTACTTGTCGTCCCACGAATACTCGTATGCGCCCTTGCTGGGCGGGTTGTAGAAGTACGGATACAATTCACCGGCGTCCTTGCCGTCCCAATAAATCCGTGCGGCGCGGACGTGGCCATCGAGGAACACGATATTATTCAAGGCATCCCTGAATTGACCGGTTTTACCGATGGCCTTTTGCGGCTTGTGCCAGGACTGTGCGTAAAACGCTGCGTGCTCGGTGACGAGCAGGGTTTGGATCGGATTCTTGATCGACGCCACCTTGCGCAGGCCGATGTTCGGAGCGAACCAGACGCCGTTGTAGACGTAGCTGCTGAATTCCGTATCTTCATAAGAAGACACCGGATTGGGGAGACCGCGCAGAGGCAACCCCTTGTCACTCGGGCAAATAAAGACGCGGTCGCCCTGCGTGGCGACCCGTATATTGGTGGTCTGCCGGCCCATGTACGGGGTGATGACCCGTTTGAAGCGCAGATAAACATACGGGTCGCCGGGCACTGCGTTGGTGCCGGGGAGTGTGTCGTTGTAGTCGCCGGCGTACATCAGGAAGCCGAAGCCCAATTGGCGGAGGTTGCTTGCGCATTGGATTTGTTGAGCTCTGGCTTTGGCCTTACCCAGGGCCGGCAACAGCATTCCCGCCAGGATCGCGATTATCGCGATCACCACAAGCAGCTCGATCAATGTGAACGCATTGAGCGAACCGGTGACAGGTCGGGACAGCTGCATGGGATTGTTCCGTTATGTCGCGGACATGGAGTTAATGCCGACGCATGGGCTTCGAGGCTTCGAGGTCGGGAGTTCGAGGGTCCTAGGGTGGAGCCAATTACTTCGCCTTGAGAGCGTCTTCGATGGCAGCCACGACGGTGGGATCATTCGGAGTCACCCTGGGAGCGAAGCGCTTGATGACTTCGCCGTTTCGATTGATGAGGAATTTCCCGAAATTCCACTCAATGTCACCGGGAAACTTGGCGTCCTTGCCGGTCAATGCGGCATAGAGTGGGTGTTGGTCGCTGCCTTTGACGTGAACTTTACCCATGAGGGGGAAGCTGACGTTGTACTTGGTTGAGCAGAAGGACTTGATCTCCTCGGGAGTGCCTGGCTCCTGGGAACCAAAATCGTTGCAGGGCACTCCCAGGATCACCAAGCCCTGGCTCTTGTATTTTTTGTACAGCGCCTCCAGGGCGTCGTACTGCGGGGTAAGGCCACATTTCGAGGCCACGTTCACGAGCAGCACCGTTTTGCCCTTGTAGGCCTTGAGTGAGGTTTCTTTGCCGTCAATGTCTTTTAAGGGAATATCTTGCACGGCAGGCGCGCTGGCCGCCAGCAACGAGGCGGACGCAGCAATGAGGGTTAGCAGGGTTCGAATTGTTTTCATCATTGCCACTATGGACGGGAGAAAGATTCTGTCAATTCAGCCATTCCATGGCAAATTCTCGATCCCATTCACTCCCATTTGCCTTGGCCGCGCGGTGATTTTTCGATCAACCTCACGGATTGCTCATGAGTCCGACGACCCCATCTGCCGCCCCGAAGCCAGAGAACATTTGGTTGAATCTTCTTTGCAATGTCATTCTGCCGGGGTTTTTCCTCAGCCAGTTGTCAAAGCCGGATCGATTGGGGCCTGTCTGGGGCCTCGTGGTTTCGCTCTCTCTCCCGCTCGGGTATGGGGTCTGGGATCTCGCGACACGAAGGAAGTTCAACATTTTCTCCGTCCTGGGATTTGTCAGCACGCTCGCCACCGGCGTGCTGGGCCTGCTCAAGACCGATGCCTACTGGGTGGCGATCAAGGAGGCAGCGATTCCGCTGCTGCTGGGCTTGGCGATTCCGCTCTCGCTGCGCACGCCCCAGCCACTGGTGAAGACGCTCCTCTTCAACGATCAGGTGCTGGATACCCATCGCATCGAGCAGGCGTTGGCGGAGCGAAACATGGCCGCACCCTTCGAACTCCTGCTGGCGCGGTCTTCCTGGATCCTCGCTGCATCGTTTCTGATCAGTGCGGTGCTGAATTTTAGTCTCGCTCGCTGGTTGCTCACGGCCGTTCCCGGTTCACCGGAGTTTAATGCCCAGCTCGGGAAGATGAGTTGGCTTTCCTGGCCTGTGATTGTGGTGCCGACTTTCGGGATGATGTTATTCGCCCTTTTTCGATTGATGCGAGGGGTTGAACATCTTTCGGGGCTAAAGCCGGAGGAGATTTTTCGGACGCCGCCTCCGAAAAACCAAACCGGCTAAGAAAATCGGCCGCGGGTGCCGTGATCCGGACCGGACGGCGCAAGAATGGATCCTGGTAGGAAAGGCCCACCGCCCGGAGCCCGAGTTTCTGTCCGGGTCCGGCCGGTGCCGAATCGGCGCGTCCGTAGAGATCGTCGCCCACCACCGGGCAGCCAGCCGCCAGCAAATGCAGGCGAATTTGGTGAGTCCGGCCGGTATACGGATGGGCTTCAATGAGTGCCCGGCCGCCCTGGCGTGACAGGACGCGAAACTCTGTTTCCGCGGGCTTGCCTTCTTTCAGATCCACCCGGTGCCGGCCGGGATCGCCTGCGACCGGTCCCAATGGATCCCGGCAGATCCACTGCTCTCGCGTCGGAACTCCAGCCGTCACGGCGAGATAGGTCTTGGCGACTTCGCGGCTGGCGAATAGTTTGGAATAGGACTGAATCGCCCCGAGCGATTTCGAGAGCAAGAGGATTCCGCTCGTGCCGGCGTCGAGGCGATGAACGTGCCGGAGGAACCGGAGATTGCGGCTCCGTACCCAGAAGGGACGTTCCTTCAGCAAATCGACCAATAGGAGATGCAAATTGCGGTCGGCATGTTCCCAATCATCCGGGCCTAACATCCAGCCCGGGGGTTTGTCGATGGCCATCGCGGCCCGGTCTTCGTGAAGAATGTATACGGGAGTACCGTCGGGCAGTGCGAAATGGTCCGGCTTCGCCATCGGTCAACGAGCCGGCTTCTCGTTCATGTAGATTTTCACGTTATGGGTTGCTCGACCGGCCGCAATGATGTCCAGCCGGCCATCTCCATTTAGATCCGCGAGACAGAGATCTTCGCACGCCATGGTGTTGTCGTCGACCAATACAGAACTCCATTCCGCTGCGGTGTTGTCCTTTGGAATAAAGAGGCGAATACCGACTTTCGCACCCGGCCGATTCAGGACTCCGCGCCAACCGACGACAATCTGGTCGCGACCCAGTCCGAGCAAATCGCCGCAGGCCAGCGCATGGCCCTCGACCAATGTTTCATCCAGCACGAGGCGATCCCATAGATTCGTGCCACCCTTGGCCGGCGGTCGATAGACAACGAGGGCATTGCCGTGCATCGGTTCGACGGTGGCGACGAACCGTCCGCCGCTGGGAAGCTTTCCCAACCGAACTTCACCGGCACCCCCCGCCCGCCCGTCCGCGATCGGTTCTAACACATTCCGGTTTTCCTGCTGCGACCAGTTCAGGGCGAACACTCCTTCCTTTCCCGCGATCAAAACCTCCTGCGCCACATCATCGTCCCATTGGACCGGATCGATGTTGTGAGTCTTATGGAGCGAGTTTTGAAGAGTCGTGATCTCCCAGTCGCCGGCACCCGCCGGCTTGACGTAGCGCTGGATGCGAACGCCTTCGCCGCTGCCGTCCTTGTTCCCCCGACCGTGCAGTGGAACGACCACGAGCGTCAATCGCCCCTGCCAGTCCTTGACCCAGCGCATGCGATGAACGGTGGGCTCGTGCGGCAGTTCAATCGGCTTCCAACGTTGAGCACGATCGACCGGCGCTTTCAGGAAAAAGACACCCCCACTGTTGGTCGTGTTGCCCGGATTCCAACCCGCTCCAACCGCGATTTCTGCCTTTCCGTCCCCATCGATGTCCGCGGCCGCGATGCAAACGTGATCCAACTGCGTGAGGTTTTCGGCGATGACGTGTTTTTCCCAGCCGGGATTGTGATACCAGGCAATCTGGTTCTTGTCGCAAAGCACCAGATCGGGTTTGCCGTCCCCGTCGACATCCGCGGTGGTGATGCCGTAGCCGATGGCGATTTTGGAATCGACATCCACCATACGGAAGCGGGGTTCGGGCGACGCAGCAATTGCAGTCGCCACGGATAGCGCAAGCAGGAACAGAGTCGGCAGGTACATAGGAAGGACGCGGAAATGTTGCGGGTTTGGGTGATTTCGACAATGGGAAAGAAACAAGGCGGGCCGGGGGCCGCCTCAGGGGCATGGCCGGTGCCAAGCCTGCCGGCGTCCCAGGCTCACGAAATGCCGCATTGTCCCCGCGCTTGCCTGGATCTCAAAACCAGCCTAAAACCGCTCGTGCCTCCCCCTGCATTGGTACCCAAAACCGGCCTGTCGCCATCGCTTCGACGTTTTCTTTTTTTCACGGCCGCAATCAACGGCGCCGTGATTATGATCGTCGAGATCCTCGGAGCCAAGCTGCTCTCGCCCTACGTGGGGACGTCGCATTTCGTCTGGACGGCTCAAATTGCCGTCACGCTGATGGCCCTGGCGTTTGGATACTGGGCGGGGGGAAGTTGGGTGCATCGATCGGCGGATTTGCGCAATCTCTACGGCGCCGTGCTCGGAGCGGCCCTGTGGTTGGCGCTCTGTCTGGTGATTTGCGAACCCGTGGCCAATTTTGCCTTGAGCCTTCCGAGCCTAGCCGTCGGCACGCTGATTGCCTCGGCCGTTCTCTTCTTCGTGCCGCTCGCGCTCCTCGCCACCACGGGTCCATTCCTCGTGCAGGTGTTTACCGCATCGGTCGCGACCGTCGGGAGCAATGTGGGCCGTTTGAGCGCCCTCAGCACGTTGGGCAGCTTTGCGGGGACGATTCTGATCGGCTATGTGCTGGTGCCTCTCCTGCCCAATTCGAAAACACTCCTGGCCGTTGTTCTAATCCTTGCGTTCGAGGTGGTGACCTATTTCGTGTTCTGGGGCAAGCGCCGCCAGTTACCCGTCGCTCTGATCCTGGGCGGCCTGAGCGGAGCCATCGGCTTGGCGGGCGTGGGACAAGACCTTCGACGGCGGGTAGCTTTCGGAGAAATCGCCTTCGCCAATTCGAATTTCGGACAATTGCAGGTCATCGACCGGCGGCAAAACGGAATGACTCTTCGCATGTATCTAAACGATTACTTGATGCAGAACAGCTACGAACCCACGCGCGGAATCAGCTTGTCCGCGTTCACCTACCTCCTCCCGGGGTTCGCGCGCTCTTACCAACCGGCAATCCAGGAGGTGCTCTGCCTTGGGCTGGGGGTCGGAATCGTTCCGATGCAGTTCGCCCGGGAAGGAGCCCGGGTGGATGCCGTCGAAATCAACCCGGCCGTAATTCCGCTGGCGACGAAATATTTCGGGTTCAATCCCGCCGCCGTCCACGTCTACGAGGGGGATGCGCGTCAATACGTGCGGCGTTGCACGAAGCAATACGATTGTGTGGTGTTGGACGCGTTTCTTGGCGATTCAACCCCGGTCCACCTCATGTCCCAGGAGGCATTTCGCGCGGTCCGCAAAGTCCTCAAACCGGAGGGTGTGTTGGTCATCAACACGTTTGCCAAAACGGAGGCGGGCCAGGATTTCTTCGCGAACTCTTTGTATCAAACCTTGCAGTCGGTATTTGGAACGGTGGCCCTCCATCGGACGGAAGACGGCAAGTGCTTCTATGCTGCCTCGCCGGCCCTCGGCCGCAAACCCACGATACCCCCGGGCCTGCTGGCCAGCTACGTCCCCATGATACGTCAGGAGTACCAATGGGCTCTGACCAATGTGCCCAGCATGGATCCCCGGCATGGGATCGTGCTCACCGATGACTTCAATCCGGTGGAGTACCACGACGCCGCCAATCGTGAGGCGACCCGTCGCCGAATTGTCGCCAATGCGTTGCGGCACTAACTGCTGAATTCAGCGATGGGACTCCTGATATCGCAGCGAGACGTTTTGCAGACGCTCACACCCCGGATCCGAACGAACGTCGGAAGATCGTCGGATCCCGAATGAGGGTCCGAAATTGGGAGGGGCGCGTCCGCGGCAGACCGGATTGCCCCTCGACCGTGGATTTGTCCGTGGGACAGCGGTAGATCCCGGCCTGTTGCGCCACCGCACGCGAGGCTGGTTCTCGCAGCGCGAGAACCAGCACCATCGGGGCGTTCGTCGCGCTGCG